>ONHF01000010.1 GCA_900317555.1 uncultured Lachnospiraceae bacterium | reverse complement strand
TGAAGAGTAAGAAGCAGAAGGGCAAGTAGAAAAAAAGACAGTAGTTAAGTGGTGGGGCACCAAATTTCGAAAAGCTCGCAAAGCCAGTAATATCAAGGGTTTCCGAGTGCGATTTTCGCGCAGTACGGTCTCAAGGCCGCGAGACGCGCTCCGCAGTTCTCAAAGAGATAATTCTGATAACATCAGGAAAGTCCTGCAGCTATGTGTTTTGCCGCATACCTGCAGGACTTTCTTTGTGAATTCAAACAGCAGATTTCGTTGGAGGAGAAACGATGCGTATCAGAAGAGCAGAGGAAAAAGACATTCCGCGGCTGCATGAACTGCTGGGGCAGGTATTGCAGATCCATGCGGACATCCGGCCGGATATTTTTATTCCGGGAACGACAAAGTACACGGACGAAGAGCTTCGGAACATGATTCACGACGATCAGAACCCGATTTATATCGCGGCTGATGAGCAGGACATCTGCGAAGGGTACGCGTTCTGCCAGCTCCGGCAGCAGCCTTTTTCCAACAATATGGTACCGTTCCTGTCGCTTTTTATCGACGATTTATGTGTTGATCAGAAGACCAGAGGACAGCATGTCGGCGAGAGCCTGTTCGAGTTTGTCAAGCAGGAGGCGAAGAGGCTTGGCTGCTATGAGGTGCAGCTAAATGTGTGGGATGGCAACACATCAGCTGAAAAGTTCTACGAAAAGATGGGGATGAAGACCAAGGAGCGGCGCCTGGAGTATATTCTGGTATGAGTGTTGCCAAATATATGACATTTTTCAAAAAACCTTTGAACTTCGGCCAAAACTGGATTATAAATAAATTACAACGAGTTGCACAACTGCGTAAATCCAGTTGAAGCAACTCGTTTTTTTAGCAGTACACAATAGTCCTGTCAGAGACTGTCCGGACTGTAAAAATGAATAACACATGAAAAACAGCGTGTAGCCATTGGCATAAATCCAGCCGATGACTACACGCTGTTTTTTAGGAAAGTGAGGGTAAAATGGAAGAAACAAACAGCCGGTTTTTAGGGGAGGCACCTGTTGGAAGCTTAATGCAAAGGTACGCAATCCCCTGCATCATCTCGCTCCTGGTAGGGGCCCTGTACAACATTGTCGACCAGATATTTATCGCAAATGCCACGTATTTGGGATCTTATGGAAACGCTGCCAATATGGTCGTATTTCCTCTTACGGTCATTGCACTGGCTGTTGCGGTAATGATCGGTGACGGCTGCTGTGCTTATGTCAGCCTGAGCCTTGGAAGAAAAGAGCCTGCCACAGCGAAAAGAAGTGTTGGCAATGAATCATTATGGTTGTTGTCAGCAGCCTGATCCTGACAGGTATTTATCTGAATTTTATGGATCAGATTCTTGCTATGTTCGGAGGAACAGTAAATGCGGAGACCTTCCGGTATTCCAGAGAATACTTTTACTACATAGCATCGGGAATTCCGTTCTATATGTTCGGACAGGCTCTGAATCCGATCATACGATCCGATGGGAGTCCGAAATTTGCCATGGCTTCCACTCTAGCAGGAGCAGTGCTGAATATTATCCTGGATCCTGTCTTCATCTTCGTTTTTAAATGGGGCATGATGGGAGCCGCAGTTGCGACGGTCATCGGACAGATTGTGACAGCAGTTCTTGCAGTTTGGTATATTCTGCACATGAAGCTTGTAAAGCCTTCAAAAAAGGATTTCAAATTAAGCGGAAAAATCTGCAGAAGAACATTACTGCTCGGTATTACAAGTTTCCTTTCCCAGATATCTCTGGTTGCGGCAATGGCTGCGATCAATAACATGATCCGAAAGTACGGAGCTATGGATGCAGTGTTTGGCCAGGAACAGTATGCCCAGATCCCTATGGCTGTCGTCGGAATCGTTATGAAATTTTTCCAGATTGTTATCTCAATCGTTGTAGGCATGGCAGCAGGCTGCATCCCTATCGTTGGATATAACATGGGGGCTGGAATGAAACAGAGGGTTCGAAAACTGTTTACAAAATTACTGATTTCAGAAGCTGTTGTCGGCGGTGTGTCACTTATCATTGTTGAAGTATTCCCTCATCAGCTGATCGGAATCTTCGGAGCGGCCAATGAGAGCTCTTATTACACCGATTTCGCGCTGAAGGTCTTCCGAATCTATCTGTGCATGATGGTTCTTGCATGCGTGAATAAGGCTTGCTTCATTTTTCTTCAGGCAATGGGAAAAGCGATGGAGTCTACAATGCTTTCTATGGTTCGTGAGATTGTGTTTGGCGTGGGTTTTGCCCTGCTTCTCCCGCTTTTCTTCGGATTGGACGGTGTACTGTATTCCATGCCGTTGTCAGATATTCTGACTTTCATTATTGCACTGATTCTGATCACTGCAACGTATCGTGAATTAAAACAGGAGGTTTCAATAAATGGCTAACAGAGTGATTACGATCAGCCGTGAGTTCGGCAGCGGCGGACGAACTATCGGCAGGAAGGTTGCCGAAAGACTTGGCATTTCGTGCTATGACGCAGAACTCATTCAGAAAATCGCAGACGAAAGCGGCTATTCAACAGAATTTATTCAGCAGGAGGGAGAAGATCCTTCTTGGGGATAAAGCCGACTGTCTGAATGTTTTTATACATGCAAGCATGGAGAAACGGGCTGAACGCATTGTTCGGGAATATGGAGAGAGCGTGAAGACACCGGAACAAAGGATTAGAGAAAAAGACAAGCGCAGGGCTGCTTACCATCGTTTTTACACAGATATGAAGTGGGGACATGCGCAGAACTATCATGTTTGTCTGGACAGCGGAGAACTTGGAATCGATAAATGCGTAAATATTATCGTGAGTCTTTACTGATGATATGATGATGTACAGGGAAGTTGTGTTTCAGTTCCCGTCATTCTTACGAAACAGGGATCGCCGGAGAAGGCGATCCCTGTTTCAATTGCAGCAGACTATTTCACCGGAGTGTTCTGCAAACCGGAATGAAGATCTCCAATTCAGCACCGGAACACCCTCAGTTCCTCCTCCTTGATACTATCTGAAAAATAATTCGTGGATCACAAAAAGTATGAAAAAAGTTCATACTTATCTTTCCTGTACCCATTGTTTATGATGGAATCACAGGAAAGGAGTTCACGATGAATAAAAAGAAAAGCGCATGGGATAAAGTACCAAAAGCTGTTTGGCTCCTGCTTTCGCTTGGCGTTGCCATCGCTCTCTGGCTGTTCGCGGCTTATCGTTGGCCGATTGTTTTTGCCAGTCCGAAAAAGGTGCTGGATGCCTTTATCTCCAAAGGAATTGATTCACCGATCCTATGGGAACACATCTGGGGTTCCCTGTCCAGAGTGCTGTCAGGCTTCGGCATTGCGTTTGTTCTGGCAATTCCGACTGCGTTTCTGATGGCCTGGTACGAACCGTTCTGCAGGATCGTCGAGCCATGGATACAGTTTGTCAGAAACATTCCGCCTCTCGCGTATGTTTTCCTGATTACGGCGGCACTTGGCGTCGGCAATATCGGCAAAGTCACGGTAATCGTGATCGCGTCTTTCCTCGTACAGGTTGTTACCGTGTATCAGGGCGTCAAAGGTGTTGACGCGACGCTGATCAAGGCGGCGAGAGTGCTCGGCGCCGGCAACCGGGATATCTTCTTCAAGATCATCATTCCGGCATCGACACCGTACATTCTGGTAGCTGCAAGGTTAGGCCTTTCAACTTCTCTGACAACGCTGATGGCATCGGAAATCGTCGGCGGCGACAGAGGCCTCGGTATGATGATCCAGAAAGCCAGCGGTTATTATCAGATGGACGTCGTGCTCCTTGGCATTATTATTCTCGGCATTATCGGTATCTCGTTTGAAAAGATTGTTAAATTCCTTGAAAGGAGGTTTACAGGATGGCAGGAAACAGTCCAGTAAAGGTCCAAATCGACCATGTCGTCAAGAAATTTAACGGCCGCAACGGCGAGATGACCGCCCTGAACGGTGTCGATCTGAATATCCATGAAAACGAATTTGTCTGCGTCGTCGGACCATCCGGCTGCGGCAAGTCAACGCTCCTCAACATCATCGGTGGCCTGGATAAGCCAACGGACGGACATGTCTATGTAGACGGCAAAGAGGTCGACGGGCCGAGTCCGGAAAGAGGCATTGTTTTCCAGCAATACGCACTCTTTCCCTGGCTGACCGTGGAGAAGAACGTCATGTTTGGCCTGTTGCAGCAGGGCGTTAACCGCAGCGAGGCGCTCGAAACCGCACATAAGTACCTGAAGATGGTAGATCTAGAAGAGTTCGCGAAAGCGTATCCGAAGGAGCTTTCCGGCGGTATGAAGCAGAGAGTTGCGATCGCGAGAGCTTACGCGGTGAATCCGAAAGTCCTTCTGATGGACGAACCGTTCGGTGCGCTGGACGCGCAGACCAGAACGCAGCTGCAGACCGAACTTCTGGAGACCTGGGAGAAGGAGCAGAAGACCTGTTTCTTCATCACGCATGACGTGGAAGAGGCGATCATTCTCGCACAGAGAGTCGTCATCATGCACGCGCGCCCCGGCAGAGTAAAAGAAATCGTTGATATTGATATTCCTTATCCGAGAGATCAGGCGACCAAGATGTCTCCGAGGTTCCTTGAGCTCAAGAATCATATCTGGAAACAGGTATATGAGGAATATCTGGCAGTCCGCAAATAACACTCTGAAATATCCACAAAGGTGGATCAGATAAAACAAGCACAACAGGAGGAATCATTATGAAGAGAAGAGCACTGGCAGTTCTCCTTACAGCTTCCATGGCTGCGATGCTTGCAGCCTGCGGCGGCAATTCCGGAGCAGCATCGTCCAAGGCGGATACGGCGGCAACGACAGCGGCGACAGAAGTCGCAGCGGCGGCAACAGAAGCGAAAACAGACAGCGCCGAAGCGTCAACGGACACAGCAGCGGCAGAACCCGCGAAGGAATATGAGCCTGTTACGGTCAGAGTCGCATATATGCCGAACATGGGCTCCGCAGCTTCCTTATTTGTCGGCATTGATCAGGGCTATTTCGAAGAATATGGCATCACTGTAGAGCCTGCCGAGTTCCAGGGCGGCCCTGCGGAGATTACGGCGATGGCTTCGGGCGACATTGATATTTCCCAGATCGGACACGGCGCGCACGCGCTCTGTATCGAAGGACAGGCGAAGATTTTCCAGATGGATACAACGACGTCTCTTGCGGATGAAGTAGTTGCGAACAAGTCTCATGGAATCGAAAAGCCGGAAGATCTGAAAGGAAAGACAATTGCGGTCGCATCCGGTACTTCTTCAGAAATCATCCTGCAGCAGGTACTCGCGAAAGCCGGCCTGACAGAGAACGATGTCAAACTCGTAGAGATGGCAGTCGACGGCATGACCACTGCGATGGTAGCGGATCAGATTGATGCCTGCGCCACCTGGAGTCCGAACACGGTAACGCTGCAGAACGCTCTGAAAGACAATTATGTATCGCTTGGCAGTAACAAGGACTTCCTCGATCAGGCGATTTTCCCGTCCAGCTATATCACGACCGAGAAGTACGCGAATGAGAACCACGACGTGCTGGTGCGTTTCGCTGCAGCGCTCGATAAGGCACATGATTATCGCGCGGCACATACCGAAGAAGTTGCGAAGTCTCTCGCGAAACACCTTGACGCTCCTGAAGAAACCATGATCGCTTCGATTAAGGAAGGCGACTGGGATACCATCACAAAGATCGCGGGAAATACGGACGAGCTCCAGAAAGTTTATGAGACCCAGCAGAATGTGTTCATCGCGAACGGCCGGATCAAGGAGAAGGTTGATACGGATTCCTATGTTTTGTACGATGTGATGAAGGAAGGATACGATCTGTATAACACTTCCAAATAACGGATGGCCGCACGAGAAACGAAGCATTGAAACAGCATGAAGGAAACCGTTCTCTGCAGCCGTAAAGCTTCAATGAGGGAGGCCGGGTGCTCTGATAGAGGGCCCGGTCTTTAAGGTGTCAGATGCATGTTGATTTTAATGCTGGCTTTATCAGCTCTTATCTTCTTACTGATCGGAATTCTCAAAAAGAGTGACCGCTCCTTTTCACTACTGCTTCTTAGCGCTGCCGAGACGATCATGTTCGGCGGCATCATCATCTACATCGCGATGATGGGCGGCACGGCCGCGAAGGAGGTAAGACTACTGTTTGTCTCCTCGGACATTCAGCACTGGCTGCGGGCGCTGCCGATTCATCTGGACCGGCTCGGATACATTGTCGCTGTATGCAGACTGCTGTTCCCGTGGCTTTATCTGCGGGTATCGCTGGAATTCTGCAATACCGCCATAATCCGCAGGCGCGCGAGGCTGGTTCGGATGCTGACGCTCCTGCCGACGGCTCTGTTTCTGGTTTATTATTATCCGCCGGTTTTCCGGTGGTTCGCGGAGCTGCATTTTGAAATGCAGGTAGTCATGATGAAGCTCGTCTTTGCATGGATACTGCTGGTCATGACAGCTTCCTTCGCTCTGCTGATTCTCGAATATGCACGAACGACGATCCCGATGTTCCGCAGGGACTTTTTCTATATCCTGCTGTATCTTTCGGCGGCGGCTGTTTTGTACCTGCTGTACGCGACGAAGGATCCGTCGCAGATCTACAACATGTTCATCTCCGAGTATATCCAGCTGGGCATCAGCAATTACATCAGTTCCGCTCTTTCCTCCCGCGGCTGGAGCGTGATCTTCATCATCACGCTGCTATCCACGGCTGCAGGAACCTACGGCGTGTTCCGGTATGTGCAGGTGGAATATTCCGAGAACCGGGAAGATCTGCGCCTGGAACGCCAGTTTGATCTGGCGGGCATGGGACTTTTCTATGTCCGCAGAATTGTGCGCAAACATTTCGGCCATCTGAAAGCGGTTTCCGAAGAAGGCAAGGGCAGCACTTTTCTTCTGATGCTGCCGAGGTACGGAGATGAAGAAGGAGGGAAACATCATTCTTCCCGGCAGGAGGCAAAGTCATGAAAAAGATAGGAGAATACCTGATCCGGGTCATGGTTGCCGAAGACATCGACATCCTGCGGGAAGACTTCTGTGAAATTATCGGCGAACAGGAGGACATGGAGATTGCCGGAAGCGCGGCGAGCGGTCAGGAGATTGTGAAGCTTGCGCTTGAACGCAAGCCCGACATCGTCCTGATGGATATAGAAATGGAAACACTGACCGCCGGCATTGACGCCGCGGAGCAGATACACAGCAGCAGTCCCGGAATTAAAATTATCTTTATGACGGCGCATGAAACCGACGACATGATTCACTCCGGCATGGGAACCGGCGCCGTCGATTACATCGTCAAGGGCTGCGACGACGAAGTCCTTCTGGAGCATATCCGGAGGGCATATGATGGAACAACCGTTCTGGACAGTAATGTGTCGCAGTCCATCATGAAGGAGTATAACCGTCTGCGCAAAAGCGAGCAGTCACTGGTCTTTTTCATCAACAACGTTTCGCATCTGACCAATTCCGAGCGGGAGATCATAAGGCTCCTGCTGGACGGGAGAAAGATCCGGGAAATCGCGCGGATCAGGAGCGTTGAAGAAGTTACGATCAAGACGCAGATCAAGGGGCTTCTGCATAAATTCGGCTGCAGCAGGAGCAGAGAAATTGTGGAGCTGATCAGGGAGCTCGGACTGGAGAAGCTGTTTTGACACAGCAGGGGGAGCAGAATGCAAAACATGGACTACTATCAGATTTCGGCGGAAGAACTGGGGAAGAATTCCAAAATTCCGATTTTAAAGCTTTCGGATTCCGGCGAGGTGTTTTATGAGCTCGCGCTCGAAATGAAGGAAACGATCGAGAAAAACAATCAGGCCGGCAGACATACCGTCTTTATCTGTCCGGTCGGACCGGTCGGGCAGTATCCGATTTTTGTCCGGCTGGTCAACCGCGACAGGGTGTCGTTGAAAAACTGCTGGTTCATCAACATGGATGAGTATCTCAATGACGATGAAACGTATATCAGTGAAGACAGCCCTCTGTCCTTCCGCGGCTTCATGAAACGCTTTGTTTATGAAAAGATTGATCCGGAGCTGGTCATGCCGCAGGAGCAGAGAATCTTCCCGGATCCGAAGGCACCGGAAAAGATTCATGAAATCATTACGCGCCTTGGCGGCGTCGATGTCTGCTTTGGCGGGATCGGCATCAACGGACATCTCGCATTCAACGAGGCGCAGGACGAACTTTCCGCGGAGGAATTCGCAAAACTCCCGACAAGAGTGCTGACAATCAGCCGCGAAACAAGAACGAGCAATGCAATCGGCGACAGGAGCGGCGCGATTGACGCGATGCCGAAGAAGGCTGTTACGATCGGCATCAGTGAAATTCTGGCAGCCAGAAAAGTCAGGATCGGCGTCTTCCGCGACTGGCACCGCGCGGTTATCCGGCAGGCCGCTTACGGGGAAGTCAGCGGGCATTTCCCGGCATCGCTTCTGCAGCGGCATGCAGACGCGATGATCATCACAAACGCGAACGCCGCGAAGCAGCCGTTTTAAAGAGGGGATTACAAATCATGCTGTTAAAAAATGGAGAGTTTTATCTGAATCACAGTTTTATTCAGGCGGATCTGCGGATTACGGACGGCAGAATCGACACTTACGGCGTTCTTTCGGCAGAGCCGTCGGAAGAAGTTACGGATCTGTCGGGCAGCAGGGTGATTCCGGGATTCTTTGATATCCATACGCATGGAGCATACGGAACGGATGTCAATGCAGCGACGCCGGAAGAGCTGGAGAGCATCTGCTGTTTTTTCGCCAGCCAGGGGACAACGAGCTGGCTGGGGTCTGTTTTGACGGACACAGAAGAAGTAACCTGCCGCGCGATCGACGCCTTCCTTGCATGGCAGAAACTGCCGCACCACGGAGCTGTCATGGAAGGAATCCATCTGGAAGGACCGTTCCTTTCAAAGGACTACAAGGGAGCGATGCCCGAAAAACTGCTTCGGATGCCGGATCTTGACCTGATCCGCAGGTATCAGGAGCGTGCCGAAGGGAATATTCGTTATATCACGGTAGCGCCCGAGCTTCCCGGCGTCATTTCGATGATACCGAAGCTGAAGGAAATGGGCATTCAGGTAGCGATCGGGCATTCGGGAGCAAGCTATGAGACGTCGATGGAGGCAATCCGGGCGGGCGCCATGGCTTCTACCCACACGGGAAACGGGATGAAGCTGCTGCATCAGCATTTCCCTTCGATTTTCGGCGCGGCGCTGGAGTCGGAGGATCTGTACTGTGAAATGATCTGCGACGGAAGACATCTGCACCCCGCGACAGTCCGCATCATTATCAAGGCAAAAGGGCTGGACAGAGTTGTCGCCGTGACAGATTCGATTATGGCAGCGGGGCTGCCGGACGGCAGATATAAGCTGGGCGTAAACGACGTTGTTGTCGAAAAGGGCGACGCGAAGCTTGTAAGCGACGGTACGAGAGCCGGAAGCACGCTGACGACAGGGCAGGCGCTGCGGAACCTTCGCCGATTTACGCAGTTTTCCCTCGCGGAACTTGTGCCGGTGCTTACGGAAAATCCGGCGAAGCTGATCGGGCTCGATCATAGAATCGGCACCATCAATCCCGGAAAGGAAGCCAATCTTCTTGTGCTGAAAAACGGACATGTCGCGAAAACCATGGTACAGGGGCAGTTTGTATACGAAGAACAGTAACGGGCAGCGGGATCAGCTATGTTGCGATTAGAGATTAATTCCGATATTACAGGTTTCTTACAGGAACTGCAGGACATGATGAACGGACATGCATCACTTCTTGCAAAGACGCAGAGGGGCGATCCCGTGTATAAAGACAGCCTTGGCTGGCTCGACACCGGTATCTGTGCCGGAGAGAGGGAGCTGGAGCGGATCGAGAAAAAGGCGGCGCAGATCCGGATGCGCGCGGACGCTTTTGTGCTGATCGGCGTCGGAGGCTCCAATAACGCGGCACGATCTGTCATTGAGGGTGTTGCACACAGGAGCGGATGCGATGTCATCTATGCCGGGAATACGCTGCATCCCCGCGCGCTTCGGGAAATGCTGCAGAAGCTTGACGGCAGGGACTTTTACATCGACTGTATCGCGAAGAATTTTGAAACGTTGGAACCGGCTTCCGCGTTCCGGGGTCTGCGGCAGTACATGGACAGCCGGTACGGAGCTTCTGCGGCGGAGCGCGTGATCGCGACCGGGACGCCGGGCAGTTCCCTGTGGCGGCTTTGTCAGGAAGAAGGGTATGATTTTTTTGATTTTCCGGAGACGGTGGGCGGCAGATATTCGGCCGTCACAAATGTAGGCCTGCTTCCGATGGCTGCCGCGGGCATTGATGTGCGGGAGCTGGTCAAAGGAGCGAATGATATGCAGATGCAGCTGCGATCTCTCGGACCACAGGAGAATCCGGCGTACCGGTACGCGTGCCTGCGCAGGCTCTTTGACAGGCATGGATATCATATGGAGATGCTTTCGTCCTTTGAACCGGAGCTGCGATACTTTTATCAGTGGTGGAAACAGCTGTTTGCGGAGAGCGAAGGCAAAGACGGAAAAGGCGTTTTCCCGGTTACCGGCGAGTTTTCTGAAGAGCTGCATTCGACCGGACAGTATATTCAGGACGGGCCGCCGGCCATTTTTGAGACATTTCTGGATTTCCGGCAAAAGATGGACAGTTTTGTAATAGAGCCGGATTCACGCAGAGACGGGTTAGACTATCTGGATGGTCTTGATTTTTATGACATCAACAAAGCCGCGCAGCAGGCGACAATCAGAGCGCACAGCGAAAAGCTTCCGGTCATGACAATTTCGGCGGAGGCTCCGGACGCGTATAACTTCGGACAGCTCTTTTACTTCTTTGAGTTTGCCTGCGCTCTTTCGTGCGGAATGCTCGGCGTGAATCCGTTTGATCAGCCGGGCGTAGAAGCCTACAAACAGCGGATGTTTAAACTTCTCGGCAAAACAAAATGAGCAGCGCAGGCTTTGGAAAGGAATGCAGTGAATGAGTGAAGCACGGAAAGAAACGGTTCTGATAGTACACGGCGGAGGACCTACAGCCGTCATGAACGCCTCCCTGTACGGAGCGGTGATGGAAGCGCGGCAAAACAAATCCGTCGGCAGAATCCTCGCCGCGAAAAATGGAACCGGAGGGCTCCTGAGGGAAGAGTTCATCGATCTGACGGATGTGCCGGAAGACAGACTCCGGCTTCTTGTAAAGACACCGGGCAGCGCGATCGGTACGTCCAGAGATCAGCTGGAAGCACCGGAATATGAAGCGATGGTGCGGATTCTCGAAAAACATCAGATCGGCGGCGTCCTTATGAACGGCGGTAACGGCACGATGGATACCTGCGGTAAACTCCACAAAACCTGCCGGGCGCTGCAGAAAGACATTCTTGTCATGGGGATACCCAAGACCATGGATAATGATCTGGCGATTACGGATCACAGCCCGGGATACGGAAGCGCCGCGAGATATATCGCGCAGAGTACGAGAGAACTTGCGGCGGATATCAAAGGGCTGCCGATTCATGTGGTTGTGCTGGAAGTATCCGGCAGAAACGCGGGATGGGTCGCGGCAGCCAGCGCACTTGCCGCGGATGGTAATGCACCGGGACCGGATCTCATCTATCTGCCGGAGCGGACGTTCGATGAGGAACGGTTTATTCAGGATGTCAGCCGCCTTTTAAAGGTCAAGAAAGGAATTCTGGTGGTCGCCAGCGAAGGCCTTAAAGACAAAGAAGGAAAGCCGATCGTCGAACCGCTTTTTCAGGTTGGAAGATCCACGTACTTCGGTGATGTTGGAACGCACCTCGCGAATGTGGTTATCCGGCGTCTGGGATACAAAGCCCGCGGCGAGAAACCCGGCCTTCTCGGAAGATGCTCGGTCCAGCTCCGGAGCAAGGTTGATCTTGAAGAAGCGGAGCTCTCCGGGACACTGGCCTGCCGCGCGCTGCTGCAGGGAAAGACCGGCAAGATGGTCGGGTTCCGCCGCGTCTCCACACAGCCCTACAAAGTGGTTCCGCTTCTGATCGATATTGATGAGGTTATGATGCATGAGAAGAAACTGCCGGATGCATATATCAACGCGGAAGGGAACGGTGTAACACAGCAGTTCACGGATTGGGCAAGACCTTTGATCGGGGAAGGTCTCGGCGAGATGATCTCATTTAACTAAAGGGAGGATTACATATGCTTGTGCCGATGAGAGCAATTCTGGAAGCGGCAGACAAGGGAAATTACGCGCAGGGCGCTTTCAATGTCAATGCGGTCTGTCAGATCAAGGCAGCGGTTGAAGTGCATGAAATGCTCAGGAGCCCCGCACTTTTACAGGGGGCTGATCTTGCAAACGGCTTTATGGGCGGCTGCGCGGAGTTTGCGCAGTCCACGCTGGAAGACAAGAAAACAGGCGCGAAAAACATCGCGGACGCCGTCAGAAAGTACGGACAAGACAGCAGGATTCCGGTTGCGATTCATCTGGATCACGGTAGAGATTTTGACTCCTGCGTGGCGGCCGTGGAAGGCGGATATACGTCCGTGATGATTGACGCAAGCGCGCTGCCGTATGATGAGAATGTCGAGCTGACGAGAGAGGTTGTAAAATACGCGCATGCGCGCGGCGTTACCGTGGAAGGGGAACTCGGGGTTCTGGCCGGCGTCGAGGATGATGTATTTGCGGAGACATCGACATATACGAATCCGCTGACAGCCATTGACTTCTTCCGGAAAACCGGGTGCGACGCGCTCGCGATCAGTTACGGGACAAAACACGGCGCCAACAAAGGTAAAGACGCGAAAATCCGGAAGGAAATCGTCATCGCCATCAAGGAGTGCATGCGGCATGAGCATATTGACGGCTTTCTGGTAAGCCATGGTTCATCGACCGTGCCGGAATACATCGTTTCGGAGCTGAACGCTCTGGGCGGCAAAATCACGAATGCCTATGGCATAGATGTCAGTCAGCTGGTGGAAGTTGCTCACTGCGGCATCAACAAAATCAATGTGGATACGGATCTGCGTCTTGCGGTCACGAGAAATCTGCGGGAACTTTTCGCATTTGATCCTTCGCTGCAGAGCAGTGCGTCGATTGGCGGCGTCTATGAACTATTGATGAAATACCCGGAAAAATTTGATCCGCGCGTTTTCTTCGTACCGCTGATGGACATGGTTATGTACGGAAACGAGAAAGACACAGATGTGCAGCGGCTTTCCCGCGCCGTCGAAGACGGCGTCAAAGAAGCGCTCGCACCGCTGATTGTCAAATTCGGCAGTTACGGGAAGGCGCCGCAGGTTGAAGCGGTTTCCCTTGAAGAAATGGCGCAGAGATATAAGAACGCAGGCATATAAAAAAAGCGCGGGCTGTTCTGTTTTGGCGGCAATGCGGCGAAGACTTTGCAATCATCAGGAGGAAGGGTTACATGAAACACTTTGAATTTGAATACGGACAGGGAACGCTGGGGGCAGATCTTCCGGATACAACAGACGTTTTTATTCCGGGAGAAACCGTGGCAGACCCGCCGTTTATTCCGGAGGATAAGCTGGAGGCTGCGTACAAGGAAAGCCTTGCGCATCCGATCGGTATGCCGAGGGTTTCGGAACTTGTACATAAGGGCTCGAAAGTTGTCTTCATTGTACCGGACAGAGTCAAAGGCGGAGAGCAGCCGACCAGTCACAGAAAGCTTTCGATCCGTTATATTCTCGAGGAGCTTTACAGCGCCGGCGTTGAGAAGAAGGACATTTTGTTCATTATTTCCAACGGTCTGCATCCGAGAAGCAAACCGGAGGACGCGCTCGCGATCTTCGGACCGGAGCTGTATAATCAATTCTGGCACAGCGGCCAGATCATCAGCCATGATTCGGAAGACAGGGAACACATGGTGGATCTGGGGACCACAAAGCGTGGCGACAAGGTACACATGAACCGGTTTGTTTTCGAGGCGGATCTGCCGATTCTGATCGGTCATGTGCAAGGCAATCCTTACGGCGGATATTCAGGGGGATACAAGCACAGTGCGACCGGAATCACGGACTGGGAATGCATCGGCGCGCACCATGTTCCTGCGGTCATGCATCAGGCGGATTTCACACCGGTTAACAACGGTTCTCTCATGCGGCATAAGTTCAACGAGATCAGCATGCACATGGAAGAGAAGATGGGACATCCGTTCTTCTGCTGTGACGCGGTTCTGGATTCGAAATCCCGGCAGATCGCGATTTTCTCGGGATACGCGAAAGAGATGATGCCGCAGTCGTGGAAGATTGCGGATAAGCGAACCTACGTGCACTGGGCAGAGAAGAAATACGACGTGCTTGTTTTCGGAATGCCGCAGAAATTCCACTACGGCGACGGCATGGGGACGAACCCGGTCATGATGATGCAGGCACTCTCTGCGCAGGTTCTGCGGTTCCGCCGTGTTATGAGTGATCACTGTGTCATTCTCTGCGCGTCCACCTGCAACGGATATTTCCATGATGAGCTGTGGCCGTATCTGCGGGAGCTTTATGATATGTTCCAGAAGGATCATATGAATGTCCTGCCCGACATGAACCGGTACGGTGAGTATTTCGCGACGAACGAGGAGTATATCCGGAAGTATCGTTTCGCGAACGCGTTCCATCCGTTCCACGGTTTCTCGATGATGAGCTGCGGACATATCGCGGAAATGAATACCAGCGCGATCTATATTGTCGGCTCGCAGGAGCCCGGATACGCGAGAGGCATGGGGCTGAAGACACGGGCCACGTTTGAAGAAGCGCTTGAAGACGCGAAGAAGAAATACGTAGGCGCAAACCCGAATATCCTGGCACTGCCGCGTACATTCAAGACCGCATCTGTACATCTCTGCATGAAAGACGCGGGCCTGGACTGCATGGACGCATATGGAAACCATCCGGGAGACGCGAAATTCGGCAGCGGGGAAGCCGCGGAAGGAGATATGGTCTGATGAAACATATTTTACTGAATTTAAAGCGTTTTGATGTACCTTCGGAGCTTGGAGGTGTCAACAGACTTGCGCCTGTCACGGACTGGGCAGGTGGAATTGTCAGAAAGACGCAGGACGAACTCAGCGGATATGATCCGAAAGAAGCGGAATTCATCGACTTTATGCCGGAGGCGCATATTCAGAATGCCGTGAAAGCGCTCTCTAAAGGGAGCGTACTGCAGATCGGCAGCCAGGGCGTTTTCCGAAGCGATGTGACGCCGGGCGGTAATTTTGGCGCTTTCACGACAAATCTTCCCGCGGCGGCTGTGAAGGCACTGGGCGCGGAAGCTGTTCTGATCGGACACTGCGAAGAGAGAAACGATAAAAAGGAGATTCTTTCGACAGGCGGCGTAACTGGTGACGACGCGGCAGCCGCAGTGAACAGACTTCTGCATCAGGAAATTCTGTGCGCACAGGCACGAGGTCTTAAAGTCGTATACTGTATCGGAGAAACGGCACAGGAGCAGCCGCGCTGGCAGGAAGTCCTCGGCGCACAGCTGGATGAGGGACTTGCGGGCGTTGATAAAGAGAGTATTGTCATTGCCTATGAACCGGTGTGGAGCATCGGCCCCGGGAAGACACCTGCAGGGAAAGACTATACCACAATGATCGCCCGTTTTGTAAAGGAAAGAACCGGCGGAATCGATGTCGTCTATGGCGGCGGACTCAAGAAAGACAATGCCGCAATGCTGGCATCGATCCCCGAAATTGACGGCGGGCTGATTGCGCTGACCCGTTTTCAGGGGGAGATCGGTTTTTATCCGGATGAATATCTGGAAATCATCAGGACCTATCTGGGACATTAAAATTTTCATAAAAACAGATTTGAAAACCTATATTTAACTACGCGCAGCGGTCAGGTGAGAATTTTTCGCCCGGCCGCTTTTCATTTAGGCTCAATTTAGGTACGCCCTGTATGATGACCCCATAGCAAAGAAACGCCCGCAGATGTTTCAAAGGAGGTACACAGGCATGAGCGGATACAAAGAAACATTTGAGCGCAAGGAAGTGAAATATCTTCTTGGCTGGAAACAGTATGAGGCGCTGCGCAGAAGACTTTCGCCATACGTGGAAGAAGACGCATACGGCAAAACACAGATTCTGAACATCTACTTCGACACACCGGATTTCCGGCTGGTGCGCCGCTCGCTGGAAAAACCGGCTTATAAGGAAAAACTAAGGCTCCGCACGTATAAGATTCCGGACGATGATACAACCGCCTTTGTAGAGATCAAGAAGAAGTACCGGGGTATCGTCTACAAACGAAGGATTGATATGACGTACAGGCAGGCAATCGATTATCTCTGTCATGGTATTGAAGCTCCGCAAAGGTCGCAGATTTCCGATGAGATCGACTATTTTCTGACCTTTTACAGACAGATTGTTCCGGCAATGAAAATCCGGTATGAACGGATTGCTATGGCAGGCAGATTTGATCCGGAGCTTCGGATCACGTTTGACAGAAATCTGCAGTGGTCCATGAATCTGGACTTGCAGGACACCGAAGAAGGCGTTCCGATTCTGGACGGGAATCAAATTCTGATGGAGCTGAAGGTCCAGGGCGCGATAAAGCCGGCCGTCGCGGACATTCTGAATGAGCTCGCGATTTATCCGGTGTCCTTTTCCAAGTACGTCAGAGGCTTTGAAATGTATTCCCGGCAGAAGAAGAAAATACCCGCAGAAGGAGAATTCAAATATGCTTGACACACTTTTTTCATCAATCATTGTATCCGGAACGATAACGCCGTCTTCGTTTTTTCTGGCGACGCTGGTTTCTCTGGCACTCGGACTAGCCATATCCTTCTGTTTTCATCTGACAAAACAGTCCTCGCAAAGCTTTGCGATCACACTCGCGCTGCTTCCCGTAATTGTTGAAGTTATCATTATGATGGTGAACGGCAATATCGGCGCGGGAGTCGCAGTTGCAGGCGCATTTTCTCTGGTCCGCTTTCGCAGCGCGCAGGGAACCGGGCAGGAAATCACAATGATTTTTCTTGCGATGGCGGTAGGACTCATGGCCGGGATGGGGTATCTTCTGATCGCAGCTGTTTTTACGGCGATTGTGCTGGTAAGTTACCTCCTTCTGCAGAAAACCGGATTTGGAAGCGGCAACGCAAAGGAACGGACACTGAAAGTCACGGTTCCGGAGACGCTGGATTTTGAAGGAATTTTTGACGATATTTTCGCAAAGTATACAGCCGGAGCGGAACTCACCGATGTCCGTACGTCAGGAATGGGTTCCATGTACAGGTTAAGTTACAGAATCGTCATGCGGGACGGGCTGTCCGTAAAGCGCATGATTGACGAAATGAGAACAAGAAACGGCAACCTTGAGATTGCCTGCTCAAGAGAAATCCATACAAGAACCGAAGAGCTTTAATAAGCACAAGGAAGGAGGACCGGAAGATGAAAAAACAAGTTGTATTAAAACTCCTTGCCGCGATGACGGCGGCATCTTTAACAGTGACAGGCTGTGCGGGAACAAATGCGGCAGCAGGGAACAAGACCATGGTGATATCCGAAGCGGACACGGAAACGTCTGCAGGGGATACGGAAACAGCGTCTGCAGCCGCGGAATCTTCCGAAGGCGGCAGCACAGAAGTCGGCTCATCGGAAGAGAGTACGGAGGGACTCCTTGTTAAGCTGGAGGATCTGGATCTGACAGACCAGTTCTCGGACCGCGATCTGGATTCCACTTACGACGAAGCCACCGCAGTAAAGATAGCACTGAACGGAGACAGTGCGGATGTAACAGGGGAAGGCGCTTCCGCAGAAGGAGGCGTCGTGACGATTACAGCCGCCGGGACCTATATTATTTCCGGGACGCTGAACAAAGGACAGATTATCGTCGATGCCGCGGATACAGATAAAGTGCAGCTGGTTCTGGACAACGCCTCGATTACCGCGGACGAGAATGCCGCGATTCTGATCAAAAATGCCGACAAGGTATTTCTGACACTTGCGGACGGCTCGGAAAATACGCTGGCGGACAGCGCGCAGGAATATGTCCAGCCGGAAGATATGGAGAATACGGTGGATGGTGTTGTTTTCTCTGTGTGTGATCTGACATTGAACGGCAGCGGAACACTGAATATCACTGCGGGCTATAAGCATGGCATTGTCTGCAAGGATGATCTTGTGATCACGGACGGTGCATACAATATAACCTCTGCGGGCAAAGGAATCGCTGCAAATGACTCGATCCGGATCAAAGACGGCGAGCTGAATATCACGGCGGAGGATGATGCAATCCACACGAGCAAGGATGACACGGAAGGAAAGGGCTATATCTATATCGAAGGCGGCACCTTGAAGCTTTCTTCCGGAGATGACGGAATTCACGCGGCGACGGCGCTCATAATCGCCGGAGGCGAAATTGATGTGACAAAGTCCTACGAAGGGCTTGAAGGCGATACGATCGATATTCAGAGCGGCGAAATAAACATCGCGGCATCCGATGACGGAATGAATGCATCGTCCAATGCCAGCGCTTCGGATAATCAGGACGATCTGGATTTTGCAAACCATGGGAAGCGCCCGGAGGAAGGCGGCGAGGAGGCGGTGACATCCGCAGCGCCGGAAAAAACGGACGGTACGGCGCAGAAGGCATCCGGAGAAGAGACGCCAGGCACGTCGCAGAGCACAGCTGCTGCCGGCAGACCGGAAAAGCCTGCTGATGGAGAAAAGCCTTCTGACGGCGGAAGACCTTCCGGCGGCCGCGGAATGCACTCGGACCCGTACGCATATATCAGGATCAGTGGCGGAACGATTGTCGTTAACGCGGACGGCGACGGCATAGATTCCAACGGCTCTTTATATGTTGACGGCGGTGACCTTACAATTTACGGACCGACGAACAATGGAAACGGGGCAATCGATATCGGAGACGGGAGTGATGCGGCGGCGCAGATTACCGGAGGAAGTGTGAAGACCGCAGGATCGTCCGGTATGTCTGTGACCTTTGATGACAGTTCTTCGCAGTATTCGGTTATGTATTATTTCGACGAGGTGCAAAAGGCCGGAACAACGGTAACCCTCAAAGACAGTGACGGAAATGTGATCCTTACGATGACGCCGGAGAAAGATTTCCAGTCCGTGATTTTCAGCAGCAGTTCTCTGCGTGAAGGCAGTTATACCATTACCGCCGGTGATATAATGGACACAATCACGATTGACAGTGTTTCTGTTACGGCTGGAGCAGCAACTGCTGCGGCCGGACGGATGCCGGGCAACAAAGAAGGGAATTCAAGATGAAACTGCTTCTTGCGGAAGATGAAGTGGAACTGTCCAACGCGCTGTGTGCGATCTTAAAGCACGCGGGATACAGCGTTGACGCGGTGTACAACGGCAAGGACGCATATGAATACGCGAGGGTCGGCTCCTATGACGGGCTGATCCTCGATATTATGATGCCCGGGATGGACGGAATGGATGTACTGAAAACGCTGCGCATGGAGGGAAAGACTATGCCGGCGCTTTTTCTGACGGCGCGGCAGGAAGTGAGCGACCGGGTCAGAGGACTTGACCTTGGCGCGGATGACTATCTGACCAAACCATTTGATATGAATGAGCTGCTTGCAAGAATCCGCGCGATGCTGCGGCGCAGGGAAGAGTTCCGACCCGGGGAGCTTACCTTCGGCAATGTGATTCTGGACCGCTCTCTTTGCGAACTGCGGACAGAAGAACATGAACCGTGCCGCCTTTCCGCAAAAGAGTTCCAGATGATGGAGATGCTGATGGAAGCGCCCGGAAGAATCATCTCCGTGGAAACGTTTATGAATTCGATCTGGGCAGACGGGGATGCCGATGTTAATGTCGTCTGGGTTTATGTTTCAAATCTCCGCAGAAAGCTGAAAACGCTGGACGCCGGTATCGAAATCCACTCCAGCAGGGGACTGGGGTATTCTCTGAGCGTTCTTCCGGACGAGAATGGGACACGCTGACGCCCGTGGGAGTTGTTTTGCCGCAGGAGGAAGGGAAAACAGATATGTTCAAGCAACATTACCGAAAATACGAGTCGCCGATGATCCGGAAGCTCCGGAAAAAGTTTGTCCTGACGGCCATGGGAGCGCTACTGATCATTCTGATTCTGATTCTCGGATTCATCAATCTTCTGAACTATCATCAGATCGAATCCCGCACGGACGAGATTGTGCAGACGCTTCTTGACGGCGGCGGCAGGTTTCCACAGGAACAATTTGCAAAACAGGGCCCTCCGCAGGACTTAGAGCGCACGCACAGGATGGAGGCGCCGTTTGAAACAAGGTATTTCACAGTGACGGTTGCGCAGGACGGGACGATCCTGAACACGGATGTAGGACATGTCGCTGCTGTTTCAAAGGAGGACGCGGACACGTATGCTGACGCGATCGTTTCACAGGGTAAAACAAAAGGCAGCCTCGGCACTTACCGCTATGGAACAGGCAAGACGCAGGACGGTGCAACACTCGTCGTTTTTGTAGACCGTTCGTCGAGGCTTGCGCAGGCATTCTCCCTCCTGCGCAATACGGTGTATATCGGAGCAGCGGCACTGCTATCTATGCTGATTCTCGTATACATGCTGTCCGGTCTGGCGGCCTCGCCTGTTATTGAATCTCTGGAAAAACAGAAAAAGTTCATTTCTGATGCGGGCCATGAACTAAAGACGCCGCTGACCATAATATCGGCCAATGTCGATGTGCTCGAGATGACCGGCGTCAGGAACGAGTGGACAGGTTCTATCCGCGGGCAGGTCCGGCGGATGACCGAACTTGTAAACAACCTGCTGACGCTTTCCAGAATGGAAGAGGACAGCGTACAGGAAGTATTTACCGACGTGGATCTGTCCCGCTGTGTACAGGAGGCCGCGCAGAATTATGTGCCGGTCGCCGCGGCGAAAAACCGCACCTATACGACGGATATTCAGGACGGAATCTTTATAACCGGCGATCGGAAATCACTTCTGCAGCTCTGCAGTCTCCTGCTCGACAATGCGATGAAATATTCGAATGAGGGTGGGAACGTGCGGCTTTCTCTTCAAAAGAGCAAAAACAAAATTCTGCTTGAAGTTATCAACACCTGCGACGAGCTGCCGGAAGGGAACCTCGACCGGCTGTTTGACAGGTTTTACCGCGCGGACTCCTCAAGGAGCCGGGAGAGCGG
This sequence comes from uncultured Lachnospiraceae bacterium, assembly GCA_900317555.1. Classification (GTDB taxonomy): domain Bacteria; phylum Bacillota; class Clostridia; order Lachnospirales; family Lachnospiraceae; genus CAG-791. The sequence continues at coordinate 99,971 of ONHF01000010.1, read as the reverse complement.
CGGCTTCGGAATCGGACTTTCGGCAGCCAGAGCGATCTGCAGACGGCACGGAGGCAATATTCACGCGATAAAGGAAGGGGATCACAGTATCAGGTTCCGGGCGCAGCTGCCGGGCTGACCACTTTTCGTTCACTGCAAACCAGTTATACAAATGCCATTGCGGCGATTATTCTGTTTTCATACAATCCAAATGTATCAATAACCGGAAGGTTGATTTTTCAGATGAAGGAGGATTGGTTGTAAAAAAAGGGTATGCGCTGCGTGGACTTTCATCCGTAATGGCAGCAGTATTCGGATTATCCTTTGCTGCCGGAAGTATTGCGGAGGGGTACAGCTCCACGATTGATACGGCACTTGGAACAAAAAGCGAAAGCTTTGTCTCCAAGAGTACAAAGGATGATCCGCTCTACAGTAAGTTCAAGCCGTCGCAGGATGTACTGCATGAAGATGGCACAGGTGATTCCCATGCGCTGATTCAGAAAGCCATTGATTTAAACCGCGAACAGCTTCAGGAAGGAGCTGTACTGCTGAAAAACAGGACAGAAGACGAAAAAGGTCTTCCGCTTGCAAAGGGCTCTGCAGTATCGCTTCTCGGAATTCATTCACAGATGAATCTGCTGGGCTCCGGCTTTGGCGTAAAGGCACAGGGCGGGTATATTTCACTCCGACAGGCGCTGGAAGGCAGCAGAACGGATTTTGCCAATACGATTGCGACAAGCCTTTCGCAGAACTGGAAGACACATAAAGTCGAGCTTGGTTCTACGCTTAAAGACGGCTGGCATGGGGATGAGTTTGATTTTGACGGCGCCGGATTTAAAGTGAATCCGGTGCTGCCGGACATTTACCAGAAGCTCAACGACGACAAATATCATCACGCGAACAATGAGCAGCCGACCAATGAATTTGATCCCGGGGAACCTTCTGTTAAGGAAATGGAACAGGTTAAATCCGATTTCAGGGACAGCTTCAAGGACTATCAGGATGCGGCAATCGTCGTAATTGCACGTCCGAGCGCGGAGTCTACCGACTACCTTCCGGGAGGCGTCGCAAAAGGAACCGGAGCGAAGGAACCGTTGGCTCTTACTACAAACGAGAAAGAACAGATAGCGCTTGCGAAGGAAGCTTCGGACAATGTCATTGTTCTTCTGGACAGCGCATCGCCGATCGAGGTTTCCGATCTTGAAAATGATGACGAAATCAGCTCGATTCTCTGGATCGGAGCGCCGGGCTCTTACGGAAATCTCGGCGTTGCGGATATCCTCTCCGGAAAGGTTTCCCCTTCCGGCGGACTTCCGGACATCTATCCGACCTACAACATGTCCGCTCCCGCGATGCAGAATATGGGAGATTTCCAGTATACGAACGCGGAGGATCTGATTACCAGAGGCGGCGGACAGTTTGGCGGCAAAGTCGGAACTTACGTTATGGAAGCCGAAGGGCTTTATACCGGATACCGTTATTATGAGACAAGGTACTATGATCTTGTGAACGGTAAAGGAAATGCCGATTCCGCAAAAGGTGCGTACGCCGGAGAAAAGTCATGGAATTATGACGATGAAGTTGTTTACGGCTTCGGCTACGGACTTTCCTATACTACTTTTGATTTTGATATGGAAGGCAAACCGGAGTTTTCCATTACGAAAAACGACAACGGATCGGTAGATGCCTACGCTACGTTTAACGTAAAGGTAACGAACACGGGCAAAACGGCAGGCAAAACATCCGTTCAGATTTACGGACAGGCTCCGTATACAGAAGGAGGTGTAGAAAAGTCGGCTGTTCAGCTTCTGAACTACGATAAAACAAAAGTTCTGCAGCCCGGTGAATCGCAGGTTGTACCTGTCAAAGCGGATCTGCAGTATATCGCAAGCTATGACAGTACGCACGCGAATGAAGACGGATCGACAGGGACGTATATTCTGGATCCCGGCAAATACTACTTCGCGGCAGGCAACGGTGCGCACCTGGCACTGAACAACATGATGTCGCTGCAAGGCACGAAAGAGGATAAGCTGACAGGAGAAGCCGACAAAACAGCGGCAGTCGCAGTCAATATAACGGAAGATCAGATTGCCCAGACAGCTTTCTCGGTTTCCAAAAACGGTGCGGTTATTCATAATGAGCTGGAATATGCGGACTGGAACCATTTCCAGCCGGGCGAGGTTACCTATCTTTCCCGCGCGGACTGGGATGCTACATGGCCGAAGACCTATGACAAGCTGAAGCTTACTTCCAAGGAACTGATTGATGATCTGAACGGCAAATATTACACCATCCACACGGATGATGACACCAGCAATATTCTCTGGAATCAAAACAGTGATATCAAGTTTTACGAAATGGCCGGTGCGGCATATGATGATCCCCGCTGGGAAAAGCTCTTGAACAGCATCTCACTTGAAGACGCGCAGTATCTGGCCACTTACGGAGGCCCGGATATGCCCGGCATTGAAAAGCTTGGAATGGTGGAAGCCAAGCTGGCGGAAAACTGCGGGAACGGTATAGATGTCAACCTTGCTTCGTCAACAGATACGAATGCTCCGTGGTCGATTCAGGCAGATGATCCGAATGCGAACTGGCATCCGCAGGTGTTCGCAAGCTCACCGGTTGTCGCAGCATCCTTTAATCCTGATCTGAGTCACAGACTCGGTGAGTTTATCGGTACAGAGTCCCTGTTTGTCGGTATTCCGATCCTCTGGGGTCCCGGATTGAATACACATCGCCATGCATACAATGGCCGAAACGGCGAGTATTATTCGGAGGACCCGATTCTTTCCGGGTATACAGCGATGGAATTTGCGATCGGTGCGCAGGCGTATGGCCTGATCGCTGCACCCAAGCACTATGCGTTTAACGATCAGGAAACGAACAGATCCGGTGTTTCGCCCTGGATGACAGAGCAGAGAGCGCGTGAGATCGAACTTCGCGCATATCAGATCGCGTTTGAGGCAAGCAAATATGATACAGCTGATAACAATGTCGGCATGAACGGCCTGATGATTTCCTTCTCCAAGATCGGACCAGTTGAATGCACGGTTTCAACCGGTCTCATGACGGAAATCCTGCAGAAGGAATTCGGCTTCCACGGCTACGCGGTAACAGATATTTATGATGATACAGACCTTTACGGCGCTGTTTTGACATCCGGAGCAACAAACTATGATATGAGAGGCCTTTCCGGTTTCCATGGTACGACAAGACTGGAAAGTACAGCCAATCTGATGAATCAGGTCGACGGTTCGCATGTCAGCGCAGATCTGTTCAAGAATGACGCGAATGCGCAGGCACATATCAAAGAGTCTGTTCACAACGTACTTTATGCGCTCAGCCGCTCCAATTTGATGAACCGGTATAACGCAACAACAAGAATCAAGCAGAATATGACCTGGTGGAGAGGTCTTTATATCGGAATCGGCTCGGCAAGTGCAGTTCTGATGATATTATTTGCGCTGCTTTATATTAGAAAAAACAGAACAGCAAAGGAGGAACAGTAAGATGTCGGCTATATTGAAACAAGGAGCAGCCGGAATAACCGGATGTCTTGCAGTGATCATCAGTGCAGCAGGCATCATCACGACGATGATCTGCAGTATGATGAATTCAGCATACGCACTCAGCGCTCTTCCTGCCATTTTCGTTCTGGAACTTCTGGGCGCGGTTCTTACAGTTGTCGGAATTGCTCTTGGCGGCCGTCAGGATGCGAAGAAGAGCTATGGTATATTTCCTGTACTTGCGGCGATAGTCGCTTTTATGTTCGCAATCGGCAAACTGATCAACGAGAGAATCCTTTTGATCTCGGGATTGTTTACCTATAATTCCCAGAACGCAGCCGGATGGCAGGTGTTTTATGTAACAGCAGCTGCTGTTATCTGCCTTCTGCTGGCGGTAGTTCTTCTGATTGTAAATTCTTTCGCTGCACCGAAAGAATAATTCCTTTACAATACAGAATTCTAAAGAGAGTCATTTAACGCGGGGCGCCCCTGGAAACCGAATCGTTTTCCGGGGGCGCCCCTGTATTTTATTCCGGCTTCATCCCGGGCTTCTGCCATCAGGGTGACCGTGCCTTCAAGCGGAACATCGAAATAGAAGAATTGATCCTCCGCCCGGAGCAGTTTCAGTTTCGTTCCATTGACATAGACATCGGCGGATGCATTAGCGACGTCAAACCGCAGGGAATACCGTTCGCCTTCCGTGACTCCTTCGGCGACATCCCGTACTCCTTGCGGAACGCGCGGTAGAAGCTCGAATAATCCGAGAAACCGTATTCCGAATAGATCCTTGTGATGTCATCGCCGGCCGCGATTCTGGTGCGGCAGCGTTCGAGCCGTTTCCGGATCAGATACTGGTGGACAGAGATGCCGAGCGTGTCTTTGAACAGGTGCGCGATATAGTACTTACTGACGAAGAACTGGTCCGCGAGCGCCTCCAGCGACAGATTTTCTTCCAGGTGCGTATCCAGATAGGACAGAATGTTCTGGAACAGATCTTCATTCTGGTCTTTCTCCGTTGCGTGTTCCTGTTCGTAGACGACACGGTTCATGGTAAGAACAAGGTCGCTGACAGACAGATGGATGCAGGCGTTGCGCCCGTAGCGGATGCCGTTGACTTCTTCCAGAAGACGCAGGACTTTAGACTGCACCAGATAAAAGCCGTCTGTGGTGCAAGGGAACAGATACCGGTGCTGCGCCGCGGCCTGCTGAAACAGATACATATAATCCGGAGACTGACGCAGCAGTTCATTACAGTATTCCTCACTGATCCAGAAGACAAAGCGCCGGTAAGGCGTACCCGGATCCGTTAAGATGCTGCGGTGCATAACACCGGGCGGAAGCAGCGCGATGCTGCCTTTCTGCAAGGGGATTTTTCTGCCTTCAATCTCAATATATACATTGCCTTCCAGAAGAATATAGAATTCATAGTAGGTGTGCCTGTGCGGATCGACAGCCTTGAAATTCAGGTCGCTGTAATAATAGATTTCGAAGTCCCGCGAGAGCATGTACTGGCGGGTATTGAATGCGGAGCGAAGATTTTTTCTCATTGTAGGCGGCCCTCCTGCGCGTTTGATAACTGTCCGGAGCCTGTAAACTGATTGTACATACGGACAGCAACTTTTGCAATGTAAACAGCAAAAATGACAATCGTTTCATGATATGTTTTTATGTTTTAATGATAATGAAAAAGGCGTGCTGACAGGCACGTTTCAACATTGGCAGATATACCACGGGGGTAATTAAGTTATGGAAATGACAATGCGCTGGTACACGAAAAACTATGATACGGTGACGCTGGAGCAGATCCGCCAGACTGCTTATGTCAAGGGTGTCATCACAATGCTCTATGACAAGCAGCCAGGAGATCTCTGGACACAGGAAGAGATTCACGCACTGAAGGAAGAAGTCGAGGCTGCGGGACTTCATATTTCCGGTATTGAATCTGTCAACGTATCGGATGCCATCAAGACAGGCAGCAAGGATCGCGACAAGGATATCGACACCTACATCAAATGTCTGGAAAATCTGGGCAAGGAAGACATTCATACGGTCTGCTATAACTTCATGCCTGTTTTTGACTGGACCAGAACCGAGCTTGCAAGAGTAAGACCGGACGGCTCCACTGTCCTTGCGTATACGCAGGAAGCCGTTGACGCGATAAAGCCCGAAGAGATGTTTGATTCCATCAAGGGCAACATGAACGGCTCGGTGATGCCCGGCTGGGAACCGGAGCGTATGGCACATGTCAAGGAGCTGTTCGAGCTTTATAAGGATGTGGATGAGAACAAGCTCTTCGATAACCTTGTTTATTTCCTGAACGCCATCATGCCGGTCTGCGACAAGTACAACATCAACATGGCAATTCATCCGGACGATCCTGCATGGAGCGTATTCGGTCTTCCCAGAATCATCACAAACAAGGCGAACATCCAGAAGATGCTCAAGGCGGTTGACAACCCGCACAACGGCGTGACACTCTGCACGGGCTCTCTTGGAACCAACCTCTCCAACGACCTGCCGGATCTGATCCGCAGCATTCCGGGCCGCATTCATTTTGCTCATGTGCGCAACCTTTTCTTCCATTCTCCGACCAACTTCGAGGAGTCCGCGCACCTGTCCACCGACGGCACGTTTGATATGTATGAGATTGTCAAGGCTTTGTATGACATCGGCTTTGACGGACCGATCCGTCCGGACCACGGCCGTATGATCTGGGGCGAGAAGGCAATGCCGGGCTATGGCCTGTATGACAGAGCACTTGGTGCTGCTTATATCTGCGGACTCTGGGAATCCATTGAGAAAGCGGAGACAAGAGACGGCGCGAAGAAGCTGACATATTGATGAGAAGTACACAATGGTTTAAGCTGAAATCAGGGAGGTATAGAAATGAAATTAAGCGATCAGGGATTACAGAACAAGCAGGAATGGATTTCCAAGGGTTATCAGCTGCCGGCGTTTGACCGCAGCGAAATGATCGCAAATACACATAAGAATCCGGTATGGGTTCATTTCGGAGCCGGCAATATTTTCCGCGCTTTCCATGCAAATCTCGCGCAGAAGGCTCTGGAGAGCGGCATTATGACAAGCGGCATTACGGTATGCGAAGGCTTTGATTATGAAATTGTGGAAAAACAATACCGTCCGCACGATGATCTCTCCGTTCTTGTAACGCTCAAGGCGGACGGAAGCATCGAGAAGACCGTCATCGGCTCCATTGGTGAATCGACGATTCTGGATTCCGAAAACGAGAAGGAATTCGCAAGACAGAAAGAAATCTTCTCCGCGGATTCTCTGCAGCTTTGCACATTTACCGTAACTGAAAAAGGGTACAGCCTTGTCAACGGCAGAGGCGAGCAGCTTCCGGCTGTAACAGCGGACTTTGAGGCAGGACCGGAGAAGCCGCAGAGCTATATCGGCAAGGTTGTTTCTCTTCTGTACACAAGATATCTGGCCGGCAAAAAGAAAATTGCCATGGTTTCCACAGACAACTGCTCTCACAACGGCGAGAAGCTTTACAACGCGGTCATCGCGTTCGCAAAGGCCTGGGCAGCTGCAGGAAAGGTGGAAGAAGGCTTTCTCGATTATCTGAATGACGAGACACTGGTTTCCTTCCCCTGGTCCATGATCGACAAGATCACACCCCGTCCGGATGCTTCTGTAGAAGAAATCCTTCGCAAGGACGGCCTGGAAGATCTGGATCCGGTTGTTACAGCGAAGAAGACCTGGGTCGCTCCCTTCGTAAACGCGGAAGAGACCGAGTACCTTGTGATTGAGGACAAGTTCCCGAACGGCCGTCCCGCGCTTGAAAAGACAGGCGTTATCTTCACGGATCGTGATACGGTTAATAAGGTTGAGCGCATGAAGGTTACAACTTGCCTGAACCCTCTGCACACGGCCCTCGCTGTTTATGGCTGCCTGCTCGGATATACGAAGATTTCCGATGAAATGAAGGATCAGCAGCTGGTCAACCTTGTCCACACACTCGGTTACAAGGAAGGACTTCCGGTTGTTGTCAATCCCGGTGTTCTTGATCCTAAGGAATTCATTGATACCGTACTGAATGTACGTATTCCGAATCCTTTCATGCCGGATACGCCGCAGAGAATCGCAACCGATACTTCCCAGAAGCTTGCGATCCGTTATGGCGAGACAATCAAGTCCTACATCGCGGACCCGCAGAGAAAGACTTCGGATCTGCATATGATTCCGCTTGTACAGGCAGGCTGGCTGCGTTATCTGATGGCTGTTGATGATCAGGGCAAGGCGTTTGAGCCTTCACCGGATCCGCTCCTTGAGGACGCGCAGCGGTATGTGAAGGCCTTCACGCTTGGAACGGTTCCTTCCGAAGATGAGGCGAAGGAGAAGCTCCTTCCGCTTCTGAAGAACGCGCAGATTTTCGGCGTGGATCTCGAAGAAGCAGGCCTTGCGGATGAAGTTATCCGTGATTTCCGTGAAGAGCTCGCGGGAGCCGGCGCGGTTCGTAAGACTCTTGAGAAGTACTGCGGATAATTGAATTTGCAGAATCTATCGTTGACAGTAAGGCGGAGCAGGAACCTGCGCCGCTTTGCTGTTTTTTGCATATAAGGATATACTGCGATGCTGAAAATTGCGATTGTGGAAGATCACGAACAGACCGCGCGGGATGTGCAGGAGATGATTCAAAGGTACGCGCAGGAACATCATCTGGATACCGAGTGCCGCTGGTTCCCCGACGGGGAAGAGATTGCGGCAGTCTATGAGAGCGGAGAAAAGAACCCGTTTGATATCGTTCTGCTGGATATAGAAATGCGGCAGACAAACGGCATGGACGCTGCGAGAAGAATCCGGGACAGGGATAAGAAGGTGGTGCTTTCTTTCATAACCAACATGGCACAGTACGCAATTCATGGTTATGAAGTCAACGCACTTGACTTTATCTTAAAACCGGTCGAATATTTTCCGTTCAGCATGCGTCTCGACAGGATGGTGGAGAGAGTCAGAGAGCGCACCGACGTGTGCATTTCGTTTCCGACATCCGGCGGTATGCAGCTGATTCCGATTGGTGAAATCCGGTATTTTGAAACCGGCAGCCGCATGCTCTACTGTCATGCGGGAGGCAAGGTGTATACAAGCCGGATGTCCATGAAAGAAGTGGAAAAATCACTGCGGCGGGGACACTTCGCCAAGTGCAATCAGTGTTATCTTGTGAATCTTTCGTATGTGAACGGCGTACAGGACAACGTTGTTACGGTGGACGGAGAGGAACTGTTCATGAGCCGCAGGAACAAAACACCGTTTCTGGAAGCACTATCGGAATATCTGGGAAGCAACAACTGACAGAGTCCGCGCTTCCGTGCAGGAGGATCCATGGAACTTTTACTTGGAGCAATCAATATTGCCGGCGATTTTGCGGCTGTGTATGTTTTCACGGCAAAATTAAAGCATGGCAGCAGAAAGAACTATGCCTTGTTTCTCATATCCGCGCTTGTCCTGCTCTGCGCCGCAGTGCGCGTAGAAGCGATCGTACTGGACAGGGCGTATCCCGTGATATTCACGGCACTTTGTGAAACGGCCAAGATCGCGGCGCTGGGCTTCGCTGCGCATTCCTGCATCAGTTCCGGGTGGCTTGGCTCCTTCTATCCTGCCATCTGGAGCATCATGACCGCAGAGTTTCTGCACGAGCTGCCGCTTCTGATCCTACGCTTACCGGGGCTTTCGGATGCTTATTCGACTGCGGTGTATCTTGTTTTGCGCTTTGCCCTTACGACAGTTGTCCTTCTGATCCTCCTGAAGACGGCGGCAGTCACGATGCCGCAAAGCGGCATTTACAGGATCGGCCCCAGGCAGTTTACAAGCGCGGTTACAATCGCCATTCTGCATATCGGAATTTACAGCTATCTGATGACGACAAACTGGATGACACTTCTTCCCTGGCCGTATCTTCTGGTCCTGGTTTTCGCGCAGGGATACTGTCTGATCGTCCTGTATCTGCAGAACGAGCTGTTCAGGAAAAGCGCGATGAAAAAGGAAATGGAAGCCGTGAACGCGCTTCTTTACAAGAGAAAGCAGCAGTATGAAATCGCGCGTCAGAATATCCAGCTGATCAACCGCAGAGTGCATGATTTAAAGCTCCTGATCAGCGGCCTCGAGAAAGACCGTCAGGACCGGCAGACAATGGAAGTGCTTGAAAAGGTTCAGGAGGCTGCGGGGATCTATGACTCGGTCGTCAAAACAGGCAGCGACGTCCTTGATACTGTTCTTACCGACAAAAGTCTTGTCTGTGAGTCGAAAGGCATCAAAATCAGCTGCGTCGCCGACGGGCAGAGTCTTGCTTTTATTGACGCGGTGGATATCTTCACGATCTTCAACAACATCCTCGACGAGTGCATTGACGCGGTCTGCCTGTTCCAAGGAACGAGAGCGCCGCTTATGTTAACTACAATATTAAGGCAGTACGTGAGATTCTGCGTCGCTATGACGGTCTTCTCAACTGCGAGGAAAAGAACGGGGTGTTCACTTATAGGATTGTCATTCCGATCGTATGAAGGCTTCCCCGGCCTAATCTTCACCCAGCTATACCAGTTTTCCCCGGCCTATTGAAAGGCCGGGGTTTTCCTTACTAAAATGCGATTACAGGCTGCATTAAACGCATTGTGTGAAGGATGGATATGAGAAGAATTACGAATCTAAATAAAGGCTGGCTGTTCACAAAGCCGGGGACGAATCCGGTCAGCGTGGATCTGCCGCATACCTGGAATGTGCAGGACGGCGCGGACGGCGGGGACGACTACTGGCGGGGAATCTGCACCTATGAACGCAGACTGGAAGTTCCGGCATTTGACAGGGACAGGGAAGAAGTATGGCTCCAGTTTGACGGCGTGAATTCTGTCGCGGACGTTTACGTGAACGGAAAGAAAGCCGCACACCACGAGGGCGGCTACTCCACATTTCGCTGCAATATCACAGGGCTTCTGCCGGATGCGGATCGAAAGAGCGGGCATCGTGATGTGGAAAACGCAGAGAGGTCTTCCCGCGAAGCTGTTCTGACCGTGAAGGCAGACAATGGCCGCAGCGACAGCGTCTATCCGCAGAAAGCGGATTTTACGTTCTATGGAGGCATTTACAGAGATGTAAGTCTGCTTATTGTTTCAAAAAAACATTTTCTGTTAAATCACCTCGGCGGGAATGGACTTTTCGTAACGCCGCAGGTGGAAGAAGATCAGATCCATGAAACCGCGGCCGGCCTGACCGCGGAGAATGTATCCGTGCAGATGGAATCCGAAATCGCGGGGGACGGCATTGTACAGGTGACCATACTGGACGCGCAGGGAAATGTCGCGGCGCAGGGAAGCGGCGAGAATATTACGCTTACGCTCGAAAGCGCGCATCTTTGGAACGGTATCAGAGACCCTTATCTTTATACTGCCTGCGCGAGACTCCTGGATCCTTCCACAAAAGAAGTGCTGGATGAAGTTCAAACCAGATTCGGTATCCGCTGTATCAGGATTGACGCGCGAAAGGGCTTCTGCTTAAACGGAAGGAATTATCCGCTGCATGGCGTCAGCAGGCATCAGGACCGCAGAGGGTACGGTAACGCGCTGACCCGGGAAATGCATGAAGAAGACGTCCGGCTGATTCTGGAGTGCGGCGCGAATACCGTACGGCTCGCCCACTATCAGCATGCGCAGTATTTCTACGATCTTTGCGACGAGGCAGGACTTGTTGTCTGGGCCGAGATTCCGTACATCAGCGAGCATCTGCCTTTCGGTAAAAACAACACCATCAGCCAGCTGCGCGAACTGATCGCACAGAATTACAACCATGCCTCGATCTGCGTCTGGGGAATTTCAAATGAAATCACGATCTCCACAAAAGACAGGAAAGGCATGCTGGAGAACCACAGGCTCCTGCAGAAAATCTGTCATGAGATGGACAAAACAAGGCCGACTGTGCTTGCCTGCTACGCCATGTGTACCCCATGGAACCCGGTCGCACACATCACGGATGCGGTCAGCTGGAATCTCTATCTTGGCTGGTATGTGCCGGGAATGTTTCTGAATGATCTGTGGATTTCTTTTTTTCATTTCCTGTATCCGAAAAGGGCGCTTGGCTTCTCCGAATACGGAGCGGAAGGCATGCCGGATATCCATTCCGCGCATCCAAGGCGCGGAGATCAGTCAGAGGAGTACCAGGCAAAATATCATGAATTTATGCTCCGGTGCTTTCAGAGGCACCCGTGGATGTGGGCGACACATGTCTGGAACATGTTCGACTTTGCCGCGGACGCGAGAGATCAGGGCGGTGAGCCCGGGATGAACCATAAGGGACTGATCACATTCGACAGAAAGACGAAAAAAGACAGCTTTTATCTCTATAAAGCGTATTGGAATAAAGACGAACCGTTTGTTCACATCTGTTCCAGACGGTTCCGTGTAAGAACCGGAAAAACGATGACGGTCAAGGTTTATACCAATCAGGAGCGCGTCACATTATATGCCGGCGGCGCAGAGTGCGGCACCAAAATTGCGGATAAGGTTGTTACCTTCCGTCTTTCTCTCGGTGAAGTGGGAAGCAGAACGGATATCCGTGTGGAAGCAGGCCCCGCGAAGGAGGCTCCGCTGCCCGGAACGACTGTATTCGATGAAGCGGTCTTTGTAAGAGCGGCAAAACCCGATCCGGCTTACAAAGTGAAGAAATCCGGGAAGAAGAATAACTGGGTCTGAGGGGAGAAAATACATGAGTAGAAATGATCATAAAGAGAACGGAAACACTTCGCTGAACCGGGCCAAGCCCTATCAGCTGGTTCTGTTTCCGTTCAACAACGGCGCGACAAATGTTTACTATATTCTGACCGCAACCTATATCGCATATTACGGGAACGGTGTCCTTGGCCTCGCGCTGATGTTCGCGACGACAATGGTGACGGTCATGCGGCTGTTTGATGCCGTTACCGACCCGATTATCGGTGCCCTGATCGACAAAACAAACGGCAGATTCGGAAAATTCCGCCCGTACATGATTCTGGGCAACATTGTCATGGCGGTTTCGGCGTTTCTTCTGTATTTCGCGACCCGCTGGATTCCGGAGAGCATGATGTCTCTTCGCTACATCGCGTACGTCGTCATTTATATGGTTTACGTGATCGGTTATACCTTCCAGACATCGGTGACAAGGTCCGGACAGACGGTGCTGACAAACGATCCGCAGCAGCGGCCGCTGTTTACGATATTCAATCTGATCGCCAGCATGATCGGCATGGGCTCCATCCAGTTCTTCGCGCCGATTATCCGCGCGAAATACGGCGATTATACAACGCCGCAGTTCTTTGACATCATCATTCCGATCGCGGTCCTTGTATCGGCGTTTTTAACGCTCCTTGCGGTGATCGGTATCTGGGAAAAGGACCGTCCGGAATACTTCGGCATTGCCGGCAGCGCCGCGCAGAAGGTAAAGATCAGCGAGTATCTGGAGATTCTGAAAAACAATTCCCCGCTCCGGCGTCTTATGGTTGCCGGCGCCGGCTGCAAGCTCGCGCTCGCGATCGCGACCAACGGAACTGTTCTGTGCATGCTCTACGGCGGTATGATGGGAAATTATAACGGCCTGTATCTGCCGATGATGATTGCGGGATATGTGTTCTCCGCGCCGTTCTTTGTTTTGTCGGTAAGAACGAGTCAGAAGAAAGGCCAGAAGGCGTCCCTGATGCGTTATGTCAGCCTTGCACTTGTCATGTATGCCGGCGTGCTGGTCCTTTTATTCCTCTGGAAGCAGGGTGTCCCGGGCGTGAACCTGTCCTTGTACAGCATGGAAGGCGGTTTCCACCTGACATTAAATCTGTATACGATCCTGTTCCTTGTTTTCTTCGGCATCGGGTACGGCGCGTATTACGCGACTGCGGATATGCCGATTCCGATGGTGGCGGACTGCTCGGACTACGAGACGTACCGTTCGGGAAGATTTATTCCGGGCATTCTGGGAACCCTGTTCAGCCTGGTGGATAAGCTGGTTTCCTCCCTGAGCTCTACGGTTGTGGGCTTCGCGGTCGCATCGATCGGATTATCGACGCTGCCGGGCGGAGATACACCCTACACGGAGGGAATGAGCGGTGTTGTGATTGTACTGTTCTGCGTCATTCCCATGATCGCGTGGGCGGTAACACTTCTTGCAATGAAAGGGTATATCCTGACAGGTGAAAAGATGCGGGAAGTGCAGGAGGTCAATGCCAGAAGAAAAGAAGCGGTGGAAGGCGGCATGAGCCTTGAAGAGGCCATGCGGAAGTTCAAATGATACCGAAGAGTTTCTTTCTGTTATAAGGTACTGACTGGACCTGAAGGCACTGATAGCCGGTTGCGTCTATCGCCGATTTAATCAGTTCCGCGGAGACCGCTTCTTCCGTAAGGAAAGAGGCGGTCTTTTTGCTGCGCGAGGCAGTTACCTTCCTTGCGGAAGGAACTGCCTCACGGATCGCGTCGCAGATATGCGCTTCGCACATACCGCACATCATACCATCGATTTTTAAAACTGTTTTAACCATTTTCCATGCTCCTTTGAGCTTATGCTCTTTGTTTTACAGGCATTGTCTTTAATGTTGTCGCCTCTTTGTACTTCTTGAAGAACAGCATGTAAATGATCAGGATCAGTGCTGCCGAAGCTGCAATGACGCCGGGAACATTCCCGTGACCTGTAAAGAGCGAGCCGAACTGATTGATCATCAGGGCTACAATGTAGGCAAAACCGCACTGGTAGGAAATCGCGAACCATGTCCATTTCGCGTTGTTCATTTCCCGCTTGATCGCGCCGATCGCGGCAAAGCACGGAGCGCAGAGCAGGTTGAACACAAGGAAGGAATAACCGGTGATGCCGTTGAAAGCCTGCGCAAGTGCCTGCCATACGGTCTGATCGCCGCCGCCATAGAGAATACCCATGGTTCCGACGATGTTTTCCTTCGCTACAAGACCGGTAATCGTAGCGACCGCGGCCTGCCAGTTGCCAAAGCCGAGCGGAATGAAAATCCATGCAATCGCGTTGCCGAGGAATGCCAGAATCGAATACTGCAGCTCATCGGACGAGAGCATGCGGAAGCCATCCTGTGTGAATCCGAAGTAGGAGAGGAACCAGATGACGATCGTGGACAGCATGATCACGGTTCCCGCCTTCTTGATGAATGACCAGCCGCGTTCCCACATGGAACGGAGTACATTGCCGATGGTCGGCCAGTGGTAGGCAGGAAGTTCCATGACAAACGGAGCCGGATCTCCGGAGAACATCTTTGTCTTCTTGAGCATGATGCCGGAGGTGATGATTGCAGCCATTCCAACGAAGTACGCAGAGGTCGCAACGAGAGAGGAACCGCCGAAAATAGCGCCGGCGATCATCGAGATAAACGGAACCTTTGCGCCGCAGGGAATGAAGGTTGTTGTCATGATCGTCATACGTCTGTCGCGCTCGTTCTCAATCGTACGGCTTGCCATGATGCCGGGAACACCGCAGCCGGTGCCGATCAGCATGGGAATAAAGGACTTTCCGGAAAGGCCGAACTTTCGGAACACGCGGTCCAGAACGAACGCGATCCGTGACATATAGCCGCACGCTTCGAGAAACGCAAGCAGGAAAAACAAAACCAGCATCTGCGGTACAAATCCGAGAACGGCACCGACGCCTGCGACAATACCATCCAGAATGAGGCCCTTGAGCCAGTCAGCCGCGCCGGCTGCGTCAAGACCTTTTTCAACAAGAGCAGGGATACCGGGCACCCAGATGCCGTAATCCGCGGGATCCGGTTCACCGCCGATGTTTGCAAGTGTTTTTTCCGCTGCCTGATAATCCGCGGGAGTCGCTGTTTCCGTTGTAGTTTCCAGCGTCTCATCGTCTTCAATGGTATAGGGGAAATCGCCGGCCGGCGCGCTGCCGTGCTCTTTGACATAGGCGTCATAGCCGTCCACAATCGCGGATGCAGTCGAATACTCTTCGGCAACTTCAGAATAGCCCCCGTCGGTGATCAGATGGAAGCCGTCGCCGAAAATATGATCGTTGGTAAAGTCTGTTGCCGCAGCGCCGATGCCCACCATTGAAATCCAGTAAACAAGGAACATGACAGCCGCGAAGATCGGAAGCCCGAGCCAGCGGTTTGTAACGACACGGTCGATTTTATCGGAAACGGAGAGCTTATTCGCCCCTTTCTTCCTGTAGCAGGCTTTGATGATCTCCGCGATATACATATACCGCTCATTGGTGATGATGCTTTCCGCGTCATCATCGAGCTCTTTTTCGGCGGCGCGTATGTCATTCTCGATATGCGCCATCGTATCCCCTGGAATCTGCAGCTTCTCCAGAACCTTGTCGTCGCGTTCGAATACCTTGATCGCGTACCATCTCTGCTGCTCTTCGGGCAGGCTGTGAACTGCTGCCTCCTCGATATGGGCCAGCGCGTGTTCCACTGGCCCGGAAAAAGTATGCATGGGAACTGTCTTGCCATGATGCGCGGCATTTACCGCTGCATCGGCAGCTTCCATGACTCCGGTCCCCTTGAGAGCGGAGATTTCGACAACAGGACATCCGAGCTGCCTTGAAAGCTCCTGCGTGTTGATTTTGTCACCGCTTTTGCGGACAAGATCCATCATGTTGATCGCGACGACTACAGGAATTCCAAGTTCCGTGAACTGTGTTGTCAGGTAAAGGTTTCTTTCGAGATTTGTTCCGTCGATGATATTCAGAATCGCGTCCGGCCTTTCGTCGATCAGATAATTTCTCGCGACGACCTCTTCCAGTGTGTAAGGGGAAAGAGAGTAGATACCCGGGAGGTCTGTAATAATGACATCTTCGTGCTTTTTCAGCTTTCCTTCTTTTTTATCTACCGTAACGCCCGGCCAGTTGCCTACAAACTGGTTGGAACCCGTCAGGGCGTTGAACAGTGTTGTTTTGCCACTGTTCGGGTTTCCGGCAAGCGCAATCCGTATACTCATAAAAATGACTTCCTTTCTGTTCATGAGAGCTCTGAGATGTTAGTTTAAACAAACTACAACCTGAAAATAAATAAGGGCGAAGCTCCGGATCATTCCACTTCGACCATTTCGGCGTCGGCTTTGCGTATTGACAATTGATAATTTCGTACGGTCACTTCAATCGGGTCTCCAAGCGGCGCAACCTTGATGACATGCACAGGCGTGTGCTTCGTAAGTCCCATGTCCATAATCCTCCGTTTGACGGCGCCTTCGCCATGGAGCTTTATAACGGTCACGGTTTCACCGATTTTCGCGTCTTTTAATGTTTTCACTCTCTGTTCCTCCTCATTTATACCATGATCTTTGCCGCAAGCCCGCTGCTGAGAGCGACACGGCTTTCCTTGACTTTTACAATCAGATTGCCGCAGAGGACATTTACGACACAGATTTCACCGCCGACGTGAAAGCCCAGGTTTTCGAGGTGCTGTTTGACTTCCTGATTGCCGCCGATTTTTCTGATGATCTGCTTCTCTCCGATATCCGCAAGATTCAAAGGCATCATGCGCACTCCTTTCATTTGCAGCCGCGTTAGGTACACGGCTTTGACATCACGTTAGCATAAACTAACCATGCTGCATTATAGTTAGTTGCATATAACCTTGTCAAGCAGTTTCTTAAAAAAATATAAAATTGCATACAACTTAATTGACCGGAGAACATCTGCAGCAGTTTCCGGAAGGAATGTACAAGCGCTGAGAAATACGCTATTCTGTAATCGGAAGAAACACAGATTCGCGGAGAGAACGGAACCTGCATCCGCGTCAGTTATTTACGGGAGGGATTTATGGGACTAATCAAGGCAGCGCTTGGCGCGGCTGGCGGCGTAATGGCCGATCAGTGGAAAGAGTACTTTTACAGTGAAGCGCTCACTTCGGATATGCTGATGGTCAAGGGTAAGAAAAAGATATCCGGCAGATCAGCCAATGTCTTTGGCAGTGACAACATTATTTCAAAC
Organism: uncultured Lachnospiraceae bacterium; assembly: GCA_900317555.1. GTDB lineage: Bacteria > Bacillota > Clostridia > Lachnospirales > Lachnospiraceae > CAG-791. Next base: position 82,545 of record ONHF01000010.1, on the reverse strand, counting down.
GGGTCTGTCATCGCGGTGGCGGACGGGCAGTGCATGCTTCTTGTCGATCAGGGGAAGGTAACCGAAGTCTGCGCGCAGCCCGGAGAGTTTATCTATGACGCGGGTAGCGAGCCGTCGGTATTTACAGGAGATCTCGGCTCGGCCGTAAAGAACACGTTCGTTTCCATCGGTAAAAGATTCACGTTTGGCGGGGAAGCCCCGAAGGACCAGAGAGTCTACTATATCAACACAAAGGAAATTATCGGCAACAAGTACGGAACACCGAATCCGGTGCCGTACCGCGTTGTAGATGAAAGAGCAGGAATTGATCTGGACATTTCGGTCCGCTGTTATGGAGAGTACAGCTACAGGATCACAGACCCGGTGCTTTTCTACACAAATGTCTGCGGCAATGCGGCGGAAAGCTACAGAAGAGATGATCTGGACGGCCAGCTGCGGACAGAGCTTCTGACAGCCCTGCAACCAGCGTTCGCAAAGATTTCCGCGCAGGGAATCCGCTATTCCGCACTCCCCGGTCATACCGAAGAGATGTCGGCCGCGCTCTACGAGATTCTTTCGAAGAAATGGAAGGAACTCCGCGGCATTGAGATGGTTTCCTTCGGTGTTTCATCGGTGAAAGCGTCGGAAGAAGACGAGCAGATGATCAAGCAGATGCAGCGGAACGCGGCGCTTACGAATCAGAGCCTTGCGGCTGCAACGCTTGTCGGTGCGAAGGCGCAGGCAATGCAGGATGCCGCGAAGAACGAAAACGGCGCGGCGATGGCGTTCATGGGAATGCAGATGGCGCAGAACGCGGATGGCACGAGTGCGGCACAGTTGTTCGCGCAGGCAGCCGAGAAGGAAAAGGAGAAGTCACCGCAGGGACAGACGCAGCAGTGGACCTGCCCGAACTGCGGCGCTTCCAATACCGGCAATTTCTGCCCGAACTGCGGAACGAAGAAGCCGGAGGCAAAGCTTTCTTTCTGCCCGAACTGCGGCGCTCCGGTTCCGGACCCCTCAAATCCGCCGAAGTTCTGTCCGCAGTGCGGAAACAGGCTGAAAGACTAACCCGGACGGGGCAGGTATATGGAAGCTGTTAAAATTATCAAACTGAAGGAATCGATTCTGGAGAACAATGACGCGGACGCGGACGCGCTTCGGGCGGAGTTGCGGAAGCGGAAGATTTTCACGCTGAATGTGATGTCTTCTCCGGGATCCGGCAAAACAACGCTGATCCTCGCAACAATCAAAAGACTTAAAGAGCGCTACCGGATCGGCGTTATGGAAGCGGATATTGACTCCGCGGTGGACGCACAGGCAGTGCTGGACGCAGGTACACGCGCAGTTCAGCTGCATACCGGCGGCATGTGCCATCTGGACGCGCAGATGACAAGGCAGGGGCTTTCGGCAGTGGATGCTTCTTCTCTCGATCTTGTGATTCTGGAAAATGTCGGCAATCTTGTCTGCCCTGCGGAATTTGACACCGGATGCAGCAGGAACGCGGTCCTTTTATCCGTGCCGGAAGGAGATGACAAGCCGCGCAAGTACCCGCTTATGTTTGAAAAGGCTGACGTTGTTCTGATCACCAAGACGGACGCGGCGCCGGCGTTTGACTTTGACATGGAGAGAGCGGAGGAATGGATCCGGCGCCGCAATGAACGCTGCAGGATAATTCCGGTTTCCGCAAAGACGGGAACCGGGATGGACGAGTGGTGTGCGTATCTTTCCGGGGAGGTAGACCGATGGCAGTCCGGGTAATTGAGGTTCATGAGTCTGTTTTTGCGGAAAAAGACAGAATTGCGCGGGAAACAAGGCATTTATTGAAAGCGCAGGGAACCTTTATGGTAAATCTGATGGCGTCGCCCGGCGCCGGAAAGACAACGACGCTCCTTCGGACTTTCAATGTGCTGCGGGAAGAGTATTCGTGCGGCGTCATGGAAGCGGATATTGACGCTACGGTTGACGCGGACAGTATGCAGGCCGCCGGCGTCCGGACGATTCAGGTCCATACGGGCGGCGCCTGTGCGATGGACGCGGTCATGACAAGGGACGCGCTGCAGGCTTTTGATACGAAAGATCTGGATCTGCTCGTACTGGAAAACGTCGGCAATCTGGTCTGCCCTGCCGAAGAGGATGTCGGCGCGTCCTGCCGTGTCAATATTCTTTCCGTGCCGGAGGGAGATGACAAGCCGCTCAAGTACCCTTTGATGTTTGAGGTCTGTGACGCGGTTCTGATCAATAAAATCGACGCGGAAGCGTATTTTGACTTCGACCGGGAAAGGGCGGCGGCAAATATCCGTCTCCGGAATCCGGACGCGGAAATCTTTTTTGTCTCTGCAAAGACCGGGGAAGGATTTGACGCGTGGACGGATTATCTTCGAGGGAAAATCAGAGAATGGAAGAGCAGCGCGCAGGTAACAGGCAATGAAATTACATAAATATCTGGAAGAGGGAAAAATCTACATTATAGCAGAAATGAGCGGCAATCACGGCGGCAGCCTTGAAAAGGCGCTCGAAATCGTACGTGCCGCAGCAAAAGCAGGCGCGGACTGCCTGAAAACGCAGACGTATACCGCGGATACGCTGACGATCAACGCGCATACGGAGCCGTTCCTTCTGCGGGACGGTCTCTGGGACAGGCAGTATCTGTATGATCTGTACCGGAAAGCCGGAACACCCTGGGAGTGGATGCCGGTAATCAAGAAAGAGGCGGAAGCACTCGGAATGGATTTTCTGTCCACGCCGTTTGATGATACGGCCGTCGATTTTCTGGAGGGGATCGGAGAGGAGTTTTACAAGATCGCGAGCTTTGAGCTGGTTGATATTCCGCTTATTAAAAAGGCGGCTTCGACCGGAAAACCGCTGATTATTTCGTGCGGCATGGGAACACCCGAAGAGATTCAGGAGGCGCTGGATGCCGCGAAAAGCGAGGGCACCGGGCAGGTTGTGCTGCTCAAGTGCTGCAGTGCGTATCCGACCGATTATGAAACCATGCATCTTCGAACGATTACGGATATGAAAGAAAGGTTTGGCGTGCCGGTAGGACTTTCGGATCATTCGATCGGGACAACAGCCGATATCGCGGCTGCGGCTCTCGGCGCGCAGGTCATAGAAAAGCATTTCTGCATCTCAAGGCAGGACAATACTGTAGACAGCGCGTTTTCGCTTTCCAAAGATGAGTTCGCGCAGATGGTGCAGGCTGTGCGGAACACAGAGAAGGCGCTTGGGAACTGCAGCCCTTCCGGAGGCGTTTCCTACGGACCTTCCGCCGAAGAAGCACAGAGCTATTCCCTCCGCCGGAGTATCTACGCCGTGAAAGACATTGCGGCGGGAGAACCATTTACCAGAGAGAATATCCGGTGTATCCGTCCGTCGGGCGGCCTGCACCCCAGATATTATGAAGAACTGATAGGCGGAAAAAGGGCCGGCCGCGCGATCCCGTTCGGTACGCCTCTTCATATGGACGACATACAGCAGTAATCAGTCTGCGGAAGGGCCGTTTTCTTCCATATGCGCAAGAAGCTTGTGCAGCAGAGCATAGAGAGTTTCAGACTCTTCTTTCGTGAGCGCGAGACTGCATGCCATCTGCTTCGGCACAAAAAGTGCCTCGTCTTCAAGCGCCATGCCTTTGTCCGTGACGCGTACGATCAGGTTGCGTTCGTCTGCCCTGGAGCGTTCTCTTGTGATATATCCCTTGTGTTCAAGCTTTTTGAGTACCGGCGTCAGCGTGCCGGAATCCAGGAGCAGCTTTTCGCCAAGTTCCTTCACGTTCACCTGCTTCTTCTCCCACATGACCATCATCGTAATATACTGCGTATAAGTTAAATCCAGCTTGTCAAGCGATGGCTTGTAGCGGCGGATGATTTCCTTGCTGACCGCATAGAGGGGAAAACAAAGCTGATTCTCCAGTTTCAGGCTCGCGTATTTGTCTACAGTCATATCGTACGACCTCCGTTCTTGTACGATGTTATGTTACCACGCTATTAAATCGCATACAAGTAAACCCGGTGAATTCAGAACCGGCAAAGCTTTTATGCGCCCTGAGCCGGAATCCGTCATGCCACAGGCGGTGGAATGAAATGCGATCTCTATAAGTCGGAGTAGTTCACATTTATGTAAATATGTGTAATAATCGGGGTGTACATGCCGCTCCTTCAGGGAGCGGCCGGTTTACATTATCCATAGAGGAGGATGTTATGAAGAAAAAGTTTCTTGGCACGGTTATGGCCGCGGTCATGACGGCAGCACTTCTTGCCGGCTGCGGCGCGCCTGTGGACAAGGCGTCGACGGCGGATTCCGCCGCAACCGAAGCGGCAGCCGCGGCGACAGAGGCACCTGCTGCTTCCACAGAAGCGGCTGAGGCTGCTACGCAGGCGGAAGCTTCAGGAACGGTACAGGACGCGGCTCTCAAGATTGCCATCGTTTCCTCGCCGTCCGGTGTGGATGACGGCTCCTTCAACGAGAACAACTACAATGGTATTCTCGATTTCATCAAGGAGGCTCCGAACAGCACGGTAACGCCTGTCAAGGAAGAGACCGGCGACGTTGCAGCCTGCATTCAGACCGTTTCGGATATCGTCGCGGACTATGATGTCATCGTATGCTGCGGCTTCCAGTTCGCCGGCATCGGCCCTGTAGCGGAGGAGAATCCGGATGTAAAGTTCATTCTGGTTGATTCGAACCCTACAGACGCGGACGGAAAGGAAGTGGAAGAGCCTAATATCTACGCGATGACCTTCAAGGAACAGGAGTCCGGATTCCCGGCAGGTCTTGCGGCAGCGCTTACGACCAAGACCGGAAAGGTCGCTGTTGTCAACGGTATTGCTTATCCTTCCAACGTCAACTATCAGTACGGCTTCATGAGCGGCGTGAATTATGCCAACAAGTACTACGGCACAAAGGCCGAATGTGTTGAGCTTCCTTCTTATGCGGGAACCGATGTCAACGGCAACAATGTCGGCGGCAACTATGTCGGCTCTTTCGCGGATGAAGCGACCGGCAAGGTTGTAGGCCAGGCTCTTCTGAACGAAGGCTGCGATGTTATCTTCGTCGCGGCGGGCGCTTCCGGCAACGGTGTTTTCACGGCTGTCAAGGAAGCAAAGGATGCGTATGTCATCGGCTGCGATGTCGACCAGTATGATGACGGCGCGAACGGCAGCTCCAACATCATTCTGACATCCGGTCTCAAGGTCATGGACAAGAACGTGAAGCTGCAGCTCGAGAATATCGCGAACGGCACGTTCAAGGGCGGCAACAATCTGCTTGGCGCTGACACTGATTCCACGGGCTATGTATCTGTGGAAGGCAGACAGCAGCTTTCTTCGGACGCGATCCAGAAGATTGACGAAGCTTTCGCGAAGGTAAAATCCGGAGAAGTTGTTCCTGCGGCAAACTTCAATGATGAGACGCCGGATAACTTCAAGGGTCTTTAATTACTTTCATCTGACTGCAAGGAGGCAGGACGGCGGTTCCTGCCTCCTTTTTTCAAGTATCCGCGGTCCGGGCGGCGGTCCGGGCAATGAAAAAGAGGAAAACCAATGGCAGACGATCAGTACATCGTTGAAATGAACCATATCACGAAGCGCTTTCCCGGCATTGTCGCGAATGATGATGTTACGGTGAAGATCCGGAAGGGTGAAATTTACGCCCTCCTGGGTGAAAACGGAGCCGGGAAATCCACGCTGATGAGCATGCTGTTCGGCATGTATGAGCCGGACGAAGGGCAGATCATCGTGCGGGGGAAGGAAGAGAAGATCACATCTCCCAGCTATGCGGCCGGCCTGAATATCGGCATGGTGCATCAGCATTTCAAGTTGGTTTCAAACTATACAATCGCAGAGAATATAATCCTTGGGAACGAACCTGTACGAAAAGCCTTCGGTCTGTTTCCCTATGTTGACATAAAGTCCGCGAATGACAATATCCGGAAACTTTCGGAGCAGTACGGGCTCGAAGTGAACCCGACAGATGTCATAGAGGACGTGAATGTTTCCACAAGACAGCGCGTGGAAATATTGAAGATGCTGTACCGGCAGGCGGAAATCCTGATTTTCGACGAACCGACAGCGGTTCTGACACCGCAGGAGATCGACTCTTTACTGAAAATCATCAAAAATCTGAGGGACGGCGGAAAGACAATCATCCTGATTACGCATAAGCTCGAGGAGATCAAACGCGTTGCCGACCGGTGCGCAATTCTTCGAAGAGGAAAACTGATCGGCGTCTATGATGTGCCTTCGATGGATACAAAGGAAATGGCAAACCTGATGGTAGGCCGGGAAGTGGAGCTTACGCTCCAGAGGAAACCGGCACATTTCGGCGACGTTGTTCTTGATGTGGAAAATCTCCATGTGGAGAACGCAGACCATTTCGAGGTCGTCAAAGGTGTCAGCTTCCAAATCCATGCCGGCGAGATTTTCGCGATCGCGGGCGTTTCCGGAAACGGACAGACCGAGATCGCCGACGCGATTGCGGGACTTTTGCGGACGACACAGGGCAGTATCCGGATACTCGGCAGGGAGATCAGCAGTTTTACGATCCGGGAGCGGACAAAAACCGGAATTTCCTATATTCCGGAAGACAGACAGAGCGTCGGACTGATTCTGGATTTCAATCTTGCAGAAGATCTTGCGCTTCGCAATTACTACGAATCTCCGTTCGCGAAAAAGAGTGTCCTGCAGAAGAAGACCTTTGAGGATTACGGTAACCGCCTGATCGGCAAATACGATATCCGCTCGGCTTCCGGCAACGATACGATCGTGCGTTCCATGTCCGGCGGCAACCAGCAGAAAGCCATTGTCGGCAGAGAAATCGAACAGGACGCGCCACTCACCATCTTCGTGCAGCCTACGCGCGGCCTTGACATCGGTGCGATCGAAAACATCCACCGGCAGATTCTCGAAGAGCGGGACAAGGGGAAAGCTGTCCTTCTGATCTCTCTCGAGCTGGATGAAGTCATGCAGCTGGCGGATACAATCGGCGTCATTTATAACGGCGAACTTCGCAAAACAGCGCCTGCCGCGGACTTTACCACCTCGGAAGTCGGCGAGTACATGATGGGGGTAAAACGGTCATGAGCTATCGGAAGAAATATTTGAAAATCGCTGTTTTATCTGTCCTTGTGTCACTGCTTGCCGGCGCAGTTGTCATCCTGATTCTCGGAAAGAATCCTCTGAGCGCTTACTACAACCTGCTGCAGGGATGCGGACTTGCACCGAAGGCCAAGTACGCCGGCGGCAAATCAATGTTCACGGATCTTTCCAGTTACATCGACTACCTGACGCCGATGCTGTTCGCTGCGCTGTCCTATGCGGTTGCAATGCGTGCGGGACTCTTTAATATCGGCATTTCCGGTCAGATGCTTGTCGCGGGCTTTATTTCATCCGTTACGATCGGCTACAGTACGCTTTCGGCGCCTGTCGCAAAACCTCTGGTTCTTCTGATCGGAATTGTCAGCGGTATGGCAGTCGGCGCTCTGATCGGCTTTTTCAAATACCGGTTTAACATTAATGAAGTCGTTTCTTCGATTATGCTGAACTACATCGCGGAGTACGTCATCAGCTTCTTCATTCATGTGAAATATGTTGATCCCGTGTCCCGCCAGTCCAGAAACATTTCGGATGCCGCGAGACTGACGCTGCACCAGATTGTCATCGGAGGATATAAGTATGATATCCCGATCGGCTTTATACTCGCGGTATTGGCGGTATTCGTTCTCAAGTTTGTTTTTGACAGAACGGTCCTTGGCTATGAGCTGCGGGCGGTCGGTCTGAATCCGACAGCGGCGCGCTATGCCGGTATTCATGTCGGAAGAAATCTTGTCCTTTCAATGACCATTTCCGGCGCTCTCGCGGGGCTGGCTGGCGTTACGTATTACCTCGGCTATTTCGCTTCGATTCAGCCGCGCGTTCTGGTGTCTACAGGTTATGACGCGATCGCCGTAGGACTGCTTGGAAACAATGATCCGGTCGGCATTCTGGCCGCGTCTTTCCTGATTGAAATCATCGGCAAGGGATCCACGTACATGAGCTCGCAGGCAGGATTGCAGTCGGAAATTGCGTCGGTCATCACGGGTCTGATCCTTCTTGCTTCCGCTTGCAATGCCTTTTTCATGAATCGTCTTGACCGTAGGCAGGCCGCGAAAGAGGAGCTTCACAGAAAGAAAGAAGAAGGCGGCATTCAGAAAGGAGAGCGGGTATGAATACGATCAATTCGATTATTATTGACGGCATGAGTTTTGCCCTGCCTCTTTTCATCATGGCGATCGGCGGCATTTATTCGGAGCGTTCGGGCATTACCAACCTCGCGTTAGAAGGATTACAGGGTATGGGCGCGTTTACCGGCGCGCTCGCCGCGTATACGCTTGCAAGGTCCATCGGACCGAATTCGCAGGCACCGTATTATGTCGCCATCCTGTGCGCGATGCTCGGCGGCGCGGTCTATTCGATGCTGCACGCGCTTTTGTGCATCCGCTTCAAGGCAAATCAGGTTATCAGCGGTGTCGTGGTCAATATTCTTGCCATGGCGCTTACAACCTTTCTGACCAAGACCATCAACCGGAATGTATTCGGCGCGGCGTCCGACAAATTCGACCTCGGTGTGTCAGGGCGGCTGACGATCCCGGTTCTTTGCAGGATCCCTGTGCTCGGCGCCTTCTTTACAAAGGTTTATCCGTTTGAATTCATCATCGTGATCATCGCCGTGATCGCGTGGTATTTCCTGTACAGAACACCTTTTGGTCTGCGCCTTCGCGCCTGCGGAGACAATCCGCACGCGGTGGACGCGGCCGGCGGAAATGTCGCGGGGACGAGGTTCATCGCTGTCGTCGTTTCGGGCGCGCTGTCGGGGCTCGCCGGCATTTGTTTTGCCTATTCCATATCCGCGAAGTTTTCGGGAGACATCTATATGGGCTACGGATATCTCGCGATTGCCGGCTATATTTTCGGTAACTGGAATCTTCTGCCCAGTCTCGGCGCCTGCCTGATTTTCGGCATGGCAAGGAGCGCGGGCTATCAGATTGTACAGCTTCTGGGCATGCCGAGCGCATATTCGGATCTCGTTATGATTCTGCCGTATGTTCTGACGCTGTTCCTTCTGATCTTCCTTTCCAGGAATACACACGCGCCGAGAGCGCTTGGAGAAGTTTATGACAAATCAAAACGCTGAAATGATGCGTGGCATCTATTACGACGGGACAAGGGCGGTTTACAGAGAGGACCTGCCGGTGCCGGAGCCGGAAGACGGACACAGCAGAATCCGGATTCTGTACGCGAATATCTGCAGTACGGACAAGGAGATTCTGCGCGGCTACCGCCCGGACTTTCGGGGTATCATGGGGCATGAGTTTGTCGGCATTGTCGACAAAACAAAAACGCCTTCTCTGCAGGGACGCCTCGTGACCGGAGAACTGAACGAGGGGTGCGGTCATTGCCTGTACTGCAGGAGCGGCCGGGAAAAACACTGCCCTGAGCGGAAGGTGATCGGCCTTTCCAAAGACGGATGCTTCGCAGAATACATGATCCTTGCGGATCACCTGATCCACCCGGTCCCGGAAGGGCTGCCGCCGGAGAAGGCAGTATATACGGAACCGCTGGCGGCGGCCCTCGAGATTCCGTCGATGGTGCATATCGATCCCGCGAAGAAGACAGCCGTGGTCGGAGACGGGAGACTTGCGTTTATGATCGCGCAGGTGCTTTCTCTGTCGGGAGCGCCGCTTACGGTCATCGGCAAACACGAGGAAAAGCTTGCCGCGTTCGCCCCGTTTGCGCAGACGCGCCTGATTGACAGCTTTCATTTCGGACATGCCGAAGACGGCGTTGATGAGCCGCCGATGGACAGGATAGATGAAGACACGTATGAAGTGATTGTTGAAGCGAGCGGCTCTCCTTCGGGCCTTGCGCTGGCGTCCAGAATCATCAGGAGGCAGGGAACCATTGTGCTGAAGAGTACGTATGCCGGGAAGCTGTCTCTTGACATGAGCCATTTTGTAGTCAATGAAATTACGATCAAGGGGAGCAGGTGCGGCCCGTTCGAGCCGGCGCTGAATCTCCTGCAGCGCGGGCTGATCCGGCTTCCGCAGGCGCAGTGGCATGACCTGAAAGACTACGAGGCTGCGTTCGCGTCAAAGGCGTTTAAGGCGGGGTTCAGGATCGCAGAGGAATAAACGCGCAGTTGTGACACGTGTCGGGCGCGGCGACAGATGAAAGCGGACACCCGTGGCAGAAAGCCACGGGTGTCCGCTTTGCTTCGTCTTCCGTACAAATGAAGAATTGCTGCCGCACAATCACGAGCACCCGTGTTATAATCAAACATAGGAAGAAGTCTGATAATAAGCCGCGCGGCGGCCGGATTTCACGCAAAACATTATAACAGGGGGATGTCTTATGCAGAATTATTCCAAGCTCTATTCCAGAAGATTTCCGGATGTTTTCATCAAAGTGATTCCGGGGCACTTTGTTACACCGAACTCTCACATCAATTATTACATCGACATGACGACGATGCGATCACGGCTTACGGAAGCCAAGAATGCTGCGGAAGCTCTTTCGGAAGTGTATGTTGCGACGACGGTTGTAGATACGATCATTTGTCTGGACGGCACGGAAGTGATCGGCGCATTTCTTGGAGAAGCGCTGACGAAGGCCGGTGTTTTGTCGAAGAACGCGCACAGAACCATGTATATAATGACACCGGAATTTGATACATCAGGTCAGATGATCTTCCGCGAGAACGTGCAGATGATGATCCGCGGCAAGAATGTCCTGATTCTTCTGGCTTCCACAACGACAGGACGGACCGTCGCGAGAGCAATTGAATCGATCCGGTACTATGGAGGCACTGTCTCCGGTGTTTCGGCGATTTTCTCGGCCGCCAGCAAGGTCTGCGGCTGCCCGGTCAACGCTTTGTTCACGAAGCAGGATATTCCGGAATACAGGACATGGAAAGCGGATGAGTGCAGCCTCTGCAAAGAAGGCATTCCGGTTGACGCGATTGCGAACGGATACGGATACAGCCGTCTGTAAGATAAAAAGAGCCTGTCTTTTCATTGAAGAGCGCTCCATAGTGTGTTAAAATATTAACAGTTTGCGGAAAGCAAAATTATTATGTCGGGAGAAATCCTTTGATTCATTTCTGCAGGAGGAAATTATGAGTGCTTCTTTTGATGAAATTTTGGAACAGGTAAGTCAGATTCCCACTAAGAAACTTTCTGTTGCGGCCGCGCAGGACCTGCCGGTCATGGAAGCCGTAAAGGAAGCGTACGACCGGAAAATCGCGGTTCCGATCCTGACAGGTGATGAGGCGAAGATCCGTGAGATCGCCAAGCAGATCGGCTGGGATCTGGACGCGTGCGGTATCCGCGTTATCAATGAGCCGGATGTGGAGCAGGCTGCACTCGCTGCGGTCAAGCTCGTGCATGACGGGGAAGCGGATATGTATATGAAAGGCCTTCTGGAATCCAAGACGTTTCTTCGCAGCGTACTGAACAAAGAGGTCGGACTTCGTACCGGCAAGATGCTCAGCCATGTCTGTGTTTTCCAGATCAAAGGTATCGACCGTCTTCTGTTCCTGACAGACGTTGCCTTTCTTCCGTATCCGACGCTCGAAGACAAAGAGCAGATCATCAACTATGTCGTCAAGGTCTGCAATGCCTGCGGCGTTCAGAATCCGAAGGTTGCGCCTCTTGCGGCTGTAGAAGTAGTGAATCCGAAGATGCCGGTAACAGTTGAAGCCGATCAGCTGACGAAGTGGAACGAAGAAGGCCGCATTAAGGGTTGCATCGTGGATGGCCCGCTCTCCATGGATCTTGCGATTGATCCCGAGGCGGCCAAACATAAAGCCGGCGCGCAGAACCGCAGGATTGTCGGCGACGCGGACGTGTTACTGTTCCCGGATATTCATGCCGGCAACCTTGTTTACAAGACAATCGTCCGTATGACCGAATTCAAGAACGGCTGCATTCTGATGGGAACCAAGGCTCCCGCGATTTTAACGTCCCGTTCTGATTCCAAGGAGACGAAGATCAATTCGATCGCTCTTGCGGCAGTCGTTGCGCATCATCTGAACGGACAGGGATTCTGATGAAAAGCTTTTGTGGCTTCATGCGGACAGGAGGAGAACATATAAAACATGGCACTTCGCAGTTTAATTATCAACCCGGGATCAACCTCCACGAAGATCGGTGTGTTTGAGGATGAAACCCAGATTCTCGACAAGACATTAAGACATTCCACCGAAGAGATCGCGGCGTATCCTAGTATTTATGCGCAGAAGGATTTCAGAAAGAAACTGGTTCTGGACGCTCTGCAAGAGGAGAATATTGACATTCACTCCATGGACTTCATTGTCGGCAGAGGCGGTCTTGTCCGCGCAATCCCGGGAGGCACATATACTGTTAATGACAGGCTTCTCGAAGATTTAAAGAGCGGCGTACAGGGACAGCATGCCAGCAACCTCGGCGGCATTCTCGCCAGAGAGATCGGCGATTCGATCGGCGTTCCTTCATATATCGTCGACCCCGTCGTTGTTGATGAGCTCGCGCCGGTGGCAAGAATTTCCGGTATGCCGGAAATTGAGCGCGTTTCGATCGGACATCCGCTCAACCAGAAGGCTATGGCCAGAAGATGGGCGAAGACGATCGGCAAAAAGTATCAGGATGTCAACGTAATTGTCGCGCATATGGGCGGCGGCGTTTCGGTCGGCGCGCATGAGCATGGACAGATGATCGATATCTTCAACGCGCTTGACGGCGACGGGTGCTTCTCACCGGAGAGAGCGGGCGGCCTTCCATCCGGAGCGCTGATCAAGCTGTGTTTTTCCGGAAAATATACCGAAGAGCAGATGCGCAGGAAGATCGTCGGAAACGGCGGCTTTAACGCGTATCTTGGAACAAACGACGCAAGGGAAGTGCAGGCAAGAGCAGAGGCCGGAGATGAAAAGGCGCAGCTGGTTCTGGACGCGTTCATCTATCAGGTTTCCAAGAATATCGGCGCGATGGGTGCTGTTTTGAAGGGGAAGGTCGATCAGATCATCCTGACAGGCGGCATTGCTTACGGCAAGTATGTGACCGAACAGATCACCGAGAGAGTACAGCATATCGCTCCGGTCACGGTATATGGCGGTGAAGCAGAGCTTCTCGCGCTCGCGCAGGGCGGCCTTCGTGTCATGACCGGCGAGGAAGAAGCAAAGATTTATTGATTTGTTAAGATTTTGTTCATACACAGCATTGTATATCTGTGATATTATGTTATGGCGTGCGGCATATGCTGCACGCCATAATGCTATTTTTACAGGAAGCACAAAGGGAGCATCTATGTCAGCTATCACGGATAAGATTTTTGGAACTCACTCCCAGAGGGAGCTGAAAAGGATTCAGCCGATTGTTAACAAGATCGAGGCACTGCGCCCGGATATGCAGGCACTTTCAGACGAGGCGCTTGCGGACAAGACGCGGGAGTTTAAGGAACGGCTTTCCAAAGGAGAAACGCTGGACGATATTCTCCCGGAGGCTTTTGCGGCTGTCAGGGAGGGCGCGAAGCGCGCGATCGGAATGGAACCTTTCCGCGTGCAGCTGATCGGCGGCATTATTCTTCATCAGGGTAGAATCGCGGAGATGAAGACCGGCGAAGGCAAGACGCTTGTTGCGACGCTTCCGACGTATCTGAACGCACTTGAAGGCAAAGGCGCCATGGTCGTTACGGTGAACGATTATCTCGCGAAGCGCGACGCAGAGTGGATGGGGCAGGTATACCGCTTTATGGGGCTGACCTGCGGCGTTGTCCTTAACCAGATGACCTCCGAGGAGAGGCAGGCTGCCTATGCCTGCGACATCACCTATGTGACGAACAACGAGCTGGGCTTTGACTATCTGCGTGACAACATGGCCATCTACAAGAACCAGCTGGTTCTGCGGGGCCTGCATTACGCGATTATCGATGAGGTTGACTCGATCCTGATTGATGAGGCACGCACGCCTCTTATTATTTCCGGCCAGTCGGATAAATCCACAAAGATCTATGAAGCCTGCGATATTCTCGCCAAGCAGATGACCCGCGGCAAGGACATGGAGGATCTTTCCAAGATTGATGCCATCATGGGCATTGAGCAGGAAGAGACCGGCGATTTCATCGTCAACGAGAAAGACAAGATTGTCAACCTGACGGCGCAGGGCGTTTCCAAGGTGGAAAGATTTTTCCATCTGAACAACCTCGCGGACCCGCAGAACCTTGAGATCCAGCACTGCATTATCCTCGCGCTTCGCGCAAACAATCTGATGGCGAAAGATCACGACTATATTGTCAAGGATGATGAGGTTCTCATTGTCGATGAATTCACAGGCCGTGTCATGCCCGGCAGACGTTACTCTGACGGTCTTCATCAGGCGATTGAGGCGAAGGAACATGTAAAAGTCAAGAGAGAGTCAAAGACCCTGGCGACGATTACTTTCCAGAACTTCTTCAACAAATTTGACAAGAAGTGCGGTATGACCGGTACGGCGTTGACCGAGGAAAAGGAATTCCGTGAAATCTACGGCATGGATGTCATCGAAATCCCGACAAACAAGCCTGTTGCGAGAGTAGATCTGCAGGATGCCGTTTACAAAACCAAGAAGGAGAAATTCAACGCGGTTGTGGAAGCCGTTCAGGAAGCGCATGCCAAAGGGCAGCCGGTTCTGGTCGGCACCATCACGATTGAGACATCGGAACTGCTGTCCCGTATGCTCCGAAAAGCCGGTATCCAGCATAACGTCCTGAATGCGAAGTACCATGAAATCGAGGCGGAAATCATTTCCCATGCCGGCGAGCACGGCGCTGTGACGATCGCGACAAACATGGCAGGCCGTGGTACGGATATCAAGCTCGACGACCAGTCCAAGGCTGCCGGCGGCCTTTTTGTCATCGGCACGGAGCGCCATGAGTCCAGGCGTATTGATAATCAGCTGCGCGGCCGTTCCGGCCGCCAGGGCGATCCGGGAAAATCCAGATTTTATATTTCGCTGGAAGACGATCTGATGCGACTGTTCGGCTCCGAGCGCATGATCAGCATGTTCAACGCGCTTGGTATTCCGGAAGGGCAGGAGATCACCCACAAATCGCTTTCGCATGCGATTGAATCAGCCCAGAAGAAGATCGAGCTGAATAACTTCGGCATCCGTAAGAACCTCCTCGACTACGATCAGGTCATGAACGAGCAGAGGGAGATCATCTACAAGGAAAGAAGACAGGTGCTGGACGGCGAGTCCATGCGCGACACTATCTATAAGATGATCGGCGATATTGTCGAGAATGCGGTGGATACGGCGATTGCCGAGGACAGCAGTTCGGACGACTGGAATCTGGAAGAACTCAATGAGCTGCTGCTTCCGGTCATTCCTTTGAAGAGAATCAACCGCGGCAGAATCGGCGAGAAGACGAAAGACGGCCTCAAGCAGCAGCTCAAGGAAGAGGCAGTCAAGTTATATGAGAGCAAGGAAGCGGAATTCGCGGAACCCGAGCAGATCCGTGAAGTCGAACGGGTTATTCTTCTTCGTGTCATTGACTCCAAGTGGATGAGTCATATCGACGACATGGAACAGCTTCGTCAGACGATCGGTCTGCAGGCCTATGGACAGAGAGACCCGCTTGTGGAGTATAAGATTGCCGGCTATGACATGTTCAATGCCATGACGGAATCCATTGAGGAAGATACAGTCCGTGCGATGTACCACGTCCGCGTTGAGGAGAAGGTTGAGCGTGAGCAGGTAGCCAAGGTGACCGGAACCAATAAAGACGATACTGCTGTTAAAGAGCCTGTAAGGCGCATGGAGAAGAAGATTTATCCGAATGATCCCTGCCCTTGCGGGAGCGGCAAGAAGTACAAGAACTGCCATGGCCGCGGCATTGTTTAATTGCAGACAAAACATAGATATCAGGTGAAAGTATGCTGGAATTAGATCAGATGAAAATTGAATTGTCCGGGCTCTCCGACGCGCTCCGGGAGGGAAGAGATTCTTTGAATCTGCCGTATAAGAGGCAGAGGATTGAAGAACTCTCCCGCGAAATGGAAGCGCCGGACTTCTGGAATGATACGGACAAGGCGAATGCCAAGATGAAGGAGCTCAAGGACGCGCAGAAGACCGTTGCGGACGCGGACGGTCTTTCCGCGCAGTACAACGATATCATGGACCTGATCGAGATCGGCAATGAAGAGGAAGATGCTTCGGTCGTCCCTGATATCAGAGCGGACCTGAATGATTTTGAGAACAAGCTCGAGGCGCTTCGCCTTTCAACGCTTCTGACAGGAGAATACGACGCCAATAATGCGATGATCTCCCTGAATGCGGGCGCGGGCGGAACAGAGTCCTGCGACTGGTGTTCGATGCTGTACAGAATGTACTGCAAGTGGGCGGATAAAAAGGGCTTCAGCGTCGATACAATGAACATCGTAGACGGTGATGAGGCCGGCATCAAATCCGTTGATTTTCAGATTACCGGTGAGAATGCCTATGGTTTTCTTCGCTCCGAACATGGTGTCCACCGCCTTGTAAGGATGAGCCCGTTTAACGCGCAGGGAAAGAGGCAGACATCGTTTGTCTCCTGCGAGGTTATGCCGCAGCTTGATACCAGTGTACAGATCGATATCAATCCCGATGATATCCGGATTGATTATTACCGCTCCAGCGGTGCCGGCGGCCAGCATATCAACAAGACTTCCTCGGCGATCCGGATCACGCATTTTCCGACCGGCATTGTCGTAACCTGCCAGAATGAGCGTTCCCAGTTCCAGAACAAAGAGAAAGCGTTTGAGGAGCTGCGCGCCAAGCTTTATCTTCGCAAGAAGCAGGAAGAGGAGGATATGCTGAACGGTATCCGCGGCGACACAAAGGAAATTGCCTGGGGCTCCCAGATCCGTTCCTATGTTCTGCAGCCGTACACGCTCGTGAAGGATACCAGAACGGATGAGGAGACATCAGACGCGCAGGGCGTTCTGGATGGAAACATCGACCGTTTCATTAATGCTTACCTGAAAATGCAGGCAAATCAGAAGGCTGCGCAGAATCAGCAGATCTGATCATAATGTTTACTCAATACCGCCCGTCCGGAAACAGAATTCCGGGCGGGCGTTTTCTGTATCAGGAAACCGTAACCAAAGACGGGTAATCTTCTAATTGTTAAAATTTGCTTAATAATCATATCACCGATAACAAACAAATGTTCTGTGAAAATCCTGATCAATGCGCGTAACAACGATCTGAAAATGGTCTCTTTACGTATTGCGTTTTGTGATACATTATAAATGAACCGAATGGCTGGACCGTTTTTTTTTAGTCCTCATGCAAAGATGGGAGTAATGCATGAATACAGAGATGAAGAAAAACGCAGCACAGGTCAACCGGCCGGCTTCGCCCGCTCTGATCCGGATTCTCGCAATTTATCCGGAGACGGACGAATACCAGACGGTCTATGTTCATGATACTGATCACAGTATTCCTGGCAGCGGATGTTTTTCCGAGAAGGTCAGGACAGTTGCCGATACGCAGGTTCACCCCGCGGACCGGCAGAGGTTCCTGGATTTCTGGAAGATTGAACGCATTACCGGAGAATTGCGGGAACAGGGTAATCAGGGAGGCCTTGTTCTTACATACCGGCAGAAGAACGGCACAGATTACGAACAGGTCAGAGAGCATGTAGTCCTTGCTGCGGAAGATGAACAATCTATTGTTATATTATCCTTTACGCAAGTTCAGGAAACCGCGGGAAGCAGACCTTCCCGCTCCGGCGATACCACGGAAAGAAAGTGTATCAGGAGCAGTCTGCCGGATCATCCGGAAATGATGAAACTGTATTCAGCATGGCTGGATAAATGCAGTGACCGTGAAATTGCCGTTGCCGCGATTGATATCAATTATTTCAAGCTTTATAACGATGTATACGGGTGGCAGGCCGGAAGCCGGCTGCTGCAGCATATGTCGTCTGTTATCGGAGATTTCGCAACGCGTTCAAACGGAATCGCAGGGTACTTCGGCGGGGACAATTTCGCCCTTGTATTCGGAACCGGGACTATTGGCGGCGTGAATGCGGCGAAAGAGAGAATCGAAAGGGAAATTGACCGTTTTCTGGACAAAAGAGGATTCGCGCCTGCGTGCGGCATTTATGTTACAACAGACCACACCAAACCGTTCTCCGAATTATATGAGAGAGCGCTGACGGCGCTTGCGGAAATTAAGGGAAATTATACTGAACACACCCGGATTTTTGATAAAAGGCGATATCAGGTGTTCCGGGACAGGCAGATTATGCTTTCCAATGTTTTGCGGGACCTCAACGCCGGAAATTTCGATTTTTATCTGCAGCCGAAGGTTGATATGAACAGCGGCAGGATTTCTTCTGCGGAGGCGCTGGTGCGCTGGATCAGAGGAGATACAGCCGTCACTCCACAGCATTTTATCGGCGACCTCGAGCAGTCGGGTTACATTTATATTCTGGACCGGTATGTCTGGAACGGGGTCTGCGCTTATCAGAAAAGCCTTCTGGAAAGCGGCATCCGGCCGCTCCCGGTTTCTGTTAATGTGTCGAGGGCGGATTTCTATTTCACCGATGTCGCACAGCATTTCGCGGAACTGATGCGAAGATACACGCTGGATCCTTCTTATATACAGATTGAGATTACAGAAAGCGCTTACGCTGATGACAGCGGAAGGTCGATTCAGGATAACGTCGACCGGCTCCGCAGCATGGGTCACACGATCCTGATGGATGATTTCGGCGTCGGTTATTCGTCTCTTATGGCGCTTCGCGATCTCCGGGTCGATATCATCAAGATTGATAAAGAGTTTCTGCAGAACTTGAAAAGCGGAGGGAAAGATCTGAGCATTATCGACTCCGTCATTAACATGGCGCACATGATGGATATCCGCGTTATCGCGGAAGGCGTCGAGACGAAGGAACAGGTGGATTTTCTGCTTTCGCACGGATGCAATTACGCACAGGGCTATTATTTCTACAAGGCAATGCCGCGCGGACAGTTCACGGAACTTATCAGGAATGAGGATAATGTCCAGAGGAAAATCGTTTCGTACGCCCCGGCGCGTATCAGCAGGCTCAATGTGCGGGATCTGTTAAATCAGGGACTTCTGGAGGATGATGTTCTCGGAAATATGCTGGGAGCAGCTGCGGTTGTGGAACTTTCGGACGATTCGATGGAACTGATTCAGATGAACGATGAATACTGCCGGCTGACAGGAATCCGCAGGGATGACGCCGCAGGCAGAAAAAAGCTGCTTGACAGAATTGATCTGCCGCGGGAGAAGCTGCGGGAACAGATCATGCAGGCAGAGGAGGCTCCGGCCGGTATCGGACCGCTGCGGCATGTTTTTCATCGGTCTGACGGGAGGGAGGTATTAACTGACACGAAGATCTTCCGGATTTCCGAGTACGGTGGGAAGAAGCTGTTTCTGCTGCTGACACATGAAGCCGCATAGAGGCTTAGCTGAATCTGCATAAAGATAAATAAAAGACTTTCAGGCCGGTTGCCCGGATAACCGGGGATTTCGGGTCTGAAAGTCTTTTGTGTTAAACCGTGGTTCCTAACGAGAGATTAAAGAATAATCTTATTCGTACCATCCGCGTGTTCAAATGCGGCAAGTTCGGGATGTTCACGCTTCTCCTGCGTATAGTTCTCATAAGCAGGCTTCTTATGCGTTTCTTCCGCCCAGATTCTGTCGGCGACAGGCGCCCATTCCTTCGCATAGTCGTCGCACTTTGCACACAGATGCTCAACGTCTTCAGGAGATTCCTGATTGGTCTGATGCGCGCCCGTAGCCTTTACCATTTCACGCAGCAGCTGCGGGTTCTCGAGCATCGGGCAGGGACGGAGCTGGTTTCTGTTGAACGGCTGCCCCTCATGATAAGCCATAAACAGCGGACTCTGCAGCATTTCGAGAATCGTGTTATTGTGGATGTTTGTATTCGAAAAATGAATGAATACGCAAGGCTCCGCGTCGCCGTTCGAGTTAATGTGGAAGTAGTTCCGTCCTCCGGCAATACAGCCGCCGACATACTCACCGTCGTTCTGGAAATCCATCGGGAAGAACTCGATGTCCGACTTCGGAGAACGGATGAAGCGGATTCTCTCGATCATCTTCTCACGCTGTTCTACGGTAGGCATCAGCTCCGGAGCAGCATTGTTGCCGACCGGCATCAGATGGAAGTAGAAGCCGAAGCGCGCGCCTTTTTCCTCGAGAAGGTGGAAGAAGTCATCACTGGTAACGGCTTCGATATTCGCTCTCGTATAGCATATGGAAGTACCGAAGACGATGCCGTGCTTCTTCAGAATGTCCATTGCGTTCATAACCTTCGCGTAGTGACCTTCGCCGCGTCTTGCGTCATTGGTATCCGGTGTTCCTTCGATCGAGAGCATGAAAGTAATGTTACCGAGCTCTCTGACGCGCTCTGCCAGCTCGTCTGTGATCAGCGTCGAGTTGGAGTAGAGCCCGAAGAAGCAGTCGTTATGCTTTTCTGCAAGCTTGAAAATATCGTTCATGCGGACAGTCGGCTCGCCGCCGGTCATCATGTAAAGATGGGCACCGAGTTCCTTGCCTTCGGTTACGATCTTGTCCATATCCTCATAGGAAAGGTTGGACTTGTGGCCGTACGTGCCGGACCAGCAGCCTACGCAGTGCATGTTGCAGGCCATGGTCGGATCAAAGAGGATCAGCCACGGAATATTGCAGTTGTATTTCTTTCTGTTCTCACGGATCATCTTGGTGCCGCGGAAAAACGCCTCATAGCCGAGGTTGAGCAGCATCATCTTCGCGTAATGCGGATCTGTCTCGTCGACAACACGGTTGATAAAGCGCATCCAGCGGTTATCGGGATTCTTCACATACGCACGGACTGCCGCAATAGTATCCTTGTTCGCGCCGGAGCCGTAGAATTTTTCCGCGAGATCCACGATCTTGAGATAAGTCTCGGTTCTGTCATCCTTGCTCTTCAAATTCTTCAGAAAACCGTCAATCAGTGCGCCCATGGCCGCACGTTCAGCGGAATGCTTGATATCCTGAACTCCTGCCATTTTATACCTCCGTTAAAACATATCAATTAGCTTCATGATGTATTCTATCGCAGCGAATTCTTAAAAGCATTGGACAAAAAATAAAAAATGTGACAATCAAATGATTGATTATATCGCAAATAATCGGAAATAACACAGATAATTGTGACATTTCAAAGAAAAACAGCTATAATTATAAATAATGAAGGCAGGGATATTTCAGATTTCAGTACAGTCGGAGGGAGGCAGCTGATCATGAATAGTGACCGCGTGAAAGTCCTGATCAATATTTACAAGGAAAAATATCAGGATCTTACACAAGGCAGGATTGACGTAAGAGACAAATGGGTAGCCGTTTATACGTGCCTGAAGAACTGGGATATCATGGCGGAGGATTTCGGGGCGATGTTCGAGGCCTCGATGCAAGATGCGGAGTTCCTTCTCGATCACGGAGAGGTGCGTCCTACGGACGGAATTGTGATGCTCTGCCGCGGCGGCAGGACAGAAGAAGTCCGGGAAGCGTTCGCGGATCTTCTGCAGCATGACGGTGGCGATATCGCGCAGCGCCAGCAGAGAGTACGGGCGTTTACGGAAACTATCAATTCGATGCTGGATCAGCAGGTACAGGGTTGCTGGAAGCTGCACCAGAAGATTCGTACGGTCATTAAATACCTGGGACTCATCCGGCCGGAGGACAACTATATGCTGCGCGCGTCCGCGGCAGCTGCCTTCGAAGGCTATATTGACTATGAGGATGATATCGGGTATGACCGCCTTCTGAAGCTTCAGAATTATTACAATATGTGCGATGACACATTGGATCTGCTTTTGCGGCACGAAGATTTTCTTAAACTCATTGATAAAGGCCTTCGCGAAAAAGGGGAGCAGCTCGGCATGGAAGGCCTCGCAGACATTGATAAGGCAAGGCACATTCTGGTCTTTGATCTCATTGATTCGGCTTACCGTTTTAACTTCTACGCGGAGAAAAGCGCAAACAGAAAATCCAAGATCAGCACCGTCGCTCAGCGCAAGATCGACAGAACGCGCAGAAGAGCGGAGCTGATCGATGAAAGAGAGGAGTGCGTGGACAGTTTTGACGAGATCAAGGCGATGGAAAAAGACGCAAAGATACCGTCTCTTGAAGGCAGAACCGCGCTGCACCCGTCTTTTGGGGAAGGCACAATCATCGGACAGGACGGCAGATATCTGCAGGTGGAGTTTGAAGGTGTGACGAAAAAATTCGTGTTGCCTGCCGCAGTACTAAAAGGGTTCCTTCAGTTTGACGATGAAGAACCCGAAAAAATCTGTATTGCGCTGAATGAAGTCAACACGAGAAGAAACGAACTTGAGAATAAGGTGACTTCGATCGATGTCCAGCTGCATATGCTTGAATAAAAGAACGATAACAGACGTATATGAAAAGCCGCCCGGGTATGAAAAGACATCCCGGACGGCTTTTTAAAGGGCATCCGCAAGGCCCATAACGAAAACAATAAAGAACAGCGCAGGAAGAATATACGTCAGATAAAACCGTGCCCGTCGATGAACTTTGATTCCCTTCCCCGTGTTGGCTTCCTTAACAAAATTATCCCAGCCCCAGCCGTATTTCCTCGTGCAGAAGATGCAGAAGATGACGGAACCTATGGGAAGAACGAGGTTACTCACGATGAAGTCTTCCAGATCCATGACGGTAGAACCGCCGCCGAGAGGATGGAACGAGGACAGCAGATTCGGGCCGAAAGCGCATGGCGTTGCAAGGACGAGCATCAGGGCTGCATTGACAAGACAGGCCTTCCTGCGGGACATGCCGGTCAGTTCCATGAACATTGCCGTGATATTCTCGAAAACGCCAAGAACCGTAGAGAACGCGGCAAAAGTCATGAAAATGAAAAAGAGCGAGCCGAAAACCCTGCCGTACGGCATATGGTTGAAGATGCCCGGTAATGTTATAAAAATTAAAGAAGGTCCGGCATCCGGCTCTACACTGTAGGCAAAACAAGCCGGAAAAATGATAAGCCCCGACGTGAACGCGACCATGGTGTCCAGTGCGGCAACCCGGACAGACTCGCCAAGAAGCGCATGCTCTTTTCCGATATAGCTGCCGAAGATTGCCATACCGCCCATACCGATGCTGAGTGTAAAGAACGCCTGGTTCATGGCTGCCTGAATTGCTTGAAATGTGCCGTGCTCTTGCATTCTTTCAAAGTCCGGCAGGAGATAAAAAGACAGGCCGGCGCTTCCGCCCTGCATAAAGACGGAATGGACCGCGAGCAGCAGCATAACCGCAAGCAGCGCCGTCATCATGAACTTCGTTACGCGCTCGAGGCCGCCTTGCAGTCCGAGACTTAGGACAAAAAAACCGGCGAGGACAGAAACCGCCATGAACAGCCACTGACCTGCAGCGCCCTTCTGCATCGCGTCGAACTGCGCCGCGATTGCCTGCGTGTCCATACCTGCGAACGTGCCATTCATGGTTTCTATGAAATACCGAAGCATCCAGCCGCATACAACGGTGTAAAACATCATCAGAATATAATTTCCGATAAAAGCGAAATAACCGTGGATGTGCCATTTTGTGCCCGCGGGCTCAAGCGTGTAGTAAAATCGCACGGGGCTTTGTCTTGAAGCGCGGCCCATCGCGAATTCCATAGTCATGACGGGTACACCCATCAGAAGAAGAAACACAAGATAGATCAGAACGAAGGCTCCTCCTCCGTACTGACCGACCAGCCATGGAAATTTCCAGACGTTGCCGATACCGATCGCACAGCCGGCACTCAAAAGTATGAAGCCGAGCCGGCTCCCCAGATGTTCCCTTTCCATAAAATTCCCCCTGCATCCTGTGAATGTAACTGTAATGCGCTGGCGCATAGACGCTTTAACGCTTCCAAGCAGCGCAAATGCCATCTTACTACATAAGCGCGGTACTTACAAGAAGGACTGCGGGCGGCATTATCTGCCGGCTTCCCCGGGATCCTGCCACGGCGGCGCAAAAATCATTCCGCACGATGGCCGGCATGGTATACTGATTGGCGAATGGAGGGTGGAGTATATGAACGAGAGAGAACATTTGGGAAGCAGACTGGGATTTATTCTACTCAGCGCGGGCTGCGCGATCGGCATTGGAAATGTATGGAAGTTCCCGTGGCTCGTCGGCCAGTATGGCGGCGGCGCATTTGTCCTGATTTATCTGGCTTTCCTGTTTCTGATGGGAATTCCTGTCATGACCATGGAATTCGCGATGGGGCGGGCGGCGCAGGCAAGCCCGGTGCGGATGTATCAGAAACTGGAGCCATCCGGTACCGGATGGCATATTCACGGATATGCGTCTCTAGCTGGAAACTATCTTCTGATGATGTTTTACACAACCGTCGCGGGCTGGATGCTGCAGTACTTTTTCATGACGGCGGTCGGTGGCTTTGAAGGGCTTGACGCGGCAGAAATTGACAGCAAATTTAACGCAATGCTGGCGAGTCCTGCTCTGCAGACCGGCTTTATGGGAATTATTGTTGCCGCGGGTTTTGGCATCTGTGCGATTGGTCTGCAAAAGGGACTGGAGCGAGTTACAAAAGTTATGATGACCGCTCTTTTATGCATTATGCTGATTCTCGCGGTGAACAGTATTTTCATGCCCGGAGCCGGTAGAGGACTCCGGTTTTATCTGATGCCGAATCTTGCAGAAGTGCGGCGCGCGGGAATTTTGAAAGTCATTGTCAACGCGATGAACCAGGCGTTCTTTACGCTCAGTATCGGCATCGGCGCAATGGCGATTTTCGGCAGCTATATTGGAAAAGAGCATGCGCTTATGGGCGAAGCTGTGAATGTTGCCCTGCTCGATACATTTGTCGCGTTTACCTCGGGACTCATCATCTTTCCGGCTTGTTTTGCCTACGGAGTCCAGCCGGACGCCGGTCCTTCCCTGATCTTCAAAACACTGCCGAACATCTTCAATCACATGCCGTTCGGCAGGGCCTTCGGCTCGCTCTTTTTCGTATTCATGTCATTCGCGGCGTTTTCCACGGTGCTCGCGGTGTTTGAAAACATTCTGGCGATGACGATGGATCTCTCCGGATGGAGCAGAAAGAAGAGCGCCGCCGTGAATCTGGTGCTCGTTTTCGTGCTGTCTCTTCCCTGCGCACTCGGGTTCAACGTCCTTTCGTTCATTCAGCCTCTGGGGAAGGGTACGACGGTCATGGACCTCTTTGACTTTCTTGTCAGTAACCTGCTTCTGCCAATCGGCGCACTGCTTTACGTATTATTCTGTACGAGAAAAGCCGGCTGGGGCTGGGACAACTTCGTCCGGGAAGCGGATACAGGCAGGGGAATCAAGGTGCGCGGATGGATGCGGCCGTTTTCGACATGGGTGCTGCCGCTTCTGATTCTTGCGATTATTATTATCGGACTGCTATGACAAATTTTGATTGTTTTGCTGCGGCGGCGCTTCCGGCCCTGCTGTTTACGCTGCTTTCGGAGATTTTCAGCGCGCTGCTTCATATGGCGGCGGATGCCGCGGCTGCGCGCGGATTGCTGCATATTTCCGCGGGACTTTTGGATGCCCTGATTACGGCGCTGTCTTTGACCGCTGCCGGCGCTGCCTTTTTACGGCCGGCAAAACATCAGCTGTTCGTTTGGAAAACGAAAGAAGACAGGGACAACGGTGCGATCGTAAAAGAGGAACTGCCGCACAGCGTAAGAGTAGTCTCCGGTATTTTCGGCGTCGTAGCGCTGGCCCTTCTGTTGAATGGTTTACTGCTTTCTGCGGGAGTGACCGGAAGATCGCAGGGGGGATCACAGGCAGCGGCCGATGTAACGGCAGCACCTGTTTTTGCGGCGGTACTTATATACGGAATTGTGACGCCTTTTACGGAAGAGCTTATTTTCCGGGGGCTGACATATTCCGGCCTGCGACTGAAAAACTACGGTAAACCGGCAGCCATGCTGACAGCTTCTATCCTGTTCGGCCTGTACCACGGGAATTTACCGCAGGGGATTTACGCTTTCTGCATGAGTATGGTATTCTGTGAGGCATACGAAGAAAGCCGCAGCTTCCCGCTGATTTTCGGTATGCATGCCGCGGTGAATCTGTCGGCGCTGGCTGTTTCGTACGGCGGCTTGTCCGGCCTTCTATTAAAGCCGGGCTGGATGGCTTTTCTGTGCGCCGCGGCTTTCCTGTGTCTTTTCGCGGCTGAAGGTTTTCCGCGGAAAACGCAAAAATGAATTACTGAAAGTGATGGTACGATATGGCAGACCGTTATAACGATGCGGAAGAAAACTGGGATGATTACGGTATGGAGGGTGAGCGAAGCGAAATGCGGAGCGCCGCGCCGCGCCGCGGCAAAAGGCCGCGCAGCATCCTGTCTCTTCTGATTCTTGCGGTGCTTCTGATTGTTTTTGTTTTTTCCGGTTACAATTTTCTGAAGGAGTTTCTGACCTACAAGGAAGCCGGGGATGAGTACAGGAAGCTGGATACATATATAGAGGAGGAGCAGGCACGGCAGCCGGAAGAGGCGGCCACGGCGGAAACGCAGGAAAATCCCATTGATGATCCGGAATATTATCCCGCACTGAATATTGACTTTGAGAAGCTGCAGGAGATCAATCAGGACTTCCTCGGTGTCCTCTATATTCCGGCACTCGATTTGAAGTATCCTGTCGCGCACTCCAAAGATAACGCGGAGTACCTGCACAGAACGTTTGAGGGAACGAGCAATCCGTCAGGCTGCATTTTCATGGACAAGGATAACAGCGCGGATTTTTCGGACAACAATACGCTCATTTACGGTCATAACATGAAGAATGAAACGATGTTCGGATCGCTCAAGCGCTTTTCGAAAGACAGTGCTCTTGCGAAGGACGATCCGTATTTCTACATCTATACCAAAGACCGGGTTTACAAATACAACATCTTTTCCTACAGAACGGTTTCCACGAGTGATTCTTTATACAATCCGTTCAGCGGAGATGACGCTTATGACCGCTATGTGCAGAAGGCACTGACCGGAAATCAGGGAGATTTTCCGCAGAAGACAGATTTTTCGCTGCGCCCGAACCTTATGACACTTTCAACCTGCTGGGGAACCGGGCACGTCTACAATTTTGTCGTGCAGGGAGCTCTGACACATATTGTCATGACGGACGGAACCGCCTCTGCAGAAGAAGCTGATTAAGAAAAAGGCAGGAACCGCTTGCTTTCAAGACAATGAAATGCTATACTCATATAGCTGTTCTACGGAACAGACATGACTGCATATATGCACGACGCGATGTATGTAAGGCGGAAGTGTAGCCATTCAATGCATGTGAAATGAATGATAGATCATTCATGACAGCGCTTGCACGAAGGAGGAGTCTGAACGATGAGAAACGAAATTCAACCCAAGTATTACCAGGCTACCGTTACCTGCAACTGCGGTAACACATTTGTAACCGGTTCTACAAAGCCTGAAATTCACGTCGAAGTTTGCTCCAAATGCCATCCTTTCTACACAGGACAGCAGAGAGCTTCTTCCGCGAAGGGTCGTATCGATAAGTTCAACAAGAAATACGGTCTTCAATAATCGGAATTGTTACAGGAGTGAAAGGCCAGAGCGGGTGACTGCTCTGACCTTTTTTCTATAGTGAGACAGGAATCAGGGATGAATATGGCCAAGCAGAAAGTGCAGCATTATTCCGGCATCGGCGGACAGGCCGTGCTGGAAGGAATCATGATGAAAAACGGCAGTATGGTTGCCGTCGGTGTCAGAAAGCCGGACCAGCAGATCGAAGTTGAAATTGATGAGCATCACGCAGTTCTGGAGAATACGCTCTGGACAAAACTGCCTTTTATCAGAGGCTTTTTTGTTTTTCTGGATTCTCTCATTCTCGGTATCCGGAGCCTGAACTTTTCTTCGTCTTTTTATGATGAAGATGATATTACCTCGAGGAGCAGAAAAGAGGAAGAGAAACGGAAAAACAAAGACAAAGCGGTCATGGCTGTAACAACGCTCATATCGCTTGTGATCGCCGTTTTCCTGTTCATGATTCTTCCATATCTGCTCACATCACTGCTCGAGGGATTTCTGCGGAATAAATCCGTGCTGTCACTGATCGAAGGGCTGATCCGGATCGCGATTTTTATTCTGTACCTTTTCGGCATCTCGATGATGAAGGACATCCGCAGACTCTTTCAGTATCACGGCGCGGAACATAAATGTATCAACTGCATAGAGAGAGGAAAGCCTCTGACTGTTCATTATGTCATGGACAGCCGGCGCTTCCACAAGCGGTGCGGAACCAGTTTTCTGTTTCTTGTCATGCTGGTCAGCGTAGTTTTGTTTTTCTTCATCCGCGTGAACTCGCCGTTTCTGCGGATTCTGTTTCGGCTTCTCCTGATCCCCGTGATCGCGGGGATTTCCTACGAAATCATCCGGCTCGCGGGAAGGAGCAGCGGCCCTTTCATCAGCATCCTTTCCGCTCCGGGGCTCTGGCTGCAGCGTATTACTACAAGAGAACCGGACGCGTCCATGTGCGAAGTTGCGATCGCGGCTGTGGAAGCGGTCTTTGACTGGCGGGCATATCTGGTCCGCGAATTCGGATATGATGCGCGTGAGCTGCAGGAGACGGGCCGTGACTGATCAAAAGTATACCTATGGAGACTTGTATCGTCAGGGCGTCCTTGTCCTTAATGAGGATGAGGACGCAAGGCTCGATGCGAGGCTCCTTCTGGAAGAAGTCTGCGGAACGGATCTGCAGACTCTTCTTGTTTATCCTGAAACGCCGGTCAGTCAGGAGCAGGCGGCAAGGTATATGGAACTTCTGAAAAGGCGTGCGGGACACGAGCCGACCGCGTATATTCTGGGTAAAACAGAATTTATGGGCCTCCCGTTCATCGTCACCGGAGATGTTCTGATTCCGGAGCAGGACAGTGAGATCCTGGTGGAGACCGCGCTTTCCGCTTTCCGGGGAGGGCTTGTTCTGGACCTGTGTACCGGATCCGGGTGTCTCGTACTCAGCCTGTTAAAGCTGTATAATGAGAGCAATCACGGAAAAACATTCCGCAGCGTGCGTGCTGTCGCCGGAGACATTTCGGACAAGGCACTGGCCGTAGCGCGGCGCAATGCCGCGGCGCTTTCTCTTTCGGATGCTGTTTCGTTCCGGCAGGGAGATCTGTTTGATGTTGTGCAAAAGGAGGAAGAGGGGTGTTTTGACCTCCTGATTTCAAATCCGCCCTATATCAGAACGGACGTTATCGGAACGCTCCGGGAGGAAGTCGCCTGCCGCGAGCCCTATATGGCGCTTGACGGTGGAGCAGACGGACTTTCCTTTTACAGAAGAATCGCGGCAGGCGCGGGAGCGGTCCTTAAAAATCACGGCAGGCTGATTGTTGAAATCGGTTACGATCAGGGTGAAGCTGTACGGGAACTATTTACAGCCGCGGGCTTCGACAGTGTCTGTGTACTGCAGGATTACGGACACAGAGACAGAGTTGTCATCGGAGAGAAAAATGTTTGAGAAATTAGAAGATGTGATGCTTCGCTACGAGGATATTGCAAGGGAACTGTCCTCCGGCACAGCATCGGAAAACATGGACCGCTTCAAAAAGCTCATGAAGGAGCAGAGCGATCTTACACCACTTGTCGAAACATACAAGGAATACCGGAAAGCCGGAAAAGATATGCAGGACGCGCTGGATCTCATGGACGGAGAAACGGACGCGGAGATGAAGGAAATGGCGCGCGAGGAATTTGCGTCCGCGAAACAAAGACAGGAAGAACTCGCGCAGCAGATCCGGATTCTTCTGATCCCGAAGGACCCGAATGACGATAAGAACGTGATTGTCGAAATCCGCGCCGGCGCGGGCGGAGACGAGGCGGCGCTCTTCGCGGCGGAAATTTTCCGCATGTATGCCCGCTACGCCGAGATGAAAGGCTGGAAGTGCGATGTTGTGAACACGGAGGAAATCGGCATCGGCGGCATGAAATATGTGGAATTTATCGTGGAGGGAAACGGTGCTTACTCGAAACTGAAATATGAGTCCGGCGTGCACAGAGTGCAGCGGGTGCCTGTAACCGAGAGCGGCGGACGGATTCATACCTCGACCTGTACGGTCGCTGTCATGCCGGAAGTGGAAGACGATGTAAAGATCGACATTCCGCCGGAAGACATCAGAATTGATATCACAAGGGCGTCCGGCAACGGCGGACAGGGCGTCAATACGACGGACTCTGCGGTACGGCTGACGCATCTGCCAACCGGTATTGTCATCTATTCCCAGACCGAGCGGTCCCAGCTGCAGAATAAAAATAAAGCCTTCGCGCTCCTGCGTTCCAAGCTCTATGACCTGGAGCTGCAGAAGAGACATGACGCTGAAGCGGATCTGCGACGCAGCCAGATCGGAACCGGCGACCGTTCGGAAAAAATCCGCACCTATAATTTTCCGCAGAGCCGGGTCACGGATCACAGGATCAAGCTGACGCTCTACAATCTGGATGAGATCATGAACGGACATCTCGATGAAATCATAGACGCTTTAACAACCGCGGATCAGCAGGCCAAGCTCCTGCGGATGGGTCAGACCTGAGGCAGAAGCCTTCTTACGGTGCCGGCCGCGTGAGGACAGGCGGCAGAGGCAATGAAGAGCGGAGGGATAACAAGTGGATCTGAAAGAATGCCGGGAACAGCTGGATCAAATTGACGAAGGCATTGTTTCCCTGTTTAACAAAAGAATGCAGATTGCGCAGGATGTCGCGCGGTACAAGATCGAAAACGGCAGGCGTGTGCTGGACAAGGAGAGAGAGGCGCAGAAACTGGATGCGGTCATGTCCATGACCGAGGGCAGCTTCAATAAACGCGCGGTCCGCGAACTTTACGAGCAGATCATGGCGATCAGCCGAAAACGCCAGTACCAGCTGATGGACGAGGCCGGCGCGCTGCATAATCTGCCGTTCATCGCGGTCGACCATCTCATTGACGAAGCAACAAAAGTTGTGTATCAGGGTGCGCCCGGCTCTTATTCGGAAGCGGCGATGAAGCAGTTTTTCGGTGAAGACGTGCAGAGCTTCTGCACAGCGACTTTTCGCGACGCGATGACGGCGATTGAAGAGGGTGCTGCCGATTACGCGGTGCTGCCGATCGAGAATTCCACAGCCGGCATTGTAAGTGAAATCTACGATCTTCTTTTCGCGTTTGAAAATTACATTGTAGGCGAACAGATCATTCCGATCCGGCACTGCCTGCTGGGCGTTCCGGGAGCTGACGAAACCAGGATCAGAACGGTCTATTCGCACGCCCAGTCACTTATGCAGAGCGAGCGGTTTCTGTCGGCGCATCCGCAGTGGCAGCAGATCAGCATGAAAAACAACGCCTTCGCTGCCATGAAAGTGGCGAAGGACGGCGATCCGACGCAGGCTGCCATTGCCAGCCGCTATGCCGCGTCCTGTTACGGTCTGCAGATTCTCCGGGAAGGCATCAATCAGTCCGAGTCCAACTCCACGCGGTTTATTATCGTGACCAATCAGAAGATTTTCAGGAAAGACGCGAAGAAGATCAGCCTGTGCCTTGAAATCGCACATGAAAGCGGTTCTTTGTATCGAATTCTATCACATTTCATTTATAATGATCTTAACATGACCAAGATCGAATCAAGACCGATCGAGGATAAGGACTGGGAATACAGGTTCTTCATTGACTTTGAAGGAAACCTTGGAGACAGCGCCGTGCGCAACGCTCTGCGGGGACTGCGGGACGAAGCGAAGAGCCTGAAAATACTCGGAAATTACTGAGGCACGAAGAGAATGAGAAAAGACGAGCTGATAGTTTACAGAAACTGCGCTTCGAGAAATCTGTTCAGCAGAATGTCACGGGTCATGGACCATGACCTTGACCGCGATGATGACGCGCACATCGTGCAGGAAGTCTACGAGTGCATTGCCATGCTGCTGGACAGGGCAGGAAGGAACGGTTTTTACGGAAATCTCTGGCACTGTTACCTTGCGAATATCCTTGTCAACGACGAAAATTCCTACAGCCGTGCCAGCGAGATGCGAGGCGGCATTCAGGGTACGATCAACGAAGCTGTTTTGCACGATATTCAGATTTTCAAGGAATATTTCGACTATGATTTTACGGAACTGATGGAGCGGCTTCATATTGACGCGCTCCGCTATGTTCTGGATTACAAGCCATCCGGAGAAGGCAGCAAGATCTACAACACAAGGATCCGCGACAGAATCTGCGACCTTGCGCAGCGGTTCGAGCAGTCGGAAAGCGCGGAGCAGATGAAAGATCTTCTGACACAGTTTTACGGGGAATACGGCGTCGGCAAGTTCGGGCTGCATAAAGCGTTCCGCGTTACGCACGATTCCTCCGGCGTCTATATTGATCCGATTCTGAACATCCGGCACGTGTATTTCAGGGATCTTGTCGGCTATGAACGGGCAAAACAGAAGCTGATTGAGAATACAGAAGCCTTTGTGGAGGGACGGCCCTGCAACAATGTGCTGCTGTACGGCGAAGCCGGCACCGGTAAATCATCCAGCATCAAGGCGGTCGCGAACGAGTTTTACTCCAGGGGCCTGCGGGTCATTGAGATTTACCGCTATCAGTTTCAGGATCTGAACGATGTCATATCGCAGATCAAGAACAGAGGTTATAAGTTCATTCTGTACATGGACGATCTTTCGTTTGAAGAGTTTGAGACCGAGTACAAGTATCTGAAAGCAGTCATCGAAGGCGGGCTGGAGAAGCGCCCGTCCAACGTGCTGATCTACGCGACGAGCAACCGGAGGCATCTGATCCGCGAGAGCTTCAGCGACAGAGACGGCGCGGAAATCGGCGACAAGCATCACGGCGATACCGTGCAGGAGAAGCTTTCGCTCGCGAACCGTTTCGGCGTCAGCATCTATTACGGAGCGCCTACGTACGAAGAGTATCAGGAAATCGTTCTTTCTCTCGCGCGGCGAAACGGCATTGCGGTGGATCAGGAACAGCTGCGCAAAGAAGCGACGCGCTGGGAAATGACGAATGGCGGACTTTCCGGCAGAACCGCCCAGCAGTTTATCAATTATCTTCTGGGCACGGAGCTTGCAGACCCTGTCGCAGCCTCCGGCAAGACCGCTGAAAACGGTGGAAAGGGAGACGGTCAATGACAATTCACACATTTGGGGCAATTGACGTCGGAAGCTATGAGCAGGAGCTGAAGATCTTCGAGGTATCCAAGGCCCGTGGAATCCGGCCGGTCGACAGTCTGGTGCGGAGAGTGGATCTTGGCAGCGATACCTATCAGACCGGTAAGATCCGGAGCGGGAATGTGCGAGAAGTAGGGGATATCCTGCGGGAATTCCGGGAAGTCATGAACAATTACCGCGTGACCGAATATAAGGCGTATGGTACATCTGCGATCCGCGAGATGGATAACGCTTCCATGGTACTCTCTTTATGGGAACAGAGATCGGGCATTCATGTCGGGGTTCTGTCCAACTCCGAACAGAGATTTCTGGACTATAAGTCGGCTGCGGCGAAAATCGGCGATTTTGACAGCATTATCAGCGACAGCTGCGCAATTGTGGATATCGGCGGCGGCAGTATTCAGATTTCCCTTTTCAGCGACGGGAAACTCGGCGCGACGCAGAATCTGCGGCTCGGCATTCTCCGGCTGTACGAGAAGATCCGTTCGATTGACGCCAGGGAATCCCAGAGGGATGCCATGATCAGTGAAATGGTGGATTCGCAGCTGGAAGTTTTCCAGAAACTATATCTGAACAACCGGAAAGTCCGGAATCTGATCATTGTGGATGACTATATTTCCGCGCTGATGCAGTCCAGAAAGATGGAGGATGTTCCGGCCGCCGCATTCATCGAGTATGTCCGGATGGCAAGAGACATGAGCGTTCCCGAAATCGCGCGCCGCGTGCAGATTGCGGACGACAATGTGCCTCTGTTATATATTTCCGGCGTTCTTATGGAGCGTATCATTGAGGCGTTCGGAACAGAACACATCTGGGCGCCCGGGATCACGCTCTGTGACGGCATCGCGTATGAGTTCGCGGAGAAGCAGAAGATTCTTCCGCCTTCGCATAATTTTGAAGAGGATATCATCGCCTGTGCGCACAATATCAGCCGCCGTTATATGGGCGATGAAACCAGAGGCGAAACCATCGAGACAATCGCTCTCAGGATCTTCGACGCGCTCAGAAAACAATACGGGCTTTCGAAAAGAGAGCGGCTGCTTCTGCGGATCTGCGCGATTCTGCATGACTGCGGGAAATACATCAGTATTACGAACCTCGCGGAATGCTCCTATAACATCATTATGTCAACTGAAATTATCGGGCTTTCCCATATTGAGCGCGAGATAGTCGCAAATGTCGTGCGTTTCAATCATTCGGAATTTGTCTACTATGAAGAGCAGCAGAACATGTCTGATCTGGACCTCGACGCATATCTGATGATCGGCCGCCTGACTGCGATTCTGCGGCTCGCCAATGGCATGGACCGTTCTCACAAGCGCAAATTCGAGGACTTCGGACTGACACTCAAACCGGACCGCTTGCAGATTAATATCCGGCCCGGTGTGGATATTACGCTGGAAAAAGGTATGTTCGCCCACAGGGCAGACTTTTTTGAGGAAATCTTCGGCATCCGCCCGGTAATCAGGCAGAAGAAGTGAGGGGATTATGACTGGCAGCGAAAACAGAAAAACAAAAGACAGCGGAGATAACTTCTTCCGCAATCCTTCTTTTTATATCAACAGGGAACTTTCCTGGCTGCAGTTTGACAGACGGTGTCTGATGGAAGCCAGGAGCCGTGAGAATCCACTGATGGAACGGCTGAATTTCCTGTCCATTACGGCATCGAATCTGGATGAGTTTTTTATGGTCCGTGTCGCTTCGATTCAGGATATGGCAAAGGGCGGATATACGAAGCGGGATATTGCCGGCATGACGGCCGGCGAACAGCTCTGCGCGATCCTCAAAGAAGCACATTCGTTCGTGGATTTGCAGTATTCAACCTATAACCGGTCACTGGTTCCAGCGCTCTCGCAGGAAGGAATCACACTGATCACCGGTTATGAAGGGCTGACGAAAGATGAAAAACAATATCTGGACGAGCTGTTTGAAACCGAAATTTACCCGGTAGTTACGCCGATGGCTTCGGACGCCAGCCGCCCGTTCCCGTTGATCCGCAATAAATCGCTGAATCTGGGTGTTCTGCTCAGCCGCAAGAAGAACGCCGGGCCCGGCATTTTGGGGCGCACAAAGAAAGCGAAAAAACAGCTCCGGACCGAGACTGAAAATCTGGAGTTTGCAACGGTGCAGGTGCCGTCTGTTTTGCCAAGGGTCATCCGCCTTCCTGCCGCGCAGGGAGAGGAGAAGCAGGGGCGTGCGAGGATCATTCTGCTTGAAACCGTGATCCGCGAAAATATGGCGAGTCTCTTCCAGAGCTACGACATTGTCTGCGCTTATCCGTTCCGGATTATGCGGAGCGCGGACATGGATATTGACGAGGACGAGGCGGAGGATCTGTTAAAGGAAATCGAGAAGTCGTTGAAACAGCGCCGCCACGGCGACGCGATCCGGCTGGAAGTTGAGAGCGGCATGGACAGAAGGCTTTTGAACATCCTCGTTGAGGAGCTGCAGCTGTCCATGGATGAAATTTTTGAAATTGACGGACCGCTTGATCTGACCTTCCTGTCAAAGGTGCGTAAGCTGGAGGGCTTTGACAGCCTGTTCGAGCACCGCTACAGCGCGCCGCAGCCGGTGCCGGAGCTGCCGGAAGGGTGTGATCTTTTCGCGCAGATACGGAAAGGGGACATTTTCCTGCATCATCCATATGAGACATTTAAGCCGGTCGTTGATTTCGTCGCGAAGGCAGCAGTCGATCCGGATGTGCTGGCGATCAAGCAGACGCTGTACCGTGTAAGCGGAAATTCACCGATTGTCGCCGCGCTTGCGAGGGCTGCCGACAACGGCAAACAGGTAACCGTGCTGGTCGAGCTCAAGGCAAGATTTGATGAAGAGAACAATATCGGCTGGGCTAAAATGCTGGAGAAGGCAGGCTGCCATGTTATCTATGGCCTTGTAGGGCTTAAGACGCATTCGAAAATCACACTGGTTGTGCGCAGGGAAGAAGACGGTATCCGCCGGTATGTGCATCTGGCGACCGGAAACTATAATGATACGACAGCAAGGCTTTATACCGATGTAGGCTTGTTCACCTGCAAGGAGCCGTTTGGAGAAGACGCAACCGCAGTCTTTAATATGCTGTCCGGTTATTCGGAGCCCAGATCCTGGAATAAGCTGATTCTTGCGCCCCTCTGGCTCAAAGACCGTTTCCTGTACATGATCGGGCGGGAAGCGGAATACGCAAAACGCGGAGAGCGCGCACAGATCAAGGCCAAGATGAATTCTTTGTGTGATCCGGATATTATCGAGGCGCTGTATAAGGCCTCGGCAGCCGGTGTGCAGATCCAGCTGATTGTGCGCGGTATCTGCAGCCTGAAGGTGGGTATCCGCGGAGTTTCGGATAATATTACGGTGCGCAGCATTGTCGGCAATTTCCTCGAGCATTCCAGAATCTTCTATTTCGAGAACGGAGGAAAGCCGGAGATATACGCCGGCTCCGCAGACTGGATGCCGCGGAATCTGGACAGACGAGTGGAGATTGTTTTCCCTCTGGAAGATGAAACGGTCCGCGCGAAGGCGCTGCATATTCTGGATGTCGAACTGCAGGACACCGAACAGGCCAGCATTCTGCATCCGGACGGTACCTATGAAAAGGTGGACCGCCGCGGGAAGGAAAAAGTAAACTCTCAGCTGGTTTTCTGTAACGAAGCGGTGCTTGCCGCGAAGAAGATGCAGGAAGAGCTGCACAGGACAAGACTGTTTGTCCCCGAGGAGCATGTGGAAGAGACAGGAGATTAAGAAGAAGGGCTGCCGCGCTTCATGGCGCTACGGCCCTTTTAGAGCGCCGAACGGCCTGCCGGGCGTCCGGCTCGCACACAAAAAGGGCTGCCGCATAAGCCGAAAAAGGCTTATGCGGCAGCTTCGCTATTACAGCTGATTCAATATCGGAGCAAGTCCGTCATGATCGTTGTCCTGCTCTGTGATGATATCCGCGATCTCCCGCATGGACGGTACAGCGGCAAGTGCATTTTTCATGACGATGCCAAGGCCGGCAGCCCGGATCATCGGAATGTCATTCTGTGCGTCGCCTGCGGCGATGGTATTCCGGGCAGGCACGCCAAGATACCGGGCAAGCCATAGAAGCGCGCTGCCTTTATCAGCGTCCGCCGGGACGATTTCCAGATAGTAAGGATTCGAGAAGAAGGCGTGAACCTGCCCTTCCAGCGCGGTATTGATCCGGTGCAGGAAGCGGTCCAGCCTGCCGGTTTTCGGATTCTCAAGATCAAGCGCGAGGCATTTGCAGGGCTCCTCGCTAAGAGAAGCCGGCACATCCGCGGCGACCCGGACCGGCATCTTTACATAGCGGGTATAGTATCCGGTTTCCTCTGTAATCCCTTCCGTCACAATATATTCATGGTCGTAGGACTGGATGTAAATGTGCTCTTCCTTAGCCATTTCAAAGAGGCGTTTTACGACGGAGAGCGGGAGAGACCTGCGGAAGCAGGTTGTTCCCGTGTCGCAGGAATAGATTTCTGCTCCGTTATAACCGGACAGGAACATGCCGGAATACCGCAGGCCGTTCTTTTCGGCAATGCCGCGCACATCATAAATCGAACGGCCGGAAGACAGAACAAATACATTCCCGCGCGCCGCAAAATCATCGAGGGCTTTTCTTGTGGCGGGCGTAATTGTTTTGTCCGAAGAAGCAAGTGTCCCGTCAAAATCACAGAAAAAGATCCTGGTTCCATCCGATACTGCGTGCAGCCGGTGCTTGATCTTTGTCAGCAGTTCTCCGGGAACGAAGAGATGTCCGTAACCGGTGCCAAGTTCCAGTCCCGGCTTGTTGCTTCCGTGGAAATCCGAGCCGCCGGAGAGAAGCAGCCCGTATTTGTCTGCAAGATCTTTGATTTCCTGCGTCATTTCCGGCGTATGGTTGTTGTAATAGG
Source organism: uncultured Lachnospiraceae bacterium (assembly GCA_900317555.1). Classification (GTDB taxonomy): domain Bacteria; phylum Bacillota; class Clostridia; order Lachnospirales; family Lachnospiraceae; genus CAG-791. The sequence goes on along the minus strand of ONHF01000010.1, from coordinate 44,492 downwards.
CTTCGATGCCCAGAAGCCCCGCGGCTGTCAGCCTTGAAACGAGGACATTCAGCCCTTCTTTACCGAGATTATACTGAAACGGATGCGCGAGAACCGGAAAACCATGGAACTGCCTTGTAAACGCAATGGCCTTTTCCGGTGAAATCTTTTCTCTTGGAATAAAATACCGGCAGTCATCACCGACATAGTTCTCGAAGGCTTCTTTTAAACTGGAGACGACGTTGTGATCCAGAAGATAGCGCGCAAAATTAGCGCGCGTAATCACAGCTCCCGGAAATGCCGCGGTCAGTTTTTCATAAGGGATGTCGATGCCGTCCGCGCACATCAGCGCGCACATTTTCCGGTTCCTGCGCTCTCTTTCATCGGTAAATTCCTTCACCTTCTCCTGAAAGAGAGGGTCATTATAGTCATAGTAGAGACCTACGATATGAACATCTTTCCCCTGATATTCGGTTGAAAATTCGATGCCGGGGATGACCTCGAGACCGGTCCCGCGTGCGGCGGCAAGCGCCTCGGGGATTCCGTTCACACTGTCATGATCGGTGAGAGCAATCGCTCCAAGCCCCTTGGAAACCGCCAGCTCCACCAGTTCCTTCGGTGTCAATGTGCCGTCGGAGCAGGTGGAATGGCAGTGGAGGTCAACAGGCTTTTCCACATTCGTCATGAGCACTCCTTTACGTCTGTGCAAGATCAGTCTTCGTCCTGTGCTTCGTCCTCGTCCGCGGAAGTATCAGCGACATAAACAGTACGCTTACGCGCATCCTGATCCTGCTCGAGGTAGTCGTCGTAGGTCGTTTCCTTATCGATGATTTTTCCGTCCGGCAGAATTTCGATAATCCGGTTGGCAGTCGTCTGCACAACCTGATGGTCTCTGCAGGCAATCAGCTCGACGCCGGGGAAACGGATCATGCCGTCGTTGAGCGCGGAGATGGACTCCATGTCCAGATGGTTCGTCGGCTCATCGAAGATCAGGCAGTTTGCGCCGCTGATCATCATCGCGGAAAGCTGGCAGCGGACCTTTTCGCCGCCGGAGAGGACGCGTACTTTCTTGACGCCGTCTTCGCCGCGGAAGAGCATGCGGCCGAGGAAGCCACGGACATAAGTGACGTCCTTGATCGGAGAGCGCGCCTGCAGCCACTGGGTGATGTCTTCATCCGTGTCGAACAGGTCGGTGTTGTTTTTCTTGAAATAAGCCTGCGAAGTTGTAACTCCCCATTTGAAGCTTCCCTCATCAGGCTCCATATTGCCCATCAGTATTTCGAACAGAACGGACTTGGCAAGTTCCTGTGAGCCGACAAAAGCGATTTTATCCGTGCGTTTCATGACAAAGGATACATCGTCGAGGACTTTGCGGCCGTTTACTGTCTTGGAGAGATGTTCAACGGTGAGAACTTCATTTCCGATTTCACGGTCCGGACGGAAATCAATGAACGGATATTTGCGGCTCGAAGGCTTGATATCATCGAGCTGGATTTTTTCGAGCGCGCGTTTTCTGGAAGTGGCCTGCTTGGACTTCGATGCGTTCGCGGAAAAGCGGGAGATGAACTCCTTGAGTTCTTTGATTTTTTCTTCTTTTTTCTTGTTGGCTTCCTTCATCTGGCGGACCATCAGCTGGGACGATTCATACCAGAAATCATAGTTGCCGGCATAGAGCGTGATTTTCCCGTAATCGATGTCGGCAATATCGGTGCAGACCTTGTTCAGGAAATACCGGTCATGCGAAACGACAATGACCGTATTCGGGAAATTAATCAGAAATTCCTCAAGCCAGGCGATCGCATCCAGATCGAGGTGGTTGGTCGGCTCGTCCAGAAGAAGAATGTCGGGATTGCCGAAAAGGGCTCTCGCAAGCAGTACCTTTACTTTCTGCGCGCCGTTTAATTCGTGCATCTGCAGATAATGAAATTCGTCCGGTATACCAAGACCGTTCAGCAGCGATTCGGCGTCGGATTCCGACTCATAGCCGCCCAGCTCCGCGTATTCGCTTTCCAGCTCCGCCGCGCGGATTCCGTCCGCATCCGAGAAATCCGGCTTCGCGTACAGAGCGTCCTTTTCCTTCCCGATTTCATAAAGATGGCGGTTTCCCTGGATGACAGTGTCCAGCACAACCTGATCGTTGTATTTCTCCTGATCCTGTTCGAGGAAGGAGAGACGCTGTCCGGGCGTAATGTTGATCGTGCCGTTTGTCGTATCGAGCTGACCGGACAGAATTTTAAGGAAGGTCGACTTGCCGGCGCCGTTCGCGCCGATGATGCCGTAGCAGTTGCCCTCCGTGAATTTAATATTTACATCTTCGAACAGAGCCTTTTTGCCGACTCTGTAAGTTACGCCATTGGCTTCGATCATAGAAAACTCCTTTATTTTCAAGGCCTGTAAGGTGTCATGTTCCTTAAAGCATTATATAGGAAGAAATGTTTTTTGCAAGTAAAACAAGAATCACCGGAACAAACAACAGGTCCGGGCACCCGCGGTAATCCGCCGGTACCCGGACCAACTATGGCAGTACAGAAAAGGAAAGAGAAACTTTCCGGCAGGGAATCCTGCTGACAATCAGATTTCGCCTGCTCTGACCTTTCTTACAATTTCCGCGGCCTCGGCAACCTTCGCCTTGATCTCGTCAAACTTGCCGGCTTTGATCAGATCGCCCTTGACCATCCAGGAGCCGCCCGCGCAGAAGATGTGATCGTTCTTCAGATAGTCGACCACGTTCTCGGCGTTGATACCGCCTGTCGGCATAATCTTGAGATTAACAAGCGCTGCCGTGATTGCCTTGATCTTCTTGAGACCGCCGTTGAGCTCGGCAGGGAAGAATTTTACGTGATCGAGACCGAGATTCATGGCGCCGATCATCTCGGAAGCAGTTGCCGTGCCGGGGCAGACAGGAATGTCATTGTCTACACAGTACTTTACAACAACAGGATCGAAGCCGGGAGATACGATGAACTTCGCGCCGGCCTTGACCGCACGTTCTACCTGTTCTACGGAAAGAACAGTTCCTGCGCCGACCAGCATGTCAGGGAACTTCTCGGCCATAATGCGGATGGATTCCTCGGCAGCGTCCGTACGGAATGTAACCTCGGCTGCCGGAAGGCCTCCCTCCATCAGAGCTTTTCCAAGAGGCTCTGCGTCTTTCGCGTCATTGAGAACTACAACAGGAATAATGCCGATCTGTGTGAATCTGTCCAGAACAGCCTGAACCTTAGGGGTATTCGCTTTTGCTGACATATCTTTCTCCTTCTATTTTATACCGTAACGTGGTTTGAATTTATGTGTAATGCTTCCGTTATCTCTTGACACGGGCACCGGCGCCGCCCATCAGACCTTCCACTTCGTCTACCGAAGCCATCGAAGTATCGCCGGGAGTCGTCATCGCAAGCGCACCGTGAGCAGCACCGTAGTTGACGGCCTTCTCGGGATCGCCGGTTGTCATGAGACCATAGACAAGACCGGAAGCGAAGGAGTCGCCGCCGCCGACACGGTCCATGATTTCAAGACCGTTGTACTCCTTGGACTGATAGATCTGGCCGTCTGCCCAGCAGATAGCCTTCCAGTCGTTGACAGTTGCTGTCTTAACGGTACGCAGGGTAGTGGCGATTGCCTTGAAGTTCGGATACAGTTCTGCCGCATGATCGATCATCTTCTTGTATCCGTCGATGTTCAGCTTTTTGAGGCCGGCGTCCTGACCTTCGATCTGGAGACCCAGGCAGGCGGTGAAATCTTCTTCGTTGCCGATCATGACATCGACGTACTTAGCGATTTCCTTATTGACTTCCTGGCACTTTTCAAGGCCGCCGATGGCGGACCACATCGAAGGGCGGTAGTTCAGGTCATAGGAAACGACGGTACCGTATTTCTTCGCGGTCTTGATCGCTTCAATAACGGTCTCGCAGGACTGCTCGGAGAGAGCAGCGTAAATGCCGCCGGTGTGCAGCCAGCGTACGCCGAGCTCGCCGAAAACATGCTCAAAATTCAGATCTTCCGGTGTTGCCTTTGAGATTGCGGTGTTGAATCTGTCGGAGCAGCCGACCGCGCCGCGCACGCCGAAGCCTCTTTCCGTGAAATTGAGGCCGTTACGGCAGATCCGGCCGATGCCGTCTGTCTTCTTCCAGCAGATCAGGGAAGTGTCAACGCCGCCCTGCTCAATGAAATCCTTCATGAGTCTGCCGACTTCATTGTCTGCGAATGCTGTCAGGACAGCCGTATTCATGCCAAAGCATTTGTGCAGGCCGCGGATCACATTGTATTCTCCGCCGCCTTCCCACGCGCGGAAGCTTCTCGCAGTTCTGATTCTGCCCTCACCCGGATCCAGGCGAAGCATTACCTCGCCGAGGGAAACCGCGTCATACCTGCATTCTTTCGGATCTTTGAGATTTAAATCCATCGTGTACTCCTTTCCGTTTTCGCTGTTCAATTCAGATTTAACCTTCCGGGTTCCTGCCCGGGAAACCGGAAGGCGGTTTCACAATGTGAAATACAATTTCATAATGTGGTATTCGTTACATTAAATATTATATGAAAAACCGCCATAAGTCAAGAGTTTCTTGAAAACAGTTTCACATCGTGCTAACATGTTCCATATAGTGAAACTACGAAAGGCGAGCGATACATATGGAAGATCTGACATCAAAAGGACAGACGGACATGGAAGACCGAACAACGGGAACGGATGGAAAAGAGCAGGCGCAAAGTGCCGCAGGCGCAGCGGATAAGAATCCGATTCAGGTTGCAGGCAGAGTTTTCGGCGCTCTGGAGTATCTGACTGACGCGGGGACGGCAGGCCTGATGGAGATATCCACGGCACTCGGCCTCAACAAGAGTACAACGCGCAGGGTCCTTTGTTCACTTGAATACATGGGGTATGTCCGGCAGAACGAACTGACCGGCAGGTACGAGCCTACATTCAAAATCGTGGATCTGGCCGGTCGCGTGCTGCAGAAGCTGGATATCATAGAACTCGTACGGCCGTATCTGAAGGAGCTGATGGAACAGTGCGGAGAGACCGTGCATCTTGTCAAGATGGAAGGCGCGGATGTAATCTACGTCGACAAGGTGGAAGCCTATCATTACAATTTCCGGATGGCGTCGCGCATCGGCAGCAGTATTCCGTTTTACAGATCTGCGGTTGGAAAAGCGCTTGCCGCGCACATGAGCCGCGAAGAGGTCCGGACCCTGTGGAACATGTGCCGGATCGAACGGATGACACCGTACACCATCACCGATTTTGGCGAATTTATGGAAGCGCTGGAGGAAACCAGACGTAAGGGATACGCACTCGACAATGAAGAAAACGAAACCGGTGTCCGCTGCATCGCTGCCGCACTGGAACTGCCCGGCGTCGACGGCCTTTACGCATTCAGTATTTCCGTTCCGATCGTGCGGATGGACAATGACAGAATCCGGGAGCTGGCAGGGCAGGTGCTGGAAACAAAGGCGAAGATTGACGCGCGTTTCCGGAAGGTGTAAATACTACCTATTTATTATATGATAGTGGAAAACGGCAGCGGAAAGTGGTATTCTGTAACAAGAGCGGATCGTTGGGACAAAACACGGCAATGGAGCCTGTTTTGCCTTGTCTTTTATAAACCGCGCTGCGGTTTAGCGGAGAAATGCCTGTGGTACAGATTTTCGTGCGGCTGCTGCTCCTTGCCGTCATTCTTTTTGTATTATATATCTACATGATCATGCCGCGGATTTTCGGCCGGCCGGATCAGTCTGCATTCCGCGGTGCGCTGTTCGCACACCGCGGTTTCTTTGATACAGGGAAGGGAATTCCCGAGAATTCGATGCCGGCATTCCGCAGAGCTGTCGCTGCCGGATACTGTATCGAGCTGGATGTGCAGCTGTCGAAAGACGGGATTCCCGTTGTTTTTCATGATTTTACATTAAAACGCATGACCGGAAGGCCGGGGCGCGTGTGTGACTACACGGCGGAGGAACTTTCGGGCTTTTATCTTGACTCTACTTCTCATACCATTCCTTTGTTTTCCGATGTGCTGGATCTCGTACACGGGAAAACGCCGCTTCTTGTGGAAATCAAATCCGAGGGTACTAACATGGAGGTCTGCCGGAAGGCGGACGCGCTTCTGCGTTCTTATCAGGGAACCTATTGTATTGAATCCTTTAATCCGCTGGTCCTTTTATGGTACCGCAGGCACCATCCGCAGATTCTGCGGGGACAGCTTTCCGACCGGTTTCTCGCTCAGCCGCAGTACCGGAAGGTACGGCTTGTTCTGCCGTGCCTCGCGCTGCAGAATATGATGCTGGATTTTCTCGCAAGACCTGATTTCATCGCATACAACTGCCGCTATGGACAAAACATTTCAAGACGCCTGATCCGCCGGCTTTTCGGTGGGAAGAGTGCGGCATATACAATAAAGAGCGGCAGGGATTTCAAAGAGGCGAAGCCTCATTTCGACGCATTCATTTTTGACAGTTTTGATCCCGGAAGGTTATAGGTTCAGCGGTTATGGCTGCGCGCAGGGCCTCCAGGGGTTGGATATAAACTGTAGCAGTGTACCGGAGCATGCGGTTATGGCATCTCCGGCAGGCAAAAAGGAGGAAGTAAAATGAACAAGAGGGTTTATAAGTTTGAGGAAGGTTCCGCCTCACAGCGGAATCTGCTCGGAGGCAAGGGCGCAAACCTTGCGGAAATGACCAATCTGGGCATGCCGGTGCCACCCGGATTCACTATTTCCACAGAGGCCTGCACGGACTATTACAACGACGGAAAGACCATAAACGAAGAGACGACGAAACAGATTTTTGACGCTCTTTCGTGGCTGGAAGGCGTCCGCGGCAAGAAGTTCGGCGACATGGAGGATCCGCTTCTTGTTTCCGTGCGTTCCGGAGCGCCGGTTTCGATGCCCGGCATGATGGACACCATCCTGAACCTCGGCCTCAATGACGAGTCTGTCAAAGGCTTTGCCAGAAAGACCGGTAATCCCAGATTCGCGTACGATTCCTACAGAAGATTCATCCAGATGTTTTCAGATGTCGTCATGGGACAGCCGAAGACACTCTTTGACGCGATTCTTGAAGATGTCAAGAAAAAGAACGGCGCTGTTTACGACACGGAGCTGACAGCGGAAGGCCTGCAGGAAGTCATTGCCAAGTACAAGGAGCTGTACAAGAAGCAGCAGGGGGAGGAATTCCCGCAGGACCCGAAGGTGCAGCTGATGGAGGCAATTAAAGCGGTATTCCGCAGCTGGGACAATCCCAGAGCGAATTCGTACAGAAGAATGTACGATATTCCGTACGAGCTCGGCACGGCAGTCAATGTGCAGTCGATGGTTTTCGGAAATATGGGGAATACGTCGGGCACCGGCGTCGCATTTACGCGCAATCCCGCGACCGGAGCCAAGGGCATTTTCGGTGAGTACCTGATCAACGCGCAGGGCGAGGACGTCGTTGCCGGTATTCGTACGCCGCAGCCGATTACAAAGCTCGCGAACGACCTTCCGGAGTGCTACAAACAGTTCATGGAGCTGGCCAATAATCTGGAACAGCACTATCGTGACATGCAGGACATGGAATTCACGATCGAGGAAGGCAAGCTCTATTTCCTGCAGACAAGAAACGGCAAGAGAACCGCGCAGGCAGCGATTCAGATCGCCTGCGACCTTGTGGATGAGGGCATGATTGACGAGAAGACGGCGTTGACCAGAATCGAGCCGCAGTCTCTGGATCAGCTGCTGCATCCGGGCTTCGATCCTGCCAAGCTCAAACTTGCGAGAGAAATCGGACAGGCGCTTCCCGCTTCGCCGGGAGCTGCTGCGGGCCGCGTATACTTTAATGCAGAGGACGCAGTCGCTGCTCATGCTGCGGGCAGCAGAGTTATCCTTGTCCGCCAGGAGACATCACCCGAAGATATCGACGGTATGCATGCGGCAGCCGGCGTTCTTACGATGCGCGGCGGCATGACTTCCCACGCGGCGGTCGTCGCCAGAGGCATGGGCACCTGCTGCGTTTCGGGCTGCGGTGACATGCATGTGCATGAAGCCGAGAAGTATTTCGAGCTGGGCGGCCATGAAATCCACGAAGGAGATTATATTTCTCTGGACGGTTCCACCGGCAAAATTTACCTCGGGGACATTCCAACGGTCGAGGCTGTCATTACAGGCAACTTCCAGCGGATCATGGACTGGGCGGACAAATACAGAAAGCTGCAGGTCCGCACGAACGCGGATACGCCCGCGGATGCGCAGAACGCGGTGCGTCTTGGCGCCGAAGGCATCGGACTTTGCAGAACCGAGCATATGTTCTTCAATCCGGAAAGAATCCCGAAGATCCGGAAGATGATCCTTTCTGATACAACCGAGGAAAGAGAAGCGGCTTTAAACGAGCTGATTCCGTTCCAGAAGGAAGATTTCAAGGGAATTTACAAGGCAATGGAAGGCAGACCGGTCACGATCCGCTTCCTCGATCCGCCGCTGCATGAATTCGTTCCGACGACGGAGCCTGAAATCAAGCAGCTTGCTGATGATATGGGCCTTACCGTAGCGGAAGTCCGCAAGAGATGCGATGATCTGCACGAGTTCAACCCGATGATGGGTCACCGCGGCTGCCGTCTGTCGGTTACCTTCCCGGAAATCGCGAGAATGCAGACAAGAGCGGTCATTGAGGCGGCGATTGAAGTACATGAAGAAGACGACTATAATATCGAGCCCGAAATCATGGTGCCTCTTGTCGGCGATGTCAAGGAGCTCGCTTTTGTAAAGAAGACGATTATCGAGACGGCAGAGAAGGTCAAGGCGGAGAGAAAATCGGATATCCGCTACCATATCGGCACCATGATCGAGATTCCGCGTGCCGCGCTGATGGCTGACCAGATCGCGAAAGAGGCGGAATTCTTCAGCTTCGGCACGAACGATCTGACACAGATGACATTCGGCTTCTCCCGTGACGATGCCGGCAAATTCCTGCAGGACTACTATAAGTCCAAGATCTTCGAGCAGGATCCGTTCGCTCACCTGGATCAGAACGGCGTCGGCCAGCTGATTCAGATCGCGGTGGAGAAGGGCAGAGCAACCCGTCCGGATATCCACCTCGGCATCTGCGGCGAGCACGGAGGAGATCCCGCGTCAATCGAGTTCTGCGACAAGGTCGGTCTGACCTATGTATCCTGCTCACCGTTCCGTGTACCGATTGCGAGACTTGCTGCTGCGCAGGCTGCGATCAAGCATGGCAAGGCGTGACCCTGAAACAGATTTTCATGATTTATCAATAAAGCGCTGCGGCGCCGGGCTCATTATGAGTCCCGGCGCCGCAGCGCTTTTATTTTATAAGAACAGTATCCTGCCGACTTATTCATCCGTTCAGGCGTGCGCAACAAAGGCAATCCCGTAAACCGCCTCCATCAGCTTTTCAATCTGCTGCTTCATTGCGGCGCAGGCTTCAGATTCGCTCGCAAAACGCAGTAATCCGACTTTTTCTCTCCGGTCACTGAAATAAACATTCCAGCTGTCTCCTTTGTGCTCCATGCAGATTCTGCCGCGGTGGTTACCGTCCAGCTTGTAAAGATTCTTTGGTACAAGGTGCTCTTTGAAATACTGTTGCAGCTCTTTAACGGTCATGATATATACCTCCGGGAATTCGTAATGTAGTATTTAAAACTACATATAATATATATCATAACCGCGAATCGCGCAATATCCTGCCGCGTTTTTTATTAATTCTTCAGAAGCGTACATATGCCGAAGACGGCTTGAACAGATTGTCCTTCGAAATGTCGGAGAGTTTTGAGACGCCGCACATCTTCATGGTATCCGCCAGCTCTTTGCCGATCTTCTCGGTGTAAAGCTTTACACCTTCTTCACCGCCGCCGTAAACTGCCGTAACATACGGACGGGCGATCAGAACCGCGTCCGCGCCGAGCGCGAGTGCCTTGAATACATCAGCACCGGAACGGATACCGCCATCGACAAGGATCATCAGGTCACCGCCTACGGCATCCGCGATCTCTTCAAGAACTTCCGCTGTTGAAGGTGTCTGATCCTGCACGCGTCCGCCATGGTTGGAAACGACGATCGCGGAAGCACCTGCTTCCTTCCCATGGTTGGAAACGACGATCGCGGAAGCACCTGCTTCCTTCGCGTCCAAAGCGCCTTGAACAGTCATAATACCTTTGATGATAAACGGCTTGCCGGACGCTTTGATGATTTCCCGCAGCTCTGTGACTGTCTTGGATCCCGCGGGCGGTGTCAGTCCCTGCAGGAACGGAAGCCCGGCCGCGTCAACGTCCATGGCAACGGCAAAACAGCCTGAAGCCTTTACAAGCGCAAATTTCTCTTCCAGTGTGTTGATGTCCCAGGGTTTTACGGTCGGTATACCGATGCCGCCGGCCTTCTGCACCGCCTTTGTTGCTGCCTTCATGACTTCCGCGTTTGTGCCGTCGCCTGTGAACGCGGCAATGCCTGCCTGCGCGGCCCGTAATGCAGATTGACCGCTCCGACAGGACCCGCGAAAACGGGATACTTCATATTCAGTCCGAAGAAGGAAAACGAGGTATCGGGCGTATTGTTTTCCGCGATCGTGTTCATGTTAACTCTGATTTTCTGCCATGCTTCAAAGTTGCGGATCGCGACGTCGCCGCTGCCCTTTGCGCCGGGGCCCGGAACCTGAGCACCGCACGCTCTGCCGTTGCAGACAGGGCAGGCGGTGCAGTAGGGACCGACGTTCGGTCTTGCCTGCTCCAGAAGTTCTTTGTATGTCATAAGAAAACCTCCCTAGAAGAAAAATGTATAGCGGCGGACATGCCTGCCGCTATTTTTCAGTATAACATAGGATGGTTTTAGCGGATGACACGGTCTGCCATGGAGTTTATATGAATTTTAACATTTTTTTATAGTAAAACAGTTGCAATCCGGTCAGGAAGACATTATTATACTATAGTGTTAGCACTCAATGATGATGAGTGCTAACAAACCGGATTCGATAAGTTCCTTATTGATGAAGTTATATTTAATGCAGGAGGCATTTACCATGAATTTAGCACCGTTAGAGGACAGAGTTGTTTTGAAGCAGCTGGAAGCTGAAACTACAACAGCATCCGGTATCGTCATTCCAGGCAAGGAGAAGGAGAAACCGCAGCAGGCGGAAGTTCTTGCCGTAGGCCCCGGAAAGACAGGCGATGACGGCAAGAGAATCCCGATGGAAGTCTCTGTCGGCGATAAGGTTGTTTATTCCAAGTATTCCGGAACCGAAGTCAAGATCGACGATGTGGATTATGTTATTGTGAAGCAGTCTGATATCCTCGCGATCATCAAGTAACACAGAATACAGAGCAGAAAGTTACAAGATTAATTTAAGATTCATTCTGGAGGAATGGAATTATGGCTAAAGATTTAAAGATGGGCACAGACGCGAGAGTTGCTCTCGCGGAAGGCGTCAACAAGCTTGCAGATACTGTTAAGATCACACTCGGACCGAAGGGCAGAAACGTCGTTCTGGACAAGACTTACGGCACACCGATCATTACAAACGACGGTGTCACAATCGCGAAGGAAATCGAACTCGAGAACAACTTCGAGAACATGGGCGCGCAGCTGATCCGTGAAGCGGCTTCCAAGACAAATGATGTCGCAGGTGATGGTACAACGACCGCTACGGTTCTTGCACAGGCGATGATCAACGAAGGCATGAAGAACCTGGCAGCAGGCGCTAATCCGATCGTGCTCCGCAAAGGGATGAAGAAGGCTACGGACGCTGCTGTTGAGTCCATTAAGGCAATGGCTACCAAGGTCAAGGGCAGAGACGATATCGAAAAGGTTGCAACCATTTCCTCATCTGATCCGGAAGTCGGCAAGATGATTGCGGACGCTATGGAGAAGGTTTCCAAGGACGGCGTCATCACGATTGAAGAATCCAAGACCATGCAGACAGAGCTGGATCTTGTCGAAGGCATGCAGTTTGACCGCGGCTATGTATCCGCTTACATGGTAAACGATACAGAGAAGATGGTCGCGAACCTCGAAGATCCTTACATTCTGATTACAGATAAGAAGATTTCCAACATTCAGGATATCCTTCCTCTTCTGGAACAGATCGTAAAGGCCGGTGCAAAGCTTCTGATCATCGCGGAAGATGTTGAGGGCGAAGCTCTTACAACGCTCATTGTCAATAAGCTCCGCGGCACATTTGATGTTGTTGCTGTCAAGGCTCCCGGCTACGGCGACAGAAGAAAGGCAATGCTTGAGGATATCGCAATTCTGACCGGCGGTCAGGTGATTTCTTCCGATGTCGGACTTGAGCTCAAGGACGCGACAATCGATATGCTCGGCCGCGCGAAGTCAGTCAAGGTTGACAAGGAGAACACGACGATCGTTGACGGTCTCGGCGACAAGGCTGCTCTGGACGCGAGAAAGGAACAGATCAAGAAGCAGATCGCGGATACGAAGTCTGATTTTGACAGAGAAAAGCTCCAGGAGCGTCTCGCAAAGCTCTCCGGCGGCGTTGGCGTCATCAGAGTCGGCGCGGCTACCGAGACCGAGATGAAGGAAGCCAAGTACCGTATGGAAGATGCGCTCAACGCTACCAAGGCAGCAGTTGAGGAAGGCGTTATCTTCGGCGGCGGCTCTGCTTACATCCACGCGCAGAAGGCAGTTCTGGAAGCCACAAAGGAACTTTCCGGCGATGAGAAGACCGGTGCCCGCATTGTTTTGAAGGCTCTGGAAGCTCCGCTTTTCCAGATCGCGGCAAATGCAGGCCTTGACGGTTCTGTCATCGTGAACAAGGTAAAGGAATCCAAGGTCGGTGTCGGTTTCGATGCTTACAAGGAAGAGTACGTTGACATGATGGAAGACGGCGTACTGGATCCTGTCAAGGTTACAAGAAGCGCCCTGCAGAACGCTACATCCGTAGCTTCGAGCTTCCTGACAACAGAAGCTGCAGTTGCGACAATCAAGGAGCCTGTCAATCCCGCTGCGCAGAATCCGCAGGCAGGCGGCATGTATTGATAAAACCGCATAACAGACTGTGAAAAGAGGGCCGGAAGGCCCTCTTTTTTACGTATCCGCGCTTTCTTGTATAACCTTGTTTATTTGTGCTAATATTAAGGATAATTTTGTAATGGAAGTTTATTTCCCGGAGAGCCGTATGTCTGAAGATATGAAGAAAATCGAAAAAGGCCTGGACGACGGAAGAATCGAGCACATCGAGGACTTTCTGAGCCCGGAGGTCCTGTATAAAGATCTGATCGAACGCATCCGCAGATATCATCCTTCCGATGATATCTCGCTTGTCGAAAGGGCATACGCGCTTGCCGCAAAGGCACACGAGACGCAGAAGAGAAAGTCCGGGGAACCCTACATTATTCATCCGCTGGATGTGGCGATCATTCTGGCAGATCTTGAAATGGATCAGGAGACCATTGCCGCGGGACTGCTGCATGATGTTGTCGAGGATACGATCTACACAAAAGAAGAGCTTGCCGACATGTTCGGAGACGATGTCGCCAATCTGGTCGACGGCGTCACCAAGCTGCAGAAGCTCAAGCTTTCCGGCGACTATTCGGACAAAACACAGGCGCAGCAGGAAATGCAGGCCGAAAATCTGCGCAAGATGTTTCTTGCCATGGTCAAGGATATCCGCGTCATCATCATCAAGCTGGCGGACCGACTCCACAACATGCGTACGCTCCAGTATCAGCCGGAGTATAAGCAAAAGCGCATCGCGCAGGAAACGCTGGATATTTATTCTCCGATCGCCGGGCGCCTCGGCATCAGCAAGATCAAGGTGGAGCTCGACGACCTTTCGCTGGAATACTTAAAGCCGGATGTCTATAAGGAGCTTGTCAGCAAGGTCAACGAGAGAAAACTCGAACGGGAACAGTACGTACAGCAGATCGCGCAGGAAGTCCGAGAGCATATCAAAGAAGCCGGCATCGACGGAAAAGTCGACGGCCGCGTCAAACATTTCTTCAGTATTTACCGTAAGATGGTAAATCAGGGCAAGTCCCTGGATCAGATTTATGATCTGTTCGCGGTCCGTATCATTGTGAATACGGTCAAGGACTGCTACGCGGCGCTCGGTGTCATTCATGAGATGTACCGGCCGATTCCCGGCAGGTTCAAGGACTACATCGCGATGCCCAAGCCGAACGGATATCAGTCGCTGCACACGACATTGATCGGCAAGTCCGGACAGCCGTTTGAAATTCAGATCCGGACGTTCGAGATGCACCGCGAGGCGGAATATGGTATTGCCGCGCACTGGAAGTACAAGGTGGCTTCCGACGGAAAGAAGATCGACGATTCCGAACAGGAAAAGCTGTCATGGCTGCGCCAGATCCTTGAATGGCAGCAGAACATGTCCGATAACCGCGAGTTTATGCAGCTGCTCAAGAGCGATCTGGATCTGTTTTCGGACAGTGTGTATTGTTTTACGCCGAACGGAGAAGTGAAAAACCTTCCGGCCGGCTCGACACCGATTGACTTTGCCTACGCGATTCACTCGGCTGTCGGCAACCGGATGGTCGGCGCGCGGGTCAACGGCAAGCTCGTCAATATAGATTATAAGATTCAGAACGGCGACCGCGTGGAGGTCATCACTTCCACAAACTCCAAGGGACCGAGTCTGGACTGGCTGAACATCTGCAAGAGCGCCTCGGCGAAAAACAAAATCAACCAGTGGTTCAAGAAAAACCAGAAAGAAGAGAATATCATTCGCGGCAAGGATCAGTTTGATGCCTACTGCCGCACCAAAGGGCTGAATCAGGAACAGCTCATGAAGCCGGAATACATGTCGGCGGTGCTGCGCAAATACGGCTTCCGCGAATGGGACGCTGTCATGGCCGCGATCGGTCACGGCGGTCTCAAGGAAGGACAGGTAGCCAACAAGCTGCAGGAGCTGTATGAAAAAGACCATGCGGCGCACCTGACCGATGAGGAGATCCTTGCACAGGTCGAGGAAAACGTGAACCGGCCGAACGTAAGGTCGAAGGGCGCAATCACGGTCCATGGTATTCACGACGTGGATGTGCATTTCGGACGCTGCTGCAATCCGGTTCCGGGAGACGATATCGTCGGCTATGTAACGAGAGGCCGCGGCGTGACGATTCACAGGCGCGACTGCATCAATATGATGAATATTCCCGAAATCGACCGCAACCGGCTGATTGACGCCGAGTGGGCAGACGGTGTGGACACCGAAGGAAAGAGCGCTTTTGAAGCGGAAATCTCGATTTACGCGACCGATCGGGAGGGACTTCTCGGCGATGTTTCGAGAGTCTTTACCGGCCGCAATATCAATATCCTCGGCATCAATACAAGAACAAACCGGCAGGGGTACGTGACAATGAATATTTCCTTCCGGATCAGCGGCACGCAGGAACTGACCGATGTGATCGCGCAGCTGCGGCAGATACAGGATGTCATTGATATATCAAGACGGTGACGCCGCAGACAACAGGAGACAGATATGACACGAATTATTGTATCCAGATTCATACTGGGGCCGATCGGTACCAACGTATACAGCCTGCACAGAGACGGCTGCCGCGATGCGGTGGTCATTGATCCCGCGGCAGACGGAGAACGGATCTTTGAGGTCCTTACTTCCCGGGGACTGCGGGTCAGCGCAATTCTTCTGACACACGCGCATTTTGATCACATCGGCGGCGTTGCGAAGTTGAAGAGTCTTTCCGGCGCAAAGGTCTATCTGTCGGAACTGGAAACGACGCTTTCCAAAGATCCGCAGGCAAATCTGTCGGCGGATTATCATACTCCGGTCACGGTTTCGCCGGATGTTTCCGTGCGGGACGGGGATGTCTTTACGGAGGCGGATATCACGTTCCGCGTGATTTCGACGCCGGGACATACGGAAGGCAGCTGCTGCTATTATATTGACGAAAACGGCAGCGGAGGGACCGGGGACGGGAAGCCGATGCTGTTTTGCGGTGATACGCTGTTCCTGGAGTCCTGCGGGAGAACCGACATGCCGACCGGCTCCCAGAGCGCGCTCGTGCACTCCATCCGCGAGAAGCTTTTTGTCCTGCCGGATGAGACGAGAGTTTATCCGGGGCACATGGACGATACGACAATCGGGCACGAAAAGAAATACAATTACTTCGTTTGATTTATATGATGCTGATAGTTACAAACCAAGATCTGTACCGTTATGAGATTCATTCTCTTGTAAAAGCTTTTTACCCGCAGGAGGATGTCCGGGTTGTTGTTGACGGAAGCGAAAAAGCGCGGAAGCTCGGAGGCGGGGCGGAACCGTTCCTGCATGTTCTCATGGAGGAGGGCGGGATCATGCTGATCATCCGGAAGGATGGCGCGGAGACCGTCACGAGGGCGGCTGCGGCAAACGGAGAAAGTTTTGCACGGAAAAATCCCGCCTGCAAAACAGCACTCAAACACCTTCTTTATAACACCCTCAAGGAATTTACAGGGCAGAAGCTCCCCTGGGGAGATCTGATCGGTATCCGGCCGACCAAGATTCCGATGACCATGATGGAGGGCGGAAGTACGCCGGAAGAGGCGCGCCGTTTCCTTGAAACCGAGCATTATGTCAGCGCGGAAAAGGCAGTGCTTGCCGTGGATATCGCGCAGAGAGAATCCGGGATACTCTCGAAGCTTCACTATCAGAACGGATACAGCCTCTATATCGGTATTCCGTTCTGCCCGACAACCTGCCTGTACTGTTCGTTTCCTTCGTTCAACGTGGCGCTCTGGAAGGAACGCGTGGATGACTATCTGACTGCCCTTGAGAAGGAAATGGAAGCCTGTTCTGATCTTTTCGCCGGTAAAATACTGGACACGGTCTATATCGGCGGCGGAACACCGACGACGCTTTCGCCCGCGCAGCTGGAGCGGCTGACAGCCGCGATCCGCAGGAATTTTGATACCGGCAGCCTTCTGGAGTTCACCGTCGAAGCGGGGCGGCCGGACAGTATCACAAAAGACAAGCTGCAGGTACTGAAGGAAAACGGCATTTCCCGGATCTCAGTGAATCCGCAGACCATGAAGGACGAGACACTGCGGATCATCGGCCGTCATCACAGCGTGCAGCAGGTCATCGACACCTATTTCATGGCGAGAGGCCTCGGCTTTGACAACATCAACATGGACATAATTCTGGGGCTGCCCGCGGAGAACGCAGAAGATGTGCGGCATACGGTGGCCGAAATCGAAAAGCTTTCACCGGATTCCCTGACCGTGCACTCGCTCGCGGTAAAGCGCGCTTCCAGACTCCGCCGCATCATCGATGAGAACGGCTATCCGACGCTGGTCAACACGGACGAGACGATGCGAATTGCCGCACAGGGGGCCGCACGGATGGGCATGGAGCCGTATTACCTGTACCGCCAGAAAAACATGTCCGGCAACTTCGAGAACACCGGCTACGCGAAGCCTGATAAATACGGGATCTACAACATTCTGATTATGGAGGAGAAGCAGTCGATTCTGGCGCTCGGCGCCGGCAGCATCTCCAAGATCGTTGTGCCGGGACAGGGGGGCAGCAGAATCGAACGAAGCGACAATCCCAAAGATGTCGCGTCCTATATCGCGAACACGGACGAGATGATCCGGAGGAAACGGGAGCTGTACCGCGGGCTGCTCGGCAGTGTCTGAGAGAGTACATCGCGCGCAAAACAGCACCAACCCGGAGAATTTATCAGCTAAACAGACAATTTGCCAAAATTCAAATGGATTGCGGCAAATTGTCTGTTTTTAATTCTTGCGCTTTTGCCTCCATTGGTTTATATTGTCATATTGTTAGCCTTCCGGCAACTTTTGATAAAGGAGCTGTAGCACATGGCAAAATATCTTGTGATCGTGGAGTCACCCGCAAAGGTAAAGACGATCAGAAAATTTCTCGGTTCCAGATACGATGTGGCTGCCAGCCAGGGGCATGTCAGAGATCTGCCCAAGAGCCAGATGGGCATTGACATCGAACATGATTTTGAGCCGAAATATATAACGATCCGCGGAAAGGGAGAACTTCTCGCAGACCTTAGAAAACGGGTTAAAAAGGCAGATATAGTTTATCTCGCGACGGACCCTGACCGCGAGGGAGAGGCGATTTCCTGGCATCTGATGGCAGCGCTGAACCTTTCGGACAAGGACGTCAGCCGTGTGACCTTCAACGAGATCACAAAGAGCGCTGTCACCGAATCCTTCCGGCATCCGCGGGGCATTGACATGAATCTGGTTGACGCGCAGCAGGCAAGAAGAGTTCTGGACCGCATGGTCGGTTATGAGATTTCTCCGCTCCTCTGGGCAAAGGTCAAGAGAGGCCTTTCCGCGGGGCGCGTACAGTCTGTGGCGCTTCGTATGATTGCGGATAGGGAAGACGAAATCAACTCGTTTATTCCCGAGGAATACTGGACTATTGACGCCGTCCTTTCCGTGGAAGGCGAGAAGAAGCCTCTCATCGCGCATTTCTACGGGCCGCTTGGAAACGGCGAGAAAAAGGCGGAGCTTCATACCCGGCAGGAAACGCAGGCTCTTGCAGATCAACTGGAGCAGGCTTCCTATCAGGTGCAGGAGATCAAAAAGACGCTCCGGGAGCGCCGTTCTCCGCTGCCGTTTACAACATCCACAATGCAGCAGGAAGCCAGCAAGGTGCTGAATTTTTCGACGCAGAAGACCATGCGCGTAGCACAGCAGCTGTACGAGGGCGTAGAGCTCAAAGGCAGCGGACAGGTCGGTATCATCACCTACCTTCGTACGGATTCAACGCGCGTATCGGATGAGGCGATGGCTATGTCCGCCGCCTATATCGAAAAGAAATTCGGAAAGGAATACCTCAATACCAAAGAGCAGAAAAAAAGCAGCGCCAAGATTCAGGACGCGCACGAAGCGATCCGGCCGACCGATATCGAAAGGACGCCGGAATCGGTCAAGGATTCGCTGGACCGTGATCAGTACAGGCTTTACCGCCTGATCTGGGACCGGTTTACGGCGAGCCGGATGGCGTCCGCGAAAATCGAGCAGACACAGGTGCGCATCAAGGCACAGGCTCCGGCTGCCGGAGACCTTCCGGCGCAGGATTATCTGTTCACGATGCCGTGCTCCAAGGTCGCCTTTGACGGTTTCCTGAAAGTATACTCGCCGTCCGACGAGGAAAAGAGCGAAGGAACGCTGATGAAAGGGCTGACCGAGACGTCTGTTCTGACGCTCGGAAAACTTGACCCGAAGCAGCATTTCACGCAGCCTGTGCCGCACTTTACAGAAGCTTCTCTCGTCCACGCGATGGAAGAGCAGGGGATCGGCCGCCCTTCAACTTACGCGCCGACGATTACAACGATCCTTGCAAGGCATTACATCACGCGCGAAAAGAAAAATCTGTATATGACGGAGATGGGCGAAGCCGTCAATAACATCATGAAAACCCAGTTCCCTGAGATTGTTGATCCGGCATTTACCGCGAATCTCGAAAGCCTTCTGGACGGCGTTGCCGAAGGCAAGGTCCGCTGGAAAACGATCATCGAGAACTTCTATCCGGACCTGGATGAGGCTGTCAAAAAGGCGCAGAAGGAACTGGAGAAGGTTACAATTCAGGACGAGGTAACAGACGAGATCTGCGAGAAGTGCGGCCGGCACATGGTCATCAAATACGGCCCGCACGGCAAATTCCTCGCATGTCCCGGATTTCCCGAGTGCCGCAATACAAAGCCGTACTTTGAAAAGATCGGCGTTGCCTGCCCGAAATGCGGCAAGGATATCGTCATCAAGAAAACAATGAAAGGCAGAAAATACTACGGATGCCTTGGCAATCCGGAGTGTGATTTTATGACATGGCAGAGACCCTCTGCCGAGAAATGTCCCCGCTGCGGGAGCGTCCTTCTTGAGAAAGGCAACAAGCTTGTCTGCTACAATAAGGACTGCGGGTACATCACAACCAGAAAGGACAAAGAACAGTGAGCAGGAATACGAACAACGTGGAATTATTGGACAAGACAAGAAAGATTGAGAAACTACTCCACAACAACAGTACCGGCAAGGTTGTTTTCAATGACATCTGCACGGTCATGAGCGAGATTCTTGCTTCTGATGTTCTGGTTCTCTCACGCAAGGGCAAGGTACTGGGAGTTGCCGAAAAGCCCGCTTCCGTGATCAAACCGATCAAAGAGATGATGAAAGACAGAATCGGTGACTTTATCGACGCGGATCTCAATGAAAGACTTTTAACAATTCTCTCGACAAATGAGAACGTGATGCTCGCAACGCTCGGCTTCGATCAGGAAGACTCCGAGCATAACGCGATCATCAGTCCGATTGAAATCGCGGGAGAGCGTCTCGGCACTGTTTTTATCTACAATCAGAATGCGTCGTATGATATTGATGACATCATCATCTGCGAGTACGGCACGACGGTTGTAGGCCTTGAGATGCTACGCGCGGTTTCGGAAGAATCCGCGGAGGAAAACAGAAAGACCACGATTGTCAAATCCGCGATCAGTACGCTCAGCTATACGGAAATTCAGGCGATTCTGCACATCTTCGAGGAGATGGATGGCAAGAAAGAGGGGATCCTCGTTGCAAGTAAAATCGCGGACAAGGCAGGCATCACCCGCTCGGTCATTGTCAATGCTCTGCGCAAATTTGAATCTGCAGGCGTGATCGAGTCCCGCTCGTCCGGCATGAAGGGAACCTATATCAAGGTCCTCAATGACGCAGTTTATAAGGAACTTGACGATATGAAGGAGAAGGTTACGGCGTAACCTGCATCCGTCCATTTAAATGTGAGAGCTTTTTTATCCGGGCCCTTGCGTGAAGAAACTTCATATGATAAAATAACAAGGCTTGTGGTGTTATACGCCGCGGGCCTTGTTTTGGACTACGATAAAGCATGTATTTCCGGCAGGTACCGGTGCTCCTCCGGGAGTGGTACAGTCCTAGGCGCTGTGCGCTGAGCTGCGTACGGGAATGCAGAAGGACAGGCGGTTCACGCGCCGCGTGTCACGAACAAATCCAAGGAGGATCAGAAATGAGCGTTGTATCTATGAAGGAACTGCTTGAGGCAGGCGTACACTTTGGACACCAGACAAGACGCTGGAATCCCAAGATGGCTCCGTACATCTTTACGGAGAGAAACGGCATCCACATCATCGACCTTTCGAAGTCTGTTGTAAAGGTTGACGAGGCTTACAAGGCCGTATTTGAAATCGCCGAGCAGGGCGGCACAATCCTTTTCGTAGGAACCAAGAAGCAGGCGCAGGACGCGGTCAAGGCAGAGGCCGAGAGATGCGGCATGTACTATGTAAATCAGAGATGGCTCGGCGGCATGCTGACAAACTTCAAGACTATCCAGTCCAGAATCGAACGTCTGAACAAGCTGACCCAGATGAGCCAGGACGGTTCCTATGACGCGTATACCAAGAAGGAAGTCGCGGAGTTCGAGAAAGAGCGCGAAAAGCTCGAGAAGAACATCGGCGGCATCAAGAATATGAAGCACATTCCGGACGCGATCTTTGTAGTAGATCCCAAGAAGGAAAAGATCTGCGTTCGTGAGGCCCAGGCCCTTGGAATCACACTGATCGGCATTGCGGATACCAACAGCGATCCCGATGAGCTTGATTACATCATCCCCGGCAACGATGACGCGATCCGCGCCGTCAAGCTTCTGTGCAGCAAGATGGCAGACGCTGTCATCGAGGCGAAGCAGGGCGAGGAGAATGTCTCTTCCGAGAATGCGGAGGAGCAGGATGCTCTTGCAGCGGAGTCTGCAGCAAGCGAAGCCGAGCAGGCAGCCGAGGGAACACTTTAATTCCCGCTTCAGGACAATGTTACGCGAGGGCTGTGCCGTGGTTGACAGTACAGTCCCCGCTTTTTTCAGGTAATAGCGAAGATTAACAGATGGAGGATAAAAGAATGGCAATTACAGCAGCACAGGTTAAACAGCTCAGAGAGATGACAGGCGCCGGCATCATGGACTGCAAGAAGGCCCTGACGAAGACAAACGGCGATATGGACGCGGCTGTTGACGAGCTTAGAAAGGTTGCAGGCGCGAAGGTTGAGAAGAAGGCTTCCCGTATCGCGGCTGAAGGTCTTTCCATCGCGGCACAGGACGGCGACAAAACCGCTGTTGTTGTAGAAGTTAACTCCGAGACCGACTTCGTGGCGAGCAACGAGAAGTTCAAGGAATTCGTAAACAATGTCGCGAAGCAGGTTCTTGCTTCCGATGCAAAGACGGTTGACGAACTCAAGAAGGAAAAATGGGTTGCGAATCCGGAGCAGACTGTTGATGAAGCTCTTACAGAGCTCATCGGCGTTATCTCCGAGAAGCTCTCGATCAGAAGATTCGAGAAGGTTGTCGCGCAGAACGGCATCGTGGCTTCGTATGTACATGGCGGCGGCAGAATTGCCGTTATCGTGGAAGCGGATACCGACGTCGTGAATGACGAGATCAAGGAAGCGGTAAGAAACGTCGCAATGCAGGTAGCGGCACTTGCTCCCAAGTATGTTTCCGAGAACGACATTCCGCAGGAAGACAGAGATCATGAGCTCGCAATCCTTGTTGAGCAGGCAAAGAATGATCCCAAGAACGCGAGCAAGCCGCAGAATATCATCGAGAAGATGGTACAGGGAAGACTGAACAAGGAGTTCAAGGAAGTCTGCCTGACAGATCAGATTTATGTCAAGGCTGAGGACGGCAAGCAGACCGTTGCCCAGTACCTTGCTGAGGTTGGCAAGAAGAACGGTGCTTCGATTTCTCTGAAGAAGTTTGTACGTTTTGAGACCGGCGAAGGAATGGAGCACAGAGAAGAGAACTTTGCGGAAGAAGTTATGGCGCAGGCAAAGGCTGCGGAGAAATAATTTCTCCCTGTAAGTCGTACTCTTCTTGATCATCAGGATATTCAGGGCGGCCTGCTGCAAATTGTGGCAGGCCGCCTTTCGTGTTATACTGTTCGGTACAGGAAAATCCGGCCGGCAAAGGCTGCCGGATACCTGTGCCAGTAAAGGAAGAGGAATTCAATGACATTCAGAAGAATCAATGATACAACGATCAACTGCATCATTTCTCCGGAAGATCTGCGGTCCAGGGGCATCAAGATCGATGACCTTCTGGAGCGCAAGGAAGAGGCGATGAATTACCTGCGGGAGACCATCGTGGAAGCTGCGCGCAGAGAACACTTCAATCTGGAAAGCCAGTACAGTTCCATGCGCATTTCGATTCTGCCGGATCATTCGATTTCGCTGACGCTTACCGAAGGCGGAAAACCCGTGGAAAAGGCTGCGAAGAAGGAACATATTCCCTATGATCAGCCGTATACTCCCGCTGCTTCGGAGCAGTCTAAGAAGCAGGAGCCGCAGAAGAAGGAGTTTTGTTTTGCCCTGCATTCGATGGAAGAGGCAATCCTGTGCTCCAGAGGCATGACTGCGGAATCCGCGAATGAATTCGCGTCCTCTCTTTATTATGATGAAGAAACCGGGGAATACGATTTTATCGTTGAAACGAAAGACGAAAGCGGGGCACAGTTCCGCAGAATCGTGCTCTCGCTCAACGAGTTCGGAACGCTTGCGCAGAACAGTGAAGGCCGCATAGCATATATCAAGGAGCATGGAAAGTGCATTCTGAAAGAAAAGGCAGCGCAGCAGCTGGCGGAATTATCCGTCTGAACAAATATCTGGCGCAGGCCGGCATCTGCTCGAGAAGAGAAGCCGACCGGCTGATCGAACAGGGGGAAGTGACCGTCGACGGAAAGACGGTATTGCCCGGCTTCATGGTCAGCGGCAGAGAGAAGATCAAAGTCGGAGACCGTATTGTCCGCGCCGCAAACAGGAAGATCGTCGTCGCGTTTTACAAGCCGGCCGGTGTGACAACAACGAGCCATGACCCGCATGCGGCTGTTACGCTGGAAGATGTTTTTCATTATCCGGTGCGCCTTACTTATGCGGGAAGACTCGACCGGGATTCCGAAGGCCTCCTTCTGATGACGAATGATGGGGACCTGATTGAAGCAATGATGCGCGGAGCGGCCGGACACGAAAAGGAATATATTGTCCGCACAAGGTCAAGAATCAGTGATCAGGCGCTATCCAGAATGCGCGAAGGCATTTATCTGAAAGAGCTGAACGTCCGGACAAGGCCGTGCCGGATCGAGCGCCTTGGAGAGTATACTTTCCGGATTGTTCTGACGCAGGGACTGAACCGCCAGATCCGGCGGATGTGCGCGGCTGTGGGCAGTGAAGTCAAATCGCTGAAACGGGTGCGCGTTCTGAATATTACGGTAAAGGGACTGCGGCCGGGTACGCAGCGCGAAATTACGGGAACCGAGCTGGCGCAGCTTTATAGAGAAGCGGGGCTTACGGGGCAGCAGGAACAGTAACTGCGCCGGATGGAGCAGACATATGAGTATAGATCCTTCGGAGATGAAGAGCAGTGCCGCTGCCGAAGCGGCAGATCCGAATGCGCGCATGAAGGAGCTTGTCGCGCTGTTAAATAAGGCGTCCGAAGCGTATTACGCGAAGGACGAGGAAATCATGACCAATTTCGAGTACGACAAGCTTTATGACGAGCTTGTATCGCTCGAGAAGAAGACCGGAGTTACGTTGACCAATTCGCCGACGGTTCATGTCGGTTATGCTTCGGTCGATGAGCTGCCGAAGCGCCGGCATGAGAAACCGATGCTTTCTCTCGACAAGACCAAATCCAGAGAGGAACTGCGCGACTGGCTGGGAGATCAGGAAGGGCTGCTCTCCTTCAAGCTCGATGGCCTGACGGTTGTCCTGACCTATAAAGAAGGGAAGCTGTTCGAGGCAGTCACGCGCGGCAACGGCGAAATCGGAGAAGTTATCACGCAGAACGCGAGAGTCTTCGAGAATATTCCACTCTCGATTCCGTTTCAGGGAGAACTGATCCTGCGCGGAGAGGCCGTCATCCGCTATTCCGATTTTGAGAAGATCAACGAAAAGCTGGAAGAGGAAGCGGTTTTGGCGGGAGATCTCGAAGATGTGCGTTATAAAAATCCCAGAAACCTCTGCTCCGGTTCTGTGCGCCAGCTTTCCAGTGCGGTAACCGCGAAGAGACATGTTCATTTCTTTGCCTTTTCCCTGGTTTCGGCAGTCTTACCCGCAGGTGCGCAGGACAGTTCCTCTTTGGAGGGAGCAGCGCAGCAGGTCGATTTTCACAACAGCCGCGAGCAGCAGTTTTTGTTTCTGAAACAACAGGGGTTCGATGTTGTCGAATACCATAGAGTAACGCGTCAGACGATCATGGACCGGATCTCGTACTTTGAAGAGAAAATCAGGACATACGATATTCCATCCGACGGACTGGTGCTTCTTCTGGACGATATTGCCTACGGCGACTCTCTCGGTACGACAGCCAAGTTCCCCCGGAATGCCATCGCTTTTAAATGGGCGGATGACACGCAGGAGACGACACTCCGCGAAGTGGAGTGGAGCGCGTCGCGAACCGGACTGATCAATCCGGTCGCGATTTTCGATCCGGTGGAACTGGAGGGGACGACGGTCCGGCGGGCGAGCGTGCATAATGTCAGCATCGTCCGGCAGCTGAAGCTTGGAATCGGAGACCGCATCCTTGTCTTCAAGGCCAACATGATTATTCCGCAGATCGCGGAGAATCTGACAAAGTCAGATACGCTGGAGATCCCGGCTGCCTGTCCCGTCTGCGGCGGCAGAACCGAGATCAGGGCGATGAATGACGCGCAGTCTTTGTTTTGCATAAATCCCGAGTGTCCCGCGAAGAAGATCAAGGCTTTCAGTCTCTTCGTATCCAGAAACGCGATGAACATCGACGGGCTTTCCGAGATGACGCTCGAAAAACTGATCGGGCGCGGCTTTATCCGTGAGTTTGCGGACATCTACCATCTGGACCGCCATGCCGGCGAGATCATGCAGATGGAAGGCTTCGGTAAAAAATCCTATGATAATCTGGCCGCATCGATTGAGACTTCAAGAGATACGACTGCGAGGCGGGTACTGACCGCGCTTGGCATTCCCGGCATCGGTTCCTCCGGCGCGAAGCTCCTGTGTGAGCATTATCAGGATAATCTGCAGGCGATCCGGAAGGCGGGAGCCGGCGAGCTTTCTCTGATTGACGGGATCGGGCCGGTTCTCGCGCAGAACGCGGCGTCGTACTTTGCGGATGAGAAGAACCGTGAAATGCTGGACAGACTCCTTGCTGAGCTGCGGATTCAAAAGAGCGCGCCTGCTGCACAATCTTCGTTTGTAAGCGGAAAGACCTTTGTTATCACAGGCGCGGTGCATCATTATGAGAACAGAGACGCGCTGAAGGCGTATATTGAGAGTCTTGGCGGAAAAGTGTCCGGCAGTGTCTCGAAGAAAACTTCGTATCTGATCAATAATGATGCCGCTTCCAATTCCGGGAAGAATCAGAAAGCTGCGATCCTCGGTATTCCGGTCATCTCGGAAGACCGGTTCATAGAGCTTTGCAGCGGGAAAGGAAACCAGTAAGTAATGCCGATTAAAGTTCAGAATGACCTTCCGGTCAGGGAAATACTCGAGAATGAAAATCTGTTCGTCGTGGACGAGAACAGGGCGACTCATCAGGATATCCGGCCGCTGGAACTGTGCATTCTGAACCTGATGCCCAAGAAAGAAGATACGGAGCTGCAGCTGCTGCGGATGCTCTCGAATACGCCGCTGCAGCTCGATATCACATTCCTGCGGATGTCATCCCATCAGGCGGTCCACACTTCGCAGAACCATCTGCAGCAATTTTATTACTCTTTCGACCAGATTAAAGACAGACACTTCGACGGTCTGATCATTACCGGAGCGCCGGTTGAAAAGCTGGAGTATGAGGAAGTCGACTACTGGCAGGAGCTTTGCGGTATCTTTGAATGGAGCAAAACACATGTCCAGTCCACTTTTCATATCTGCTGGGCGGCACAGGCCGGCCTTTATTATCATTACGGATTAAAGAAGCGGATGCTGCCGAAAAAGCTCTGCGGCGTCTACCCCCATCGCGTACTGCACAGAAGAGAGCCGCTCGTACGCGGCTGCGATGATTATTTTCTGATTCCGCACAGCAGGTATACCGAAGTTCCTTCTGAAGATATTCACCGCTGCGAACAGCTGAAGGTGCTTGCGGAGTCACCAAAGGCCGGAGTCCTTCTGTGTATTGCGAAGGAGGGCCGGCAGGTCTTCATTTTCGGACATGGAGAGTATGACAGATATACGCTGCGCGATGAATATCTTCGGGATCTGAAGGAAGGTCTGCACCCGGATCTGCCGGAGGGATATTTTCCGTGCAACGATCCGCAGCAGAAGCCGCCGCTCCAGTGGAGGAGCACGGCGAGTCTTCTGTATTCCAACTGGATCAACTACTATGTATATCAGGCTACGCCGTACAACATTGAAGATATCCGATGACCGGCAGGCCTGTTTATTCATTGGATTATGTTTTAGCGAGGTGAAATGCTATGTCTAAATTTGATCTGATAACGATGGGGGAAGTCATGCTTCGCCTTTCGCCACAGGGATATGACAGACTTTCGAGCTGCGCGACTTTTGACAAGAACGCCGGCGGTTCGGAACTCAACGTGGCTGCAGGGGCAGCACTTTTAGGAATCCGCACCGGCATTATCACGAAACTTCCGGACAATGATCTGGGAAGATACATCAAAAATGAAATCCGCTTTGAAGGCGTTTCGGACGATTATCTGATTTACGATTCTTCGGACGAAGCAAGGCTGGGTATCTATTATTATGAGTACGGCGCGGCACCGCGAAAGCCAACGGTCGTCTATGACCGCCGGAATTCTTCGTTTACAAGAATCCGGATTGACGAGATTCCGGAGAGCGTCTACTCATATAGCAGAATGTTTCATACGAGCGGCATTACGCTTGCCCTGTGCGACAATACCCGTGATACGGCGATCGAACTGATCCGCAGATTCAAGGACGCGGGAGCGATGATTTCCTTTGACTGCAACTACCGCGCGAACCTCTGGGGAGAAGAAAAAGCCCGGCAGACAATTTACAGCATCCTGCCGTATGTTGATATTCTGTTTGTCTCCGAGGAGACATCCAGACGCATGATGCAGAGAAAAGAAGATTCTCTGATGGAGATCATGCGGGGGTATGTCAGAGATTATCCGGGAATTCGTTATGTGTGCACGACACAGCGTAAAGTGAAGTCTCCGAAGGTGCATGACTTTACGTCGATGATCTACAGCAGCGAAACCGGCGAATTCTATTCGGAAGCGCCCTACAATGATATTGATGTTGTCGACCGTATCGGCTCTGGCGACGCTTATGTTGCGGGCGCATTATACGGACTGCTCCGGTACGGTGATCCGCAGAAGGCGCTGGAGTATGGAGATGCGACCTCTTCGACCAAATGCACGATTACAGGCGACCTGCCGCTGTCCGATCTGAAAGAGATTGACAGAATCATCCGCGGACACAAGGCAAAGGGGCAGGCAGACGAGCTGAACAGGTAACAGTACAGAGCAAGATCAGGCTGCAGGTAATACAACAAACCCCGGCAGGAATCTTCCGGAAGAAAGATCTTCCGAAAGTATTCCTGCCGGGGTTCTTATATGACGGATATTCTGCTTAAATCGCAAACTTCAGTACGATCTGTACGATCAGTTCCGCGGCGCCGCAGGCAACCATGACCTTGATCGGCCCGACCTTGAATTTGCGGAGGGCGATCAGCGCGGCTATAAAGTATATCACGATCCGTATGTCGATGTTACTAGGCGTAAGAGCATACGTCCCGCCTGTAAATATGGCAGGAAGGAGAATGTTCAGACCTGCGACGAAAATCAGCGATACGACGGTCGGACGAAGGAATCCGAGAATTCCCTGCATGAGTGTCAGGTTCCGGTACTTGTTATAAAGATAGGCTAGGACGGTAACAAAGATACAGGAGGGAAGAATGACGCCGAGTGTCGCGAACACCGCGCCGGGAATTCCGCCGACCAGATTGCCGACAAAGCTTGCGGCGTTTACGGCGATCGGTCCGGGCGTCATCTGGGAGATTGTCACAAGGTCAGTAAAGTCCCTGGTGGAGAGCCAGCCGTAACGGTCGATGACCTGTGCCTGAATTAACGGCATCGCGGCGTATCCACCGCCGAACGAAAATGCGCCGATCTTTAAAAACGCGAAAAACAATTCAATATAAGTCGTCATCATATGCGTTACTTCCTCTCCTTATCCGCGCCTGATCCAGCGCTCTTTCCTTTCCGTTCGCGGAGGATCGTGATGACAGCGCCGAGCGCCGCGGTCATCAGGATGATCCAGACAACGTTGACCTTCAGGAAATAATTCAGAACAAAGGAAACAATCATAACTGCGATAAGCAGCGCGTCTCTCGACCTGACGACACCGGCACCCATATCGAAGACAACCGAAATGATCACAGCGGCCACGCCCGCGTTCATGCCTTTGAGCATCGCCTGCACAACAAAGTTGGACTTGAACGCGTCATAGAAGAAGGATATGACGGTCAGAATAATAAACGGCGGCAGTATGGCGCCGATGACGGAGACGATAACGCCCGCGATGCCCGCAAGCTTGTATCCGACTACGATCGCGCCGTTGACGGCAATCGCTCCGGGCGAAGACTGGGCGATCGCGACGAGATCGAGCATCTCTTCCTCGTCGATCCAGTGCAGCTCATCGACGAATTTCTGCTTGAGCAGAGTTACGATGACATAGCCGCCTCCAAACGTGAAAGCGGACAGATAGAGTGTCGCGAAGAACAGCTTTTTGAGAACGACACTTTTCTTTTCGGAAAGCGGCTCCGCAGCCCGAGTTTGTTTTTCCATAGATGATTGACCCTCCTTTTACAAGACATCATTGTAAAGCAGGATATAAATATGTAAAATACTATTAAATTATGAATATAATAGTGTATTTATTATAATCATTTCATAGAGCAAACCGGGAAGGGAACAGCCATGACCATACGGAACATCCGGATTTTTCTTGCCGTCGTAAATCATCACAACAATATCTCCGAAGCGGCGAGATCTTTATATCTGAGTCAGCCGAGTGTGAGCGTCGCGATTCAGGAAATCGAGCGGGAATATCAGCTGCAGCTTTTTGAACGTCTCTCGAGGCGCCTGTATCTGACAGATGCCGGACAGGAATTTCTGGAATACGCGCAGAGAATTGCCTCGACCTTCGACGACATGGACCGGCAGCTGAAAGAGAAAAAGGATCATGAAACCATCCGGATCGGCGCCAGCATAACGATCGGTTCCCGGAGGATGCCGGAATATGTGAAACAGTTTCAAAGCTGTCATCCGCTGGCCGAAGTCTTTGTCAAAGTCGGATTTTCGAGGGATCTCGAAAAAATGCTGCTCGTGAACGAACTGGATCTCGCGCTTGTTGAAACACCGGTTCACAATAAGGAGCTGGAAGCAGAGAAGTACGCTGCGGACAGGCTGGATCTGGTTATGCCGGCAACGCAAGGATATGAAGCAAATCTGGAAATGCCGCTGGAAAGATTCCTGCAGGAAGACATACTTCTTCGGGAAAAAGGCAGCGGCGCGCGGGATATCTTTGACAAAGCGATGGAAGAACACGGCGCGGGACCCGTCGTTCCGCTCTGGGAAGCCACGAGTACGACTGCGCTTTTAAACGCGGTGCAGAGCGGACTCGGCGTTACGGTTCTGCCGCATCAGATGGCGGAGGATGCCGTAAATGGAGGACGTGTGGTCAGAGGGAGCATCCGGAAAATCCGGATGGAACAGGCGTTTTTTATTGTGTATCATCAGGATAAGATGCGAACGCCTCTGATGCAGGACTTTATGGATATCGTAAGAGGCACGCAGCCTCTGTAAGGGAAGGATATCTGCTGTGAGGGGTACCGGAAGTTTTTTGCTTACGCACAGGAAAGGTTAAAACACTGTGCAGATGCCGCACGCCGGTAGTGAACAGATGATATAATTATTTAACATGTTTCTTAGAGAGGAGAATTTTGATGAATAAGAGGAATCTTGCTGTCAGAGTGACTGCGACCGTTCTTTCTGCAATGCTGCTTGCGCTGGCCGGCTGCGGTGCGTCCACAGGAAAGTCCGCCGGCTCAGTAAACTTTACCGCCGCTGCAGAGGATATGGGAAATGGAAACGGGACGGAAGCATATTCCATGCAGCAGGATTCCGCGCTTGGTGAAGAAAGCGGTGAAGGTCAGACAGAAGCTTCTTCCGAAACGGCGCAGACTCCCGTCACAGGGCAGGAGAGTACCACTGAAATCAGCAGAAAAATTGTTTACAGCGGCAACGCGCAGATCCAGACGAAGAACTATGATACCGCAAAGAAACAAATGCTGCAGCTGGTCGAAGACTGCGGCGGTTTTATCAAAGACCAGAGCGAAACGACAGATTCGGATTCCGGATATTATTATGCTTCGGAGGATGAGTTTGACAGGGACAACGCGCGGCGGATCTGGAGCCTGACCGTCAGAGTTCCATCAAAGAATTTTGACAGGTTTTTCGACGGCGCCGGAAAAATCGATGGTAAGATAATCGAACGCTCGAGCAATTCGCAGGATCTGACAAGAACGTATCAGGACAATGAGGACAGGCTGCGGGCGCTGCGCACGGAACAGGACCGGCTTCTCGAGCTTTTAAAAAAGGCGGAAAATGTCGCGGACATGATCACGATCGAAGATAAGCTTGCGGATGTCCGCGCGAGGATCGCGGAGCTTTCCCGCAAAAACAACCAGATCGATTACGATGTCTCCTACTCGACAGTTGACGTTACGCTTCGCGAAGTAAAGTTTTACAGTCCACAGAAGATTTCCTACGCGGAACGGCTGCGCAATGCCTTTGAAGACAGCGGGGAAACGTTTGTAAACGCCATGCAGCAGCTTCTGATTGTGCTGATTTACCTTCTGCCGTTTATAATTGTACTGGTGCTTCTGATCGCGGCCATCATCTTCACTGTCAGAAAGATAAAAAGAAGAAGGAGCAGACAAAACACAACGATCCCCGGGACAAAATCCGAGTCAGAAAAGAAGCCATGAATAAAAGAAAATCGGCATAAAAGAAGCCCTGAAGGATTCCTCCTTCAGGGCTTTTCGCTGTCTGCGACCAAGAGGGCTCGAACCTCTGACCTCCCGCACGTCAAGCGGACGCTCATCCCAGCTGAGCTATGATCGCATCTATTGTCACATTTGCTTCCTCGTGACTTTTTTATTCTACAGGAACAGGAAGAATCGCGCAAGCGGTTTTTATGATTTTTCCGTGCGCATACTGTGACCCCACTTTACAAGTGCAGTTCCGATAATAATCACATAACCGATCCGGCTGAACATGTCCGGAATTTCTCCAAGGAATAAGAATCCCCAGATCGCGGCGAAAAGAACCTGTGAATAATCGAATACGGATATCTCTTTTGCGGGAGCGAGAGAGTAGGCTTTTGTTACACACAACTGCCCCAGCGATGCGCTTATGCCGGCACCAAGAAGAGAAAGAACCTGCGCGGCTGTCATCGGATGATAATGAAAGAGGAGCGACGGCAGAAATGCAAGACACGAAAATGCCGAGAAAAACATAACAATTACAGGTCCCCGTTCACCCTTCTTGCCAAGAAATCGTACGAAAGTGTATGCCGTTCCGGCAAAGAATCCGCCTGCGAGCCCGATGACAGCAGGG
This sequence comes from uncultured Lachnospiraceae bacterium, assembly GCA_900317555.1. Taxonomy (GTDB): domain Bacteria; phylum Bacillota; class Clostridia; order Lachnospirales; family Lachnospiraceae; genus CAG-791. Next base: position 11,944 of record ONHF01000010.1, on the reverse strand, counting down.
ATGCTGGCAAGACCTGCGGTCGGTTTGACGACAAACAGTGTGCCCGCGAACGCTGCACCGACACAAAACCATTCAAAGACGCCGGGCAGTTCATGTAGAATGAATATCGACATAATGATGGCAAAGAACGGGGACATTTTGTTCAGTATACTGGCATCCGCAATTGTCAGCCTGCTAAGCGCCCAGAAATTGCAGAAGATACCGAGGGAACCGAAGATGGAGCGAAGGATTAACCATGGCCAGCTTTCTCTTTTAATCCTGAATTTTTCCTTCGTACCGGCAAGCACAATGACGGAAACGATTAAGGCGATTGCGTTTCGGAAAAAAGCTTTCTGCATGGCCGGCAGATCGCCGGAAAGCTTCACAAAGAAATTCATCAGTGAGAATCCGACGGAATCCAGTATGACGAACAGGATGGCCAGAGTGTATTGTCTGTTTTTGGAGCCGGACATATCATTCCTTTCAGCGTATATCAGAAAAAACAGTCCGCCGGAGAGCTGCGGACTGTTTCAGGTACTGACAAATATTATACTACTTACTTTCCGATAAAGGAATTGATCAGGTTCGGGATTTGCTTTTGCTGCGCGAGAGCTGCTGAAACTCTTTGTGCATACTATATACCTGCGGAACCTCACGTACGTTTTCCGGCGTGAGAGTTCCGCATTTTTCGTCTCCGCTATGGCATAATGTTTTTATCAGGTCAGACATTCATCTTGATGTCAGACAATCACATCTTCAATTCATCATATCTTGGGAGGGCATGTCATGGTGCAGCGCAGTTATCAGACACAGCAGAGTGAAGAGCAGATCTTTGAGCCGGACTATATGGAGCGGCAGGATTTTCCGGAAGCGTTTATCAAACGCCTTATGGAACGCAGGGAAGAATTTCCGAGAATGCGGGAGATGACCGCGGAGTACAACAGTTCCATGGACGCCGTGCGGATCGGTGTGCCCGGGGCCTGCGGCGTAGAGCATATCAGTCTCCCGGTTGAGCCGATGTATCAGCTGTTTCTGCGCTTCGGATGGGAAGGCATGTTCATCGGCGTCAGGAATACGCTGAACAATATACCGCTGATCGGCAGCTTCAATGTTACGGAAGAGATTCAATATTATGAACATGTAAAGGACCGCCTGTTCATCCGCGCGGTGAACGTTGAGAGGAACCGTGAAAAGGTCAGATGCAGCTGTCACGCCGTAGTGAACGAAATCGCGCTTTGCGTGTACCTGCATATATCCAAAACAGAAACGACCGATATGTCCATCGTCGTGCCCGAGGACATCATAACAGGGCAGTGGCACAAAGATCCGGACGACCTTTTCCGGGAGGTACTCTGCAACATGAGCCAGAGCGACCCCGCGCGGCTGTACTATTCGGACGATCCCTGCGGCATGGACGAAATGGATGATCGTCAGGGAGAGTTTATGGAGCAGGACAGGATCATTGGAGGTACGCAGCCGTTCAATCCGGTTTTGACAACCTTGTCGAGGTCCGGCGGGGCCACGGCGCTTTTCTATCCCGGTGTCGCGAGAAGAATCCGGGATATTCTCGGAGAGGATTACTATATTGCCTTTACAAGCGCTGCGAGCTGCATGATACACAGAATGTCGGACACCGACTATATGGATATCAGAGAACGACTGAAGATCCTGAACGAAACCTCGGAAGCGGACGCAGACGCTCCTCTTGCGGGAAGAATCTATTATTACTCGGGAGCGACAGGGCGTGTGCGCCCGTTTGATATTCCGGTTGTTTGAAATATAACCGCAAATTGTGCTTGCCGGCGTGATATAATATGCAGTATGAAGACGAATTTTATTCCGCGCGCTGAAGGAAACTCCATAACGCACAAACAATTCGAAAAGCAGATCCCTTTGTTTCTGGAGGACCGGCTTGCAAATCGTGCGCTGGAAGCGTTTCTGCGGCATCTGGATTCCTGCGGCAGCTGTCAGGATGAGCTTTCCATTCAGTTCCTGGTCTTTGCAGGTATGCCGAAGCTGGAGACAGGAGAAACCTTCAATCTGCAGAAGGAACTGGATGCTTATATTCAGACGGAGCGCGGGAGGCTGCGGCGCAGGGAACATCTCGGCGCAGCCGCGTTTATTCTGGAAGTAATCACGCTGGCAGCCATGGTGATGGCTGCCGTTACGGGCATCATGCTTTTTATGTAAAGTATGCTTTTCATGCAGAACATGCTTTTTCTGTAAAACAGGATGCCTGCGGCAGGAGATATTTATGAGTGAAAAATTTGTCCTGATTGACGGACACAGTATTCTGAACAGGGCATTCTACGGAATGCCGGACCTTACAAATGCCGCGGGCGTGCACACTGGCGCAGTCTACGGCTTTCTTAATATCATGTTCAAAATCCTTGATGAGGAGAAGCCGGACTATCTTACTGTTGCTTTTGATGTGCATGCGCCGACTTTCCGCCATCAGGTATACACGGAGTACAAAGGCACGAGACATCCGATGCCGGAGGAGCTGCGCAGTCAGGTTCCTCTTATCAAGAAAGTCCTGAAATCCATGGGAATCCGGATCGCCCAGCAGGCCGGCCTTGAGGCGGATGATATTCTCGGGACGCTCGCGAAAAAGGCGCAGGAGCTGGGAATGGAAGTCTCTTTGATTTCCGGCGACCGTGACCTTCTGCAGATTGCGGATGAACATATTCAGATCCGTATTCCGAAGACGAAAAAAGGGCAGACGACGATCGAGAATTATTATGCGGGTGATGTTTTGGAGACGCTGCATGTAACACCTGCCGAATTCATTGAGGTCAAGGCGCTGCAAGGGGATACGGCGGACAATATTCCGGGCGTGCCGAAGGTCGGTCCGAAGACAGCAGTCGATCTGATCACGAAGTATCATTCTGTCGCTGGTGTTTACGAACATCTGGACGAAATTCCAAGGACTGCCCTGCGGGAGACGCTGCGCGCGAACAGGGACAAGGCAGAGCTTTCTTTATTCCTTGCAAGAATCAAAACAGACTGTGACCTGGACCTTGCCCCCGCGGATTCCAGAATCGGAAATTTCTATACAAAAGAGGCTTATGCACTTTATACAGAGCTGGGATTTAAGAACTTTCTCGGCCGTTTCGATGCGGCCGCTGTCTCTGCCGCGGCCGGAGCAGCGGAGGCCGGCTTTTCATTTGATATAATCGAAGATCCTGCGGAGGCCGGCATTGTTTTCCGGAAGGCGGAAAATGCGGATGGCATCTGCCTGTTTCCGGTTTATGATGAGCCGAAGCTTCCGGAGGATCCGGTCCTTCTCGGCGCGGCAGTCGCTTTCGGGCAGGAAACGCATTATCTGACCGGGAGTACTGCGGAAGTAATGAAAGACGGGTTCCGCACGCTCCGCATTGCGGCCGGCGGGGGAGGCCTGACGGTCTATGTTTATCATATTAAAGAGCTGTTTCCGTTCTTTGAAATTGGGGATGAAGAGTTTCACGACGGTGTCAGGCTTTCCGGCATGTTTGACACGCTGATCGGAAGTTATCTCGTCAACCCTTTGAAGAGTGATTATGAGCCGCAGGACATTGCTTCGGAGTATCTGCAGGAGACAATTGCCGCGAAGGAGCAGTTCCTTGGGAAACGAACCTTTCAGGAGAGGCTTTCCGATGGCCCGCAGGCTGTAAAGGAAACTGCGGAGTACGCGTGCCGGACCGCGTGGAGCCTTCTGCGCGCAGGCGGAAAGATCCGTGAAAAGCTCAAAGATACCGGCATGTGGAAGCTCTATACGGACATGGAACTTCCGCTCTCCTATATTCTGTATGACATGCAGAAGGCCGGTATCCGGGTGCTTCCGGACAAACTCCGGGAATACGGGCAGCAGCTGGAAGGCAGAATCGCGGAGCTGGAAAAGCAGATTCAGGAAGAAGCCGGCTGTGAATTCAATATTGCAAGTCCCAGACAGCTCGGAGAGATCCTTTTTGAGAAGATGTTTCTGCCGGGGGCTAAAAAGACCAAAACCGGATATTCGACTTCGGCGGATATTCTCGAAAAGCTCGCGCCGGATTATCCGATTGTGGCGCATGTGCTGGAGTACCGCGCGCTGACAAAGCTCAAATCTACGTATGCAGACGGACTTGCCGCTTATATTGCGCCGGATTCCAGAATTCATACGACCTTCCATCAGACGATTACAGCGACCGGAAGAATCAGTTCTACAGATCCCAACCTGCAGAATATCCCTATGCGCACGGAGCAGGGACGCGCGATCCGGAAGGTATTTGTGCCGAAGGATGGATATGTTTTTACGGATTCGGACTATTCGCAGATTGAGCTGCGCATTCTGGCTTCGATGGCCGGTGACGAAGGCATGATTGAGGCCTTTAAAGACAATAAAGACATTCACCGGCAGACGGCGGCCAAAGTCTTTCATGTCCCGTTCGATGAGGTGACACCGCTCCAGAGAAGAAACGCGAAGGCTGTAAATTTCGGCATCGTGTACGGCATCAGCTCGTTCGGGCTTTCCCAGGATCTTTCGATTTCGCGCGCGGAGGCGAAAAAGTATATTGACGAATATTATGAAATGTTTCCGGGCATCCGCGTCTTTCTGGAAAAACAAGTACGGGACGCCAAAGAATACGGCTATTCGGTTACAATGTTCGGCAGAAGAAGGCCGATTCCCGAGCTCTCCAGCAGCAATTTCATGCAGCGGCAATTCGGCGAGCGCGTCGCGATGAACGCGCCGATTCAGGGAACCGGCGCCGACATTATGAAGCTTGCGATGATCCGGGTTTACGAAGCTCTTCGAAGAAACGATCTGAAGTCCAGACTGATCCTGCAGATTCATGACGAGCTTCTGATTGAGACGGCGCCGGACGAGAAAGAGGCGGTCCGGAAGATTCTGGAAGATGGCATGAAGGGCGCTGCCGATCTTGCGGTGGAGCTGGAAGTGGACTGCCATGAAGGCAGCGACTGGTACGAGGCGAAATGAAGCTGATTGGAATTACGGGCGGTGTCGGCTCCGGGAAATCCGAGCTGCTTCGCTATATCAAAGAACACTATAACTGCAGGATCCTGCTCTCGGATGATGCGGCCAAAGAGCTGGAGAAGCCGGGCGGCTCTTTGTATGAACCGCTGATCACGCTGCTCGAAGGATATCCTACGGGGAGACCGCTTCTTGGCACTGGCGGGGCGATCATTCCCGGCGAGATGGCTGCCCGAATATTCGCGGACAAGGGGCTCCTTGCAAAGGTCAACGCGCTGGTGCATCCGGCGGTCCGCCGCTATATTGAAGATGAGGTCGAAAAGGAAAGAGAAAAAGGCACACTGGACTATTTTTTTCTCGAGGCCGCGCTTTTGATTGAATGCGGTTATAAAGAAGTGGTCGATGAAATGTGGTACATTTACTGTCGGCAGGATGTGCGCAGGCACAGACTCGAGGCTTCCCGCGGATATGACAGGGAGAAAACCGACCGTATAATGCAAAACCAGCTGAGCGAAGAGGAATTTCGAAGAAACTGTGATGTGGTCATTGACAATTCCGGTGATCTGGTTGATGCTTACAGACAGATTGACGAAAGGCTGAAACCTTAGTACGGAGGCCTTTGGAAAGAGATACCGGAGTTTGTTTTTATGAGATTTCAAAGTTTTGCAAGCGGCAGCAGCGGCAACTGCGCGTATGTCGGTTCGGATACAACCCACCTTTTAATGGATGCCGGCATCAGCAGGAAGCGGACCGCGGATTCGCTGCGGGAGCTTGGTCTGGAGCTGCGTGATCTGGATGGAATTTTCATCACGCATGAGCACTCCGATCACACGAGCGGCCTGTGGATGATCGCGAAGAATACACAGATGCCGATCTACGCGACACAGGGAACGATTGATGCGATCAGGAGCAATCCGAAAAGTGAAGTGATTGATCCTTCGCGGTACATTGCGGTGCGTCCGAATGAAAAGGTGATTGTCAAGGACCTTACAATTGATCCGATGCACATTTCGCACGACGCGGCGGATCCTGTAGGGTATCGTGTTATGTACGGGAAGAAAAAGGCGTGCATCTGCACGGACCTTGGCTGTTACAATGAATATACAGTAGAATGTTTAAAGGACAGCGACGTCGTTCTTCTCGAAGCCAATCACGATGTCAACATGCTGCAGGTCGGGCCTTATCCTTACCGCCTGAAGCAGCGCATTCTGGGAAAGTACGGCCATCTGTCCAATGATTCCAGCGGCGATCTGCTTTCCAGAATTCTGAACGGGCACATGAAAGGCATCTTTTTAGGTCACCTTTCAAAGGAGAACAATTATCCTGAGCTTGCCTATGAAACGGTCCGGCTTGAACTGATCGGCCGGGAGGAACGCACAGGATACCGCACGGACGAACTGCCGCTGCATGTGGCGTCCAGAAGAAACGCTTCGCTTGCGGTGGAATGGTAAATCAAATTTCCGAAGAAAAGTCTGCCTGCAAAGGGCGGACGGTAATCAAAGGAGGAAGTAATGCAGGAACGCGCCATCATAACAGTTGTCGGCAAAGATACTGTCGGTATCATCGCGAAAGTCTGCGGGTATCTCGCAGAGAACGGAATCAATATTCTGGATATTTCGCAGACGATTGTACAGGGATATTTCAACATGATGATGATTGTTGATATCACTTCGTTAAAGCTCCCGTTTGACGAGTTTTCCACGCAGCTTTCAAAGCTCGGGTCAGAAACAATCGGCGTGCAGATCAGATGTCAGAAAGAAGCGATCTTTGACGCAATGCACAGAATCTGAGCGCGGGAGGAACAAAGCGAATGATAACAATAGGTGAAGTAGCCGAAACCAATGCGATGATCGAGAAGGAAAATCTTGACGTCCGGACGATCACGATGGGCATCAGCCTTCTTGACTGCGCGGATTCCGATCTTACGCAGCTTCGCAGAAAGATCCACGACAAAATTTACCGCTGCGCGAAAGATCTCGTCCGGACGGGCGAGGAGATCTCCAGAGATTTCGGTATACCGATCGTCAACAAGAGAATTTCGGTAACGCCGATTGCGCTGGTCGGAGCCTCCGCCTGCAAAACAAGTGCTGACTTTGTAAGCATCGCGAAAACCCTCGATGAAACCGCGAAAGAAGTCGGTGTCAATTTCCTTGGCGGTTATTCGGCGCTTGTTTCGAAGGGAATGACGCCGGCGGACGAACTGCTGATCCGTTCGATTCCGGAAGCCCTGACAACGACAGATATTGTGTGCTCTTCGGTAAATCTGGGCTCTACAAAGACCGGCATCGACATGGACGCAGTCCGGCTTATGGGATCGGTGATCAAAGAGACTGCGGAGCTCTCCGAAAAGAGAAATGTTTTAAACGGCGATTCGAAGCTGGTTGTCTTCTGCAATGCTCCGGATGATAATCCGTTTATGGCCGGCGCCTTTCATGGGGTGACCGAGGGCGATGTTGTTTTGAATGTCGGCGTCTCCGGACCCGGCGCCGTCAAGGCGGCGCTGGAGAATGTCCGCGGCTGCGATTTTGAAACGCTGAGCGAGACGATCAAAAAGACGGCGTTCAAGGTAACACGCGTCGGACAGCTTGTTGCAAGAGAAGCTTCGAAGCGCCTCGGATATCCTTTCGGCATTGTGGATCTTTCGCTTGCGCCGACGCCGGCGGTCGGCGATTCGGTCGCCGATATTCTGTGCGAAATGGGACTGGAATATGCCGGCGCGCCGGGAACCACCGCAGCGCTTGCCATGCTCAACGATCAGGTCAAAAAGGGCGGCCTGATGGCCAGTTCATATGTCGGCGGTCTCTCCGGCGCCTTTATCCCGGTCAGCGAGGATCAGGGAATGATCAATGCGGCGAATGCCGGCGCGCTGACGATCGAAAAACTCGAAGCCATGACCTGCGTGTGCTCGGTCGGCCTCGACATGATTGCGATTCCCGGAGATACGAAGGCAACAACGATTTCCGGAATTATCGCTGATGAGATGGCACTCGGCATGGTCAACCAGAAGACGACAGCCTGCCGCCTGATACCGGTACCCGGAAAGAAGGTCGGGGATGTCGCGGAATTCGGAGGCCTGTTAGGGCACGCCCCGATCATGCCGGTGAATAACTTCGACTGCAGCAGATTTGTAGACCGGAGGGGAAGAATTCCGGCGCCGGTTCACAGCTTTAAAAACTAACGGATTTGGTGAGGGACAGTATGAAACAGAACAGAAAATATGCGGTAACGGCATTGGGTGAGCTGCTTGTTGATTTTACCTGCAGCGGAGAGAGCGCGCAGGGAAATCCCGTTTATGAGGCGAATCCCGGAGGTGCACCCTGTAATGTGCTTTCGATGCTTTCCAGGCTTGGCGACAGCACCGCGTTCATCGGCAAAGTCGGCGACGACATGTTCGGCAGAATGCTGAAGGATAAAGCGGCACGGCAGGGCATTGATATGAGCGGCCTCGAGATGGACAAGTCCATTCCGACGACGCTTGCCTTTGTGCAGAAGCTCCCGAACGGCGACAGAGATTTCTCGTTCTACAGAAAGCCCGGCGCGGATATCATGCTGACCAGCGAGGAAGTAGAGCGCCACAAAGAGCTTCTGGAGAATACTTCCATCTTTCATTTCGGGACTCTGTCGATGACGGATGAGACCGTGGACCGCGCGACCAGAGAAGCTCTGACGATTGCCAAGGATAACGGAGCAGTTATTTCCTTTGATCCGAATTATCGCGCTCCCCTGTGGGGATCTGTAGATGAGGCCAAGGAGAAGATGGCCTTTGGCATGCAGAACTGCGATGTTTTAAAGATTTCGGATAATGAAATCGCACTGCTGACAGGAAAAGGCGTGCGCCCGGACGGGACAACAGATCCCGGGGAAATCGATGAGGGCATGCGCATCCTGATTTCGCGCTTTGATATTCCGCTTGCGTTCGCAACGCTGGGGGCGGATGGAAGCAAGGCCTACTGGCAGGGCCGCAGTGTCTTTGTCCCGGGCTTCAAAAACCCGGATACGATAGAAACGACAGGAGCGGGAGATACCTTCTGCGCCTGCGCGCTGCATTTTATTCTGCGGTTCGGATTAAAAGATCTGGATGAAGACAAGTTAAAAGAGCTGCTGACGTTTGCGAACGCGGCGGCGAGCCTGATTACGACCAGAAAAGGAGCACTTGCGGTTATGCCTTCGAAAGAGGAAGTTCAGGCGTATATAGACCGCTATAACAGGTAAGACAAACCGCCGGCGTCAGATAGCGTCCGCGGCGTGGAATCAGACGCGGATGAATTGGTGGCAGCAATGAGAAAAAGATCGCCTTTGTACAGGAGCTTCGGATATGCCTTCGCGGGCATTTTCAACACAATCAGAACCGAGAGGAATATCAAGATCCATCTTCTGGCGGCGGCTCTCGTCACGCTCTTTGGCGTGCTGCTGCGGATTTCGGTCACGGAGTGGTTTATCTGCCTTCTTCTGTTCGCACTGGTGATCAGTCTGGAACTTGTCAATACCTCGGTGGAAGCCTGCGTGGATCTTGTGACCCTGGAAAAACAGCCGCTCGCGAAAAAGGCAAAGGACGCGGCGGCGGGGGCGGTGCTGTTTGCCGCGATCATTGCCGCGATCATCGGCTGTGTGATTTTTCTGCCGAAGCTTGCCGCACTGTTTGTATAAGTCCTTTTCTATACACGGCGCGGTGGATAGAGTATAATGAAATCAACCGGTCAGAAAGTTCCCGTAAGGGAAGAAAGGGAGGTTTATGATGGCTGACAATGTTAAGTTCGGTCTTACGGATGGCGTGAAAAAGCTTCTTCTGGCAGGCATCGGTGCCGTAGCTGTAACCGCCGAGAAATCACAGGAAGTGCTTGATGACCTCGTCGAGCGCGGAGAGATTACCGTTGAGCAGGGGAAAGCCCTGAATCAGGAACTCAAGCATACGATCAAGGAAAATGTAAGCGCGAAGAAGGAAGACAAAGAGTCCTGCAAGGAAGAAGCCGGCGGCGAAGAGAAGCCGGATCTGGACGCGTTTATCAAGAGTCTTTCACCGGAAGACCTGCAGAAGCTCAAAGATACACTGAATGCAGGCTGATTTAAATGCAGCGGGAAGACAAGAAAGTCCCGGCGACAAGCGGACGGCTGCGCGAGATCATGAGCGTTCTCATGCGCAGCAGAATCAATGAGGGACTGACACCTGAGAAGCTGCGTCAGATTCTGGAGGAACTGGGGCCGACGTATATCAAGCTCGGTCAGATTATGTCCCTGCATTCGGACATCCTGCCTAAACAATACTGCGACGAGCTCATGAAGCTGAACTCGGATGTCACGCCGATGCCGTTTGAGACGGTGGAGGAAGTGATCAACCGGTCATATCGCTGCAGGTGGCAGGATGTTTTTGCATCCATTGAAAAGGAGCCGCTCGGTTCCGCTTCGATTGCCCAGGTCCATAAGGCAAAGCTCCTTTCCGGCGAGGACGTAATTGTCAAGGTCCAGAGAAAGGGCATATATGATATCATGGCGCGCGATATCGGACTGATGAAGCGCGCTGTCAAACTGATTCCGCCAATCGGAGAAATTCGCAATCTGGTGGATCTGAATATGGTCATTGACGAGCTGTGGAGCGTTGCGCAGGAAGAAATGGACTTTCTCAAGGAAGCCTCCAATATGGAGGAGTTTTCCCGCAACAACAAGGACATCGTCTACGTGACCTGCCCGAAACTGTATCATGAATACACGACTTCCAGAGTTCTCGTAATGGAATATATCGGCGGCTGTCCGATTAACGATAAGGAAGCGCTGAAGGCTGCGGGCTATGATCTGAATGAGATCGGCAGCAAATATGTCAACAACTTCATCAAACAGGTGATGGATGACGGCTTTTTCCATGCGGATCCGCACCCCGGAAATGTCAAGATCTGTGACGGAAAGATCGTCTGGATCGACATGGGCATGATGGGACGCCTTACGGAAAGAGACCGCAGAATTATGGTCCGCGGCGTGCAGGGGATCGGTATGCATGACCTGCAGACGGTTGAGAGCGCAGTGCTGGATCTGTGCGATTTCCGCGGGAAGCCGGACCATAAACAGCTTTACAAAGATCTTCGTGAGTTCATTGAAACCTACGGCTCCAACGGCATGGGCAGTATAGATGTTGCGGAAACCATGACGGCGCTCATGGAGATCATGAAGAAGAACAAGATGTCCATGCCGCACGGCATGACAATGCTCGCACGCGGTCTTGCGCACGTGGAAGGCGTCCTCGCTGACATCAGCCCTGACATCAATATGGTGCAGATTGCGCAGGCCAGAGTTACAGATGATTACCTGCAGAAGATCGACTGGAAACGGGAACTTTCGCGCGATGGAAGGGAGTTGTACAGAGCAGCGAAGAAGGGAATAGAAATTCCTTCTCTTACCGCGGACGCGCTCAAACAGTTTCTGGGCGGCCGCAGTGAAGTGAATCTCAATCTGGAGACAGCGGATCAGACGGCGCAGGTTATTTTTCAGGCAGTTCGGAATCTGGTCATCGGCGTCTGCGTGGCGGCGCTTCTTATGAGTTCGAGCCTGATCGCAACGACCGATATGGAGCCGAAGATACTGGGTGTGCCGGCGCTTGGCATGTTGGGCTATATCGGAGCGCTTTTAATCGCGCTGTTTTTCTCCCTGCGGCACTGGTATCGTAAACGGAAGAAGAGATGACTGCTGCAGGCGCAGCGGCAAAACAGAATCATAGTGCAGAGTAAAAGGCAGAGGCCACAATGGCACCTGCCTTTTTTCAATGAATCAGACAGGAAGAAACAGCGCGGCCAGAGCCTTTTGGGAGTACCGGACTGGGAGTGTCCGGGATAGACACCGGGCACGGTTCTGATTCCCTCTGAATACGGCATAATCATATCATTTCTGCAATCACAATTAAAGCATCATAAATAAAATGAAATTATGATAATGATTGAAAATGAGATAACTGGTAAAAGTTATTCGATCCATAGGTTGTTTTGTCTTGCGGAAAAACATCTTGATAGTTCTGTATGAAACAGGTATAAT
>ONHF01000021.1 GCA_900317555.1 uncultured Lachnospiraceae bacterium | reverse complement strand
CCTGCATTCCTGCGGAAAGACCGTCTCATGCCGTTTCAGCTTCGCCTCCCCGTCAAAATACCAAGGCCAGTCTGTTTTGCTGTAATCCTTCAACTGGAGAGTATCCCCGCTGATAAATAGTTCAGTCGGTCCGACAAACATTGTCAATACCTGCTGATAGTGGGTGATATACGAATTAATAAACGAACGGAAACTTGAAAAACCATTAGCTTCGGACATGCGTATCAGCCAGCTGTATAAAAGCTCATCAGTTTCAATGGGTATCACAACAGGAACACTCGGCATAAGGTTTTATTTTCGATCAATTTATAATTAGTTAACAAAAAAGCCATACAGTTGCTGACTGTATGGCTTCTGGCATAACATTTAATCGCACTTATTTCCGATCAAATTATTATGTTTTCAATCAAATTATATTTTTACAGGTGCAGCACCCTGTCCTTAATCTCCTGCGTACGGCCCTGATTCCAGAACTGTGTTCCGATATAGCCGCATGTACGCCGCGCCACGCTCATCTTGGACTGATCACGGTTGCCGCAGTTCGGGCACTCCCAGACAAGCTTGCCGTTCTTGTCCTCGACAATTTTGATCTCGCCGTCATAACCGCAGACTTCACAGTAATCGCTCTTCGTATTGAGCTCCGCGTACATGATGTTGTCATAAATGTACTTCATGACAGACAAAACAGCCGGAATGTTGTTCTGCATGTTCGGCACTTCCACATACGAAATCGCACCGCCCGGAGAGAGTCTCTGGAAATCGGACTCGAAACGGAGCTTGGTGAACGCGTCAATGTTTTCGCGGACATTTACATGATACGAATTCGTGATGTAGTTATGATCCGTCACGTTCTTGATAATACCGAATCTCTTCTGCAGGCACTTCGCGAACTTATACGTCGTGGATTCCATCGGAGTGCCGTACAGAGAATAGCTGATATTCTCGGCTTCTCTCCACTCCGCACACTTGTCATTGAGCTTCTGCATAACCTTCAGCGCAAACTCTTTGCCCTTGGGGTCCGTATGCGATACGCCCAGCATTCTCATGCACATCTCATACAGGCCGGCATAACCGAGGCTGATGGTTGAATAGTTATTGTACAGCAGGCGATCGATCTTCTCGCCTTTTTTCAGTCTCGCGAGAGCGCCGTACTGCCAGAGAATCGGAGCGACATCCGAAGGCGTCCCGAGAAGTCTCTCGTGACGGCAGCGCAGAGCTCTGTGGCAGAGTTCCAGTCTGTCTTCGAGAATATCCCAGAACTTATCCATATCGCCGTTTGAGCTGCAGGCAACATCTACAAGATTGATGGTTACAACGCCCTGATTGAAACGTCCGTAATACTTATGCTTCCCGTTTTCTCCAAGGCCAGCCTTATCCGGTGTCAGGAAGCTGCGGCATCCCATGCAGGGATATACGTCGCCCTTGTCTCTCTTCATGATTTTCGCGGAAATATAATCCGGAACCATCCTCTTGGCAGTGCATTTCGCGGCCAGTTCGGTCAGATAATAATACTTGGAGTCCGGATAAATGTTATCCTCATCAAGCACATAGATGATCTTCGGGAATGCCGGCGTAATCCAGACGCCCTTTTCGTTCTTGACACCCTGCATGCGCTGCTTGAGCGCCTCTTCAATCACAAGCGCGAGATCCTCTCTTGTGCGGCCATCCGGAACCTCGTCCAGATACATGAACATGGTTACGAACGGTGCCTGTCCGTTGCAGGTCATCAGCGTGATCAGCTGATACTGAATCGTCTGGATGCCGGACTTGATCTCTTCCTTCAGTCTTGCGGTCACAACCTTGTCGATGATTTCCTCATCGAGCGGCTCGCCGCAGGCAGTACGCTCGTCAATAACATTCTGGCGGATCTTCTGTCTGGATATATCGACAAACGGAGCCAGATGCGAAAGCGTAAACGACTGGCCGCCGTACTGATTGGAAGCCACCTGTGCGACAATCTGCGTTGTTACATTGCAGGCAGTGAAGAAGCTGTGCGGCTTCTCGATCATGGTCTGGCTGATGACCGTGCCGTTCTGCAGCATATCCTCCAGATTGATCAGGTCGCAGTTGTGCTCCTTCTGCGCGTAATAATCCGAATCGTGGAAGTGAATGATGCCCTCTTCATGCGCGCGGACAATATCTTCCGGAAGGAGGATTCTCTTGGTCAGATCCTTGGAGACCTCGCCGGCCATATAATCACGCTGCGTAGAATTGATGACAGGATTCTTATTGGAATTCTCCTGCTTTACCTCTTCGTTCTCCTGATTGATGAGCGCAAGTATCCCGTTGTCCGTCGTGTTCGATTTCCGGGACAGCTCTCTCTTGTAGCGGTAACGGACATACTTCTGCGCGACTTCGTAGCCGCGCATCTCCATGATCCCCTTCTCGACCATGTCCTGAATGTCTTCCACGTTGACCGCGTGCGGCGCCTGCGCAACTTTCCTGGCGATATTCTCCGCGATCGCGCTGATCTGATACTGATTCAGCTGATAAATGCCGCTTACCTCTTTATTGGCCTTTCCGATTGCGTTTACAATCTTCTCGATGTCAAAACCGACCTCCTGGCCATTTCTTTTAATAACGTTTGTGTGAACCGTTACTGCTGTGTTCTCCATTACCTTTTCCGCTTCCATTGATCTCCCGTCCTCTTGTTCTCAAATAACAAAATGGATACGTGCCGCAAAAACACCCCTCCGGCGGCCGCACGCAGATACTACGATGTACAACCGGAATTCTTTCAGAAAACTTCGTGTTCCCGTGTGGATTCGTTAGACTTGTTACTACAAGATTTAGACTAGCACAGTCAATCTGTACACAAGATATTGTACTCTGCTATAATACACTAGATGCCGTGCTTTTCATAGTCGGTAATATGAACAAATCGGTCCGGTGCAATTGGTGATTTTTTCGCTTTTCGTCACAATATGTTGTATAATGTCGCTGATTGTTTTCTAGATATGGGTATCGCGCAGGCCAGCTGTGCAGGTAAATCCGGAAAGGATGGACATATGAATTCTGAAATCACACCGCAGGAGCTGAACGCCCTGCGCCCGCAAGAGTATATGTTAATTGACACCAGAACGCAAGAGGAATATGAGCATGGTTTTATTCCGGGCTGCGTTTTGTTTACACCGGACCAGGTCAGGCATTTCGCTGACGCTGCGCTCACTCCTCTGCCGAAGGATAAGAAGATCATTCTTTATTGTAAGTACGGAACAATCACCCGCGATCTGGCGGAGTATCTGATTGAAAAAGGGTATGACGCCTGCTGTCTCTCCGGCGGATACGGTGCCTGGGCGCTCGACGCCATTAAAAACGAAGCGCAGGGTGATAAGAAGAGACAGGAAATCGAAAACGGTATTCAGAAAAAATTTCACGCGGCTTTGCTGAATCCGTTCGCGAGAGCTGTTTTGAAGTATCAGATGATTGCAGACGGCGATAAAATTGCCGTCTGCATATCCGGCGGCAAAGATTCCATGCTGATGGCAAAGCTCTTTCAGGAGTTTCAGGTGCACGGGCAGAGAAAATTCGATCTCGTTTTTCTATGCATGGACCCGGGATATAACGAAGCGAACCGGCATATCATAGAGAGCAACGCAAAGCTCCTCGGGATTCCTGTTATATTTTTCGAGACAACCATCTTTGACGCGGTTTATAATATCCGGACTTCGCCCTGTTATCTGTGCGCGAGAATGCGCCGCGGGTATCTGTATAAAAAGGCCCGGGAGCTTGGATGCAATAAAATCGCTCTCGGGCATCATTTTGACGATGTGATTGAAACCGCTCTGATGGGAATGCTGAACTCGGGACAGTTCAACGCGATGATGCCCAAGCTCAAATCAACAAGCTATCCCGGTATGGAACTGATAAGACCGCTGTACTTCGTGCGCGAAGACGACATCAAACGCTGGCGCGACTATTACGGACTGCACTTTATCCAGTGTGCCTGTCATTTCACGGACACCTGCACAACCTGCGCCGTGAATCCGGACGGCTCTCACACCGGCTCAAAGCGCGTGATGACCAAGATGCTGATCGCGCAGCTCAGGAAAGACATTCCCGACGTTGAAACGAACATCTTCCACGCGACCGAGAATGTCACCGTGGATCAGCTCCTTGGCTATAAATATAAAGGAAAGAAACATTCGTTCCTTGATGAGTACTGACTCACTTTGAAAGCTGCTTCTGCAGCCAGTCCTTTCCGTCGACATATTTGGAGACAATAAACGAAACGACATAATCTCCCGCCGCGTTGACCATGGTCGCCGGGGGATCCACGAGATTCCCGATCGCGAGCGCGAGCGTATACGCAACGGTCAGCTGCTCCGGACTGTTATTGAAGAAAATGGAGCACAGGACCAGTTCTCCTACACCGCCGCCTCCCGGGATGCCGGACATGGCGACCGAAGCGAAAATTGCCACAATAATCGCGATCACGGCTCTACCGGTTCCGAAATCCATACCGGAAATACCGAACAGGAACGCGACCTTGACAATCGCGCTCATCGCGGAACCGTCCATGTGCATTGTGGCGCCGAGCGGCAGAACAATTTCCGAAACATCTTTGGAAATGCCGGTTTCCTGCGCTGCTTCCATATTCGTAGGGATCGTCGCAACCGACGAGCAGGTTCCGAACGCTACGGCTGCCGGCTTGAACAGATGTCTCCACATGACACCCGCCCCGCCTTTTCCGCCGCCGAAGCGGGCGTAAATCGGGAAGAAAAGGAACATGTAGACAAAGCACATGATGTAGTAGACGGCCAGTGTTTTGGCGTATCCGCCCATCAGCTCCGGCCCGTATGTTGCTGCAAGATTTGCAAAGAAGCCGAAGAAACCGACCGGCGCGTAGAATGTGATGATTTTCACCGTCTTCATGATGCAGGCGGTCAGATCTTCCAGCATCGCGGCAGTTCTGGTTTCAGGGCCTCCCGAAAGCTGAATGCCGAAGCCGAACAGAATCGCGGCCACAATAAGAGGAAGCATCGCGCGCCTCGAAAGCAGCTCGCCGAAATCAGGCTTTGTAAAGAAATTCACGATCAGCTGCCCCGGCGTAATATCCGCGATATCTTCGGTACTGGTCACCATCTTGTCAACCGAGAAGCCGGCCGGCACAATGTTGATGAAACGGACGACGACATACATGACAATCGCGGCGATCGCGGCCGTCACAAGAAATGTTACGGTTGTCACGCCCATGACTTTTCCGGCTCTTCCGGGCGTCTTCATGTTGGCGATAGCCGACGAGATCGAGCAGAACACCATCGGTACGACGACGCAGAACATCATGTTGATGAAGAGATCGCCCAGCGGGGACAAAACAGTCGCGCCCGGCCAGACAAGTCCGGTGATCGTTCCAAGCGCGATCGCGATCATCATTGAAACGACGAAACCGTAGTTCTTCCAGAAAGATTCTTTCACCTGCCGCAGTTCCTTATCCATACGCGATCCTCCTCAAAGAAAAGAATAAAAAGAATCTAAAGAAATATAGCGATATTATACACCGGAACGGCATTATTATAACTGTAAAGTTATTGATGCATGCTATCTTTTCTGATTTTTATCCGGGCTGCCCTTTTCTGATCCCTCCATATTTTTTCTTATCAGATACCGCCTGTACCAGAGTGCTCCTGCGCCGCAGACCGCGCACAGAAGAATCAGAATTATAACCGCCGCAGCGTAGTTACGGCTCTCGAGCGCTCCTCCGGACATCGACGAAAGCAGTATGGATGGAAAGCGTCCGATAAAAGTAATCAGAAACCACAAGATGACCGGCATGTCCGTCAGACCGACAAAGTATGTGAGAAAATCTTTCGGCGTGCCCGGAATCAGGAACAGCATAAAGAGGATGAAGCGTGATTTTCCGCTGGTCCGCAGGAACTTCATCGAATCAATCTGATCGCGCGGGAAGAAAAAGCCGACAAGTTTCATGCCGAATCTCCGAACGAGCAGGAATACAGCAAGGCTTCCCGCGGACATGCCGATATCGCACAGAAGCGTGCCCTTCAGAACACCGAAGGCATATCCGGCGGCAATTTCGAGAGGTCCTCCGGGAATGAACGCCGCTATAACCTGCAGAAATGTCGCTAAAAGGAACAGAAAGACGCCCTTTGATCCTTTTGATTGCATATAGATCCGGAAGCTCCCCGGCTCTTTTGCCAGCCGGATCATCGGGTTGACGAACCACCAGCAGATACAGAAGACCACGCACACAAGGACAGACATGCAGACAATCATCAGGATCTGCTGCCGCGTAAGTTTCTCCTGTCTTCTGTGAAATCCCGCCTCGCGGAAACTCCTTGCAACGGCAGCTTTGATTTCACCGGTAATGGTCCGTTTTCCGCCGGACTCCGGCCTGCCCGTTTTCTCTTTTCCGTTCTCTTTATTATCCCGCATTCTGCAGATCCTTTGTATGTTTGAAAAACCATGTGTTATAATATGTCGACATTTTCAAGCAGCTGAGAAGGCCTGCTTCGCCGCAAGGAAGAATGGCCTTCCCGGATAACCTTCTTCGTTAATCGAATTAATAAGAAAGGACTTTACCATGAATCAGTCAGGCGAAATGCCGGCAGCCGCTTCTTCGGAAAACAAATCGTCCGGCAGCTGGTTCCTGAAAGGAATGCTCGCGGGCATTCCGATCTGTATGGGATATTATGCCGTTTCGTTCGCGCTTGGCATTGCCGCGAGAAACACCGGTATGAACGCCCTGCAGTCCTTCGTCATGTCGCTTACCATGGTTGCTTCCGCCGGTCAGTTCGCGGCGATCGGTCTGATCGGTGCCGGCGCCGGTTTCATTGAAATGATAACGACAACGCTTATCGTCAACCTGCGGTACTTTCTGATGAGCTGCTCGCTGACACAGAAGCTCGATCCTTCGATGAAGCCGGTGCACCGCTTCGGTCTCGCGTACTGCATCACCGATGAAATCTTCGGCCTGTCCGTTTCGGTGAACGGATATCTCCATCCGTTCTATACGTACGGCATTACGTTTGTTTCGGTATCCGGCTGGTGCGCCGGAACGGTGCTCGGCGTAATCGTCGGCAACATCCTGCCGGCGGCGGCAGCTGACGCGATGGGCGTCGCCATGTATGGCATGTTTCTTGCGATCATTATCCCGCCCGCGAAAAAGAATCACTTTGTCGGCGGTCTCGTCGCGGTTTCGATGCTTGGCAGCTTTCTGTTCACGGTTCTGCCGGTTCTGCGCTCCGTTTCATCCGGCTTCCGTGTAATCATTCTGACCCTTGTCCTTGCGGGCGCGGCGGCCTTGATCCGGCCGATTCCCTCAGATCCCGATGAAGAGGAGGAAGAACAATGAAAGGAAACGTATATCTTGCCCTTGCAGCCATGGCCCTTACGATTTATCTTGTCCGCCTGCTGCCGTTTCTGTTCCTGCGTAAACCGATAAAGAATGTATTCTTCCGCTCGTTTCTGTATTACGTACCGTATGTCACCCTGGCCGTCATGACCTTTCCCGCGATACTGACCGCGACTGCGCATCCTGTCGCAGGCGCGGCGGCTCTGGCCACCGGACTTGTCATCGCGTGGGTGCGCGGCGATCTTTTTGCGACTGCCATCGGCTGCTGTCTCGCGGTTTTTATCACCGGACTGTTTATCTGATCCTGCCGGTTTCCACACCGCGTACAAAGTTGTCCACAATCTTTTCGTAGTCTTCCGGATCGGTATTGATGGACTTCGCATGCTCCGCACCGGGTATCAGATGAAGCTCGTGATATCCGGCCGTTGCCTTGTCCATCCGTACGCTGTGCTCACACCGGATGAACTTGTCCGCGTCTCCATGGATAAAACAAATCGGAATTTTGTTGTCCTTCAGGCTGTCGATCGGTCTTCTTCCCGTAAAGGAGAAGTGATAGATGATCCGGCATGAAAGATCCGCCAGATATACGAGCCACTGCGGCAGGTGCATGCCCTTGAGTCCGTCCTTCTCTACCGGAATCAGGTCGGCGTAGCCGCAGTCATTGACGATGAAACGGACATCCGGATGATAACGCAGGGCCGTAATCTCCGTCGCGGCTCCCAGAGACTCTCCCGTAAGTCCGAGGTATATTTCCTTACCGTAGCGGCGGTAGGTATCTTCAATCACTTTCATCAGGTCTTTCGCTTCATACAGGCCGAACGTGCAGGGAAACCTTCTGTTCTCCCCGTGCCCCCGATGGTCATATACAATACAGTTATACCCTAGTCTTCTGTACATCGGCATATACTTAAGCTCGCCATTTCTGTTCAGCGTATATCCGTGTACCATAATCAGAAATTTCTTCGAGTAACCTTCCGGTGCCGTGTCATCGGAAGGTGCGGGGTACATAACCGCATGCAGCGTATACCCGCGGTATCCTTCAATCTCGTATGCGGTTTTTTCCGCATCTTTTAATCCCCCGATTTCCGGATTCTGACCGCACTGATTTTGAAACGTCTCCTCCGGTGTATATCTGGGACCTCCAACCGCGTATCTTGCAAGAAATCCGCCGAGGCTGAATAGAAAAATCAATGTTGCGAGTATGATAAGAAGCCAGACCATTTGTATTCCTCCTGCGATTGCATATTTTTCTGTATATGCCTGTTTCTTAATTTTTCATTAAAAACAATAACCTTATTATAGACCATGAAGCACAGTTTGCGTATAATAACAAAGCCATACTGCACAATATGCACCAGGCGTCCGGTATTTCACATCTTCGCCTTGTTTTTACTGTGCCTGCAGTGCGGCAGCCATATCTGGAGGTAATCTATGCATATTTTCAAAGTTCTCATGGGACAGATCCGTCAGTATAAAAAGTCGACACTGCTGACACCTGTATTCACGCTTCTGGAAGTCGTGATGGAGATCCTGATCCCATACATTACAGCTTCTCTGATCGACCAGGGAATCGAGGGCGGCAGCATGGACAAAGTGCTGCATTTCGGTCTGATCATGCTGCTCATGGCTTTCGCCAGTCTGTTCTTCGGCATCATGTCCGGCACCTTCGCTTCGGACGCTTCAACCGGATTCGCAGCGAATCTGCGGCAGTCGATGTACGAGAATATCCAGACATTCTCTTTCTCCAACATCGACAAGTATTCGACGCCCGGCCTCGTAACCAGAATGACAACGGATGTCACCAACGTGCAGAACGCGTTCATGATGATTATCCGCATTGCAGTACGGGCGCCGTTCATGATGATCATTTCTCTCATCATGTGTGTAAAAATCAATCCGCGGGTATCGGTTGTCTTTCTGGTGGCTCTTCTCGTCCTCGCCGTGGTGCTTGTGTTGATCATCGGGCACGCGACCAAGGCTTTCCGGAGAGCATTCCGCAGATACGATGACTTAAACGCCAGCGTTCAGGAAAACGTCTCCGCAATCCGGGTCGTCAAGGCATTTGTCCGCGAAGATTATGAAGGACAGAAATTTACAAAGGCGGCGGAGCAGCTCTATCAGATGTTCACAAAGGCACAGAAGCTTGTCGTCCTGAATATGCCTGTGATGACATTGGTCGTTGATTTCAGCATCATTGCGGTTTCCTGGATGAGTGCGCATTTTATCGTGCAGGGTACTATGACAACCGGCGAACTGACCTCTCTTCTGTCGTATGTCATGAATGTTCTGTTTTCCCTGATGATGCTCTCGTTCATCTTCGTTATGATCACGATGTCCACCGCGAGCGCGCAGAGAATCTGCGAGGTACTTGAGGAGCAGCCGGATATCGTTAATCCGGAGGATCCTGTGATGCATGTGAAGGACGGTTCGATCGATTTCGAAGATGTGGACTTCGCCTACAAGCGCAGAAACGTATCCTACGATGACGACGGCAATGAAATCATCACGGTGGAGGATGTTACAAAAGACCGGGCGGACGAAACACTGCATGCCATCAATCTCCATATCCGTTCGGGCGAGACGGTCGGTATCATCGGCGGGACAGGTTCCGGCAAATCGTCGCTGGTCAGCCTGATTTCCAGACTCTATGATCCCGTGAACGGTACGGTGCGTGTCGGAGGCAGAGATGTGCGCGAAT
Organism: uncultured Lachnospiraceae bacterium; assembly: GCA_900317555.1. Lineage (GTDB taxonomy): Bacteria > Bacillota > Clostridia > Lachnospirales > Lachnospiraceae > CAG-791. The sequence goes on along the minus strand of ONHF01000021.1, from coordinate 27,964 downwards.
ACGATCTCGAAGTTCTTCGAAATGAAGTCAGCGTCGTTCTCCAGCAGAACACGCTCTTTTCCGGAACGATTCTCGATAACCTGCGCTGGGGTAAAGAGGACGCGACGCTCGAAGAATGCAGGGAAGCCTGCAGGCTTGCCTGCGCTGACGAGTTCATCGACCGTTTCCCGGACGGTTATGAAACCAGAATCACGCAGGGCGGCACAAACGTCTCCGGCGGACAGAAGCAGAGGCTTTGCATTGCGCGTGCCCTTTTGAAGAAGCCGAAGGTTCTGATCCTCGACGATTCGACTTCTGCCTGCGATACCGCGACAGATGCGAAGATCCGGAAGGCGTTTGCGACAAAGATCCCCGGAACCACGAAGCTGATCATCGCGCAGCGCGTATCGTCCGTACAGGACGCGGACCGTATCATCGTACTCGACGGAGGCACTGTAACCGCGTTCGACACGCATGAGAACCTGCTTGAAACAAACGCGATTTATAAAGAGATCTATGAATCCCAGGTGCAGGGCGGCGGCGACTTCGACGAAGCTTCCCTTTCGGATCATTTTGAAAAGACACCGGCTGCCGCAGGGCAGGATAAGCCTGCGCAGCAGAGCGGCAGAAAGGAGGCGGCAGAATGAGAAAACATACAAATCAGGGCGCTTCTGCACAGGAAATGCAGGATAACCGTGAAATCGACACCCGGAAAGCTCCAAGAGGAGCGCGTGTAAAAGTGAAGGTCGATAATCCCGGCCTTCTGATCCGCAGGGTGATGGGCATTGTTTTTAAGAAATACGGTATCGCGTTCATACTTGTACTTGTTATGATCCTCGTGCAGGCAGGAGCCACACTGTACGGAACGCTGTTCCAGAAATCACTGATCGATGATTACATTCTTCCGATGGTGCAGTCCGGAAGCCGGGATTTCGGCCCGCTCGCCGCTGCGCTGCTCCGGCTTGCCATGATCTATGTTATCGGCGCTGTGTGCGCGTATGGCTATCAGCGCCTGATGGTAACGATTTCCGAAGGCACGATGAAGGATATCCGTGTTCATCTGTTCACGCATATGGAGTCTCTGCCCATCCGGTATTTTGACGTGCACGCACACGGCGACATTATGTCCGTGTACACGAACGACGTCGATACGCTGCGGCAGCTGATTTCCATGTCGATCCCGCAGCTGTTCAGCTCTCTGATCACGCTCATCATCACGTTCATCTCGATGCTGGTTCTGTCATGGCCTCTGACACTGGTCAGCGTCGGCATGGTTGCGGTCACGCTGTTTGTCTCGATGAAGATCGGCGCTCTGTCCGGCAAATACTTCGTCAAGCAGCAGAAGGATCTGGGCGCGGAAAACGGTTTCATTGAGGAGATGATGAACGGGCAGAAGGTCATCAAGGTTTTCTGCCATGAAGAAAAATCCATTGAAGAATTCAAAAAGTACAACGACGAGCTGCGTGATTCCGCGAACCTCGCAAACCGCTACGCTTCGATCATGATGCCGGTGAACGGAAACCTCGGCAACATCTCGTATGTACTGTGCGCAGTGATCGGCGCGGCGCTTGCCCTGAACGGTTCCTCTTCACTGACGCTCGGCACACTGGTCTCCTACCTTACGCTGAATAAGAACTTCTCCATGCCGATCACACAGGTTGCGCAGCAGATGAACTCGATCATCATGGCCCTCGCCGGTGCGGACCGCATTTTCAAAATGATGGACGAGGCACCCGAAAAAGACGAGGGGTATGTCGAACTTGTCAGCGCGAAAGAAGCGCCGGACGGAACGCTCACAGAGTGTGCGGAACGTACCGGTGTCTGGGCGTGGAAACATTATCACGCGGCAGACGGAACGACAACTTATGCGCGCCAGCGCGGCAAGGTCACCTTCGACAACGTCGACTTCGGTTATACGCCGGACAAGCCTGTACTGCATGACATAACGCTTTTCGCGAAGCCCGGACAAAAAATCGCGTTCGTCGGCTCCACCGGAGCCGGCAAAACAACGATTACCAATCTGATCAACCGTTTTTACGATATTCAGGACGGCAAGATCCGGTACGATGATATCAACATCGACAAGATTAAAAAGCCGGATCTGCGCCGCTCGCTCGGTATGGTTCTGCAGGATACGCATCTGTTCACAGGCACTGTCATGGACAACATCCGCTACGGAAAGCTTGACGCGACGGACGAGGAGTGCATCGCTGCCGCAAAGCTTGCAAACGCCGACAGCTTTATCCGGAGGCTTCCGAAGGGGTATGACACGGTTCTGCGCGGCGACGGGGCGAACCTCTCTCAGGGACAGCGCCAGCTGATCGCGATCGCGCGGGCAGCTGTTGCCGATCCGCCGGCTCTGATTCTCGACGAAGCGACATCCTCGATCGACACACGTACCGAAGCCCTTGTCCAGAAGGGAATGGACGCTCTCATGAAGGGGCGCACGACATTTGTCATCGCGCACAGGCTCTCGACCGTCCGCAACTCGGACTGCATCATGGTGCTCGAACAGGGACGCATCATCGAGCGCGGCACGCATGATCAGCTGATCGCGGAAAAGGGCAAGTATTATCAGCTGTATACAGGCAATAAAATTGCCTGATTTTGTGAAGAAACATCTGTGAAACTGTATACCGGACGGCTCTCTTGCGGGCTGTCCGGTATTTTTATGATTTTTTTATATTCTTTAATCGGTTCTTCATTGCAATTATTCTCCCGCTCAATAAAATGAAATTATTGACCGGATAAATTTCAGAAGTACAGGTGATTCTATGTTTGACAGATTACGGTATAAATTCATGCAGTTTATGCAGGGGCGGTACGGTGTTGATCAGCTGAACCGTTTTCTATCTCTGGCCTGCCTTGTTTTGATTGTGGTCCAGCTTTTCCTGCCGGTCCGTATCCTGTGGTGGCTCGCGCTCGCATGTCTTGCGCTGATGTACTTCAGGATGTTCTCCCGCAATATCGCAAAGCGCTACAGGGAAAACCAGCAGTGGATGGAGTTTACCTCGAAGCTGCGAACGTTCTTTACCGATTTCCGGTACAACATCACGCATCTGAAGGAAAACCACGAGCGCAACAAGGATTTTCATATCTATAAATGCCCCCGCTGCAGTCAGAAAATCCGTATCCCCAAGGGGAAGGGCCATATCATGGTGCGGTGCCCGCGGTGCGGTTTTGAATTTCATAAGAAAAGCTGAGGCGCCTTTTTATGTACGGTTATGTGATCATCAACCAGTCCGAGCTTAAATTCAAGGAATTTGAACTATACCGGTCTTATTACTGCGGCTTCTGCAGAAAGCTGCGCGAGAAATACGGCTTTCCCGGACAGATGACCTTAAGCTATGACATGACGTTTCTGATCATGCTTCTGTGCGATCTGTACGACGCCGAAGATATAACCGGCAGCACGCGCTGCGCCGCGCATCCTCTTGTCAGCCATCCGACACGCGTCAACGAATTCACAGATTACGCGGCGGACATGAATCTGATCCTCTCCTACTACTCCTGTCTTGATGACTGGACAGATGAGAGAAAACTGCACAAGCTGGCGCTCGCGAATCTGTTAAAATCGCGCAGCGGGAAAGCGACCGTAAATTACGGCAAAAAGGCGGCTGTTGTCAGAGACCGGCTGGACAGACTCCATGAAGCGGAGAAAAACGGTGACACGGACATCGACCGGGTCAGCGGGTATTTCGGCGATATCATGGGAGAACTCTTTGCGGTGCATGAAGATGAATGGGAAATTTCCCTGCGGAGAATGGGCTTTTTCCTCGGCAAATTCATTTATATCATGGATGCTTATGAAGATCTGGAAAAAGATGAGAAAAAGGGCTGCTACAATCCTCTGCTGCCTTTGAAAGACCGGGAAGACTTTGAAGATTATGTAAAGCAGATCCTTACAATGATGATGGCCGGCTGCTGCGAGATCTTCGAGACGCTTCCCTGCATAGAAAATGTATCCGTCATGCGGAATATTCTTTACTCCGGTGTCTGGACCAAGTACAATGCTGTTCAGGCAAAGAAGAAGGAAGAGGCAGTCAATGAGTGATCCTTATCAGGTCCTTGGCGTCGACAGAAACGCCAGTGACGAGGAAGTGAAAAAGGCATACCGGGAGCTTGCGCGCAAATATCATCCGGACGCCAATATCAATAACCCGAACAAGGCGCAGGCAGAAGAAAAATTCAAAGAGGTTCAGGCAGCTTACCAGCAGATCATGTATGAGCGTCAGCATCCGTACGCTTCTTCCGGCGCAGGCGGCAGTTACAGCGGCGGCGCCGGAGGTTACGGATACGGCAATGCAGGAGGTTACGGCAGTTTCGGAGAGTTCTGGGATGACATTTTCGGAGGATCCGGCAACTACCGGCAGAACTCGAGGCAGACGCAGGGGCAGGATGAAGATTCGATCCGCCTGCAGGCAGCCGCAAACTATCTGAACAGCCGACATTACACAGAAGCGCTGAATGTATTGAACAGTATTCAAAACCGCAGTGCGCAGTGGTATTACTATTCCGCGATCGCCAATGACGGCATCGGCAACAATGTGCTCGCGCTTTCCCACGCGAAGCAGGCAGCTTCCATGGAGCCCGGAAACAGTGCCTATCAGGAGCTGGTCAGCAGGCTGCAGTACGGCAGCAATATGTACAATTCAAGGCAGCAGACTTATACAATGGACAGCTCCGGCACGGCAAACTGGTGTCTGCGGATCTGTCTTCTGAATCTGGTATGTAACCTCTGCTGCGGAGGCGGCGGCCTGTTCTGCGGCGGCGTGCCCTATGGACGTTTCTGACAAAATGCGTTCCGGTCTTCCAGCGACCGGAACGCATTTTTCATCATATTTTCCATTATATCTGATTGAATATCCTCTGCTTTCAGTCTAAAATTATTGTTGTATATTGCATCATCACACGTTAGGATGTGATACTTCAGCAGAATATACAAATAATCATAACGGGGGCTAAAAATGAAACAACAAGAGATGCTTGCGATGATTCTGGCCGGAGGGCGCGGAAGCCGTCTGAAAGACCTGACCAACAAGGTCGCCAAACCTGTGGTATCTTTCGGCAGCAAGTACAGAATCATTGATTTTCCTCTGAGCAACTGCGCAAACAGCGGCGTGAATGTCGTCGGTGTTTTAACTCAGTATGAATCTGTTCTGCTGAACAGCTACGTAGCGGCAGGAAGACGCTGGGGTCTCGATACCAGAGAAAGCGGCGTCTATGTACTCTCTCCCAGAGAGAAGGCGGACACAGGTCTTGACGTATACCGCGGCACCGCGGATGCGATCTCCCAGAACATTGATTTCATCGACCAGTTCAATCCCGAATATGTTCTGATTCTCTCCGGCGATCACATTTACAAGATGAATTATGACATGATGCTTGATGAGCATAAGGCCAACAAGGCAGACGCGACGATCGGTGTCATCGGCGTTACGATGGAGGAGGCGACGCGTTTCGGCATCATGAATACCGACGAATCCGGCCACATTGTCGAATTTGAAGAGAAGCCCGCGCATCCGAAGTCCAATCTCGCTTCCATGGGCATCTATATCTTCACCTGGAAAACGCTGCGCAGATACCTCATTGCGGACATGAAGAACAATTCATCCAGCCACGATTTCGGTAAGGATATTATTCCCTCGATGCTCGGCGACGGAAGAAAGCTGATGGCTTACCTGTTCTCCGGCTACTGGAAAGATGTCGGAACCATTGATTCCCTCTGGGAAGCAAATATGGATCTTTTAAACAAAGACAGCAAGCTCAATCTCGATGATGATAACTGGAAGATCTATACCGAAGATGTGACCGCGCTCCCGCAGTTCATAGGTCCGGACGCCACGATTGATGTTGCCTACATTACTCAGGGCTGCCATATTGAGGGAGAGGCGCACCATTCGGTTCTGTTCACGAATTCTGTTATTCACAAGAACGCAGTTGTAAAAGATACCGTCCTGATGAATGAGGCGGTGATCGGCGAAGGCGCAAGTGTCACGAGAGCGCTCGTTTCCGACGGTGTAAAGATCGGTGAAGGAGCTGTCGTCGGCTCTCCAGACAGTCCGCATATTCTGCTTGTCGCGCATGACGTTCCTGCCGGAACAGTTGTAAAGGAGGAAGAATAAGATGGCTAAAGCGTTTGCAATTGTAATCCCTTCCGGCCGCAATTTCTATGTCAAGGGGCTGCAGGACCACCGCCCGCTGGGCGCTTTCTCCTTCCTTGGAAGATACCGGCTGATCGATTTCGCACTCTCCAATCTCACAAACAGTGAAATCGACCGTATTCAGGTTTATGTAGGACAGAATCCCCGCTCTCTTGCCGAGCATCTGGGCAACGGCGCAAACTTCAATATCAACCTTAAGCACGGCAAGTTGCAGCTTCTGTTCAATCAGGACAGCAAACTGAACGACATCTACAATACCGATATCGCAGCATTTGCCTCGAACCTGAGCATTATTCAGCGTATGCTGCAGGAATATGTCGTCATCACACCAAGTTATATGATTTTCCGCCAGAATTTTGAGGATCTGCTGAACAAACATATAGACAGCGGCGCTGACATCACCGTTCTTTATCACAAGGTAGACAACGCGAAGGAGCAGTACCGGAACATGACTCTGATGAGCATTAACCGCCAGAAGGGTGTTACGAATTTCTTCGCAAATCTGGGCAAGACCGACAGCGCGAACCTGTTCATGGGAACCTATATCATGAAGCGGGATCTTCTGGTAGAACTGATCCAGCAGGCGAGAAAGACTTCTTCCATCTACAGACTCGTAGATATTATCAACGACAGAATCAATGATCTGGATGTACGTGCGGTACAGCACAGAGGCTATTTCGCAGCGATCTATGACCTCAAGAGCTATATGGACGCGAATTTCTCTCTGCTCGATTACAATAATGTGCAGGATCTGTTCGTTCCCGAATGGCCTTTCTATACGGTTACAACCGATGCCTGCCCGGCGCACTACTTCCCCGGCTCTTCCGTCAGGGGTTCCATGGTGGCCAACGGCTGTGATGTCGAGGGTTCGATTGAGAATTCCGTCATCGGCCGGAATGTAAAGATCTGCAAGGGCGCAGTAGTAAAGAACTGCGTTGTTCTGAGCCATTCTGTCATCGGCAGGGATGTTCACCTTGAAAATCAGGTTGTCGACAAATGGGCTAAAATCATCAACGCAAAGGAAATTGTAGCTTCTCCTGATAATCCGGGATATATCGAAAGGGAAGATACACTGTAAGCGGATTGTCTTCGTATAAACCACGCCAAATCACGAACAGGATTTTCCGGAACCGCCATTCCCATATGGGAATGGCGGTTCTTTAAACTTCTGCATTTTGTGATATGATTTTAAAGATACACGAATTCATTTTCCGGAGGAATCGGAACACTTTGATACCAGAGAAAAAACGAAAGAGCGAAGACTTTAAATTAAATCAGCGCAGAATACTGCAGCAGCTGAAAAGAATTGCAGGGCTTACTGTCCTCCCGTTCTGCTTTGCTGCCGTCCCCGCCGCAGGTATATGCCTCTCGCTCCCCGTTGCCGTTCTTGACGTTTCGGCAGCTGCGGCCGTGATTCATTTCGACGGCAATGGCGGAAGCGGATCAATGGCAGACTATACGCTGAAGGATGGTAAAGGGACACTGCCTGCGAATGTTTTTACGAAAAAAGGCTATGTCTTCAAGGGATGGGCGGAAGATCCGTCCGCCGTCGATTATAAATATGAGGATCACGCATCAGTCAGCATCGCTTCCCGGGTGACGCTTTACGCTCTGTGGGAGCCGAAGATGTACATTGTGCACTTCGATAAAAACGGCGCGGATTACGGAAAGATGCCCGACACCTACGCGCTCTACGATGACAACGTCGATCCCGGAGAGAACATGTTCCTGCGTTTCGGCTATAATTTTGCCGGCTGGGAGGACGAGCAGGGAAACAAGTACGGCATATCGGAAGCGATTCCCACGCTCTCTGACGGAGACACCGTTTCCCGCAAGATGATCACGCTGGATGCAGGGAAGCCGAAGAACAAAAAGTATTCGTTCCGCAGTACGCAGGGCTCGGTTGTTTTTAAGGAAAACGGGCGCATGTACGCAGTGACCGCGGCCGGTATCAACGACAGCGCCTACTATAAAGGTGATCTGTCCCACTACGAAACTGTGGTAACCAAATATGATCTCGAAACAGGGAAAGCTGTCGCACGCGCAAGAAATCTCAAAATCGACCACGGAAACGGCATCTGTTACAATCCGGACAACGGTCATATTTATATTGCAGAGGGCGGCACGCTGAAGAAATACCCGTCCGGCGTCATGGAACTGGACAGGAATCTTAAAAAGGTTAAGGACTGGAAGTTTCCGCTGCTCTCCCACATCTGGGCGATCGCGTATAATGACGGACATTTCTACGTTATCGGTAAGAACGACAACAGCCGCAATTCCTTCTGTGTCCTGAACACCAATATGCAGACCCTGTCTATCAGCGACGCGGACGGCTACTACGGTGATACATTCAGTTCACAGGGCATTGCGGCCGATGACAATTTCATCTACGCAGTCAGCGCAAGCTTCAAGTCCTATGAATGGAAGAGCAAGCAGAGAATCAACGTTTTCACGCACGACGGTGCCTATATCGGCTGCTGGCAGATTGATATTCCTTACGAGGCTGAAGACATCACGGTCATTGACGGCACCGCATACATTAATACCAATGAAAAACAATATTCCAGTATTTACAAGGTTGAACTGCCGTCCGTTACGCTCAAGGCTGTCTGGAAAAAGGCAGGCAGCAAAAAGCGCTGAGCGATAACTCCGGTACGTAAAAACAAAGGCTGCAGCACGAAGATTCCTTCCGGTTTCTCCGCACCGCAGCCCTTTGCATGTAAGCAGTATATTTAATTATTCGTCTCTGCTGTCCGGAACTTCATTAAACGCGGACGTCGCAACCGCTGAAATTACAGCAGCCAGAACTCCCACAAGCGCCATCCCGGCAAATACAGCCAACGCAATGATAACCCCAACCGGCATAATCCGTTCCCCCTTTTACAGATATGGTGCTCAGACGTTTCTACCGTGACATTTCTTATACTTTTTGCCTGATCCGCAAGGGCAGGGATCATTCGGATAAATCTTCTTGCCCTTCACAATCGTGCCGGACTTCTTCTGCTCAAGATACAGCTTGTGCTGCGTCTCCTTGTCGAAGATCGAATCCCATTCCGGCAGGCCGTACAGCCACTCCGCTTCCGCCGCGACCATGTTCTTGTAAAGCTTCTCTTTGTCAAACGCAAGGGAAACCTCTGTATCTTCGGTCAGATCATTTTCAATCGGATTCGGTGTCTTTAAGGAATCGTTGATGCCGTCAAGGAAACCGACCATAAATTCGATTGAATTATCGTATTTATGCGCGAGCTCGCGGACCGTGCCCTTTACTTCCTCATCAGGATTCTTCAGAAGCTCCGCGTAGATATTCTTCTCCTTCAGGAAATAATCACTCCAGAGCTTCTGGAGCTGCCCCTGATCCGCCTTCTCGTTATAGGCTTTCGCGCGCCATTCTTCGAGTAAACCCATTGTTCTCGTTCCTCCGAAAATTTCTCAATTCATCACCGCAAAGCAAACCGCTCCGCAGCAACGAAAATATTTTAGTACAATTCCGGCCGGCGGGCAAGTCCGCGGCGGGACTGCCGCTGCGCTGTGCCGGCCGGCTGCTGCGCCCTGTAATTACAGCTCTTTGATTCTGCGCATCGCTTCCTGCGAGTTTTCATACGTGCCGAAGCTCGTCAGACGGAAGAAGTGCTCGCCGGAAGGTCCGAATCCGGAACCGGGTGTTCCGACAACATGCGCCTTATCAAGCAGATAATCAAAGAATTCCCAGGAAGTCATATCATGCGGCGCCTTCAGCCAGATATACGGACTGTTCACACCGCCATAGACCTCGTAGCCCATGTCTTTCAGGCTTGTCTTAATGAAAGACGCATTCTTCATATAACGTCCGACCATCTCTTTGATCTGCTGCTTACCGTCTTCTGTATAGCAGGCCTCGCCGGCGCGCTGTACGATATAAGGAGCGCCGTTGTATTTGGTTCCGTGACGGCGTGCCCAGAGGCTGTACAGGTCATGTCCGTTCCCGTCTTTGAGGTCCTTCGGGATTATCGTCGCGCCAAGGCGAAGGCCTGTGAACGCCGCGTTCTTGGAGAAGGACTTGATCTCGATGGCACAGGTCCTCGCGCCTTCACACTCGAAGATCGAGTGCGGGATATCGTCCTCACAGATATAGGCTTCATAAGCGGAATCAAAGATGATCACCGCCTTGTTTGCATTCGCATAATCCACCCAGATCTGGAGCTGCTGCCTGTTCAGCGCCGTACCGGTCGGGTTGTTCGGGGAGCAGATGTAGATGATATCCGGTGTTCTGTCCGGAAATGCCGGGCAGAAGCCGTTTTTCTCCGTGCAGGGCATGTAGACGACATTGCTCCAGCGCGTTGTCTTATCATCATATTCACCTGTACGGCCTGCCATGACGTTGGAATCCACATAAACAGGATAAACCGGATCGCAGACCGCGATCACATTATCCTTCTCGAAAATTTCCTGAATATTGCCGGAATCGCTCTTGGCGCCGTCGGAAACAAAGACCTCATCATCCGCGATTTCACAGCCTCTTGCTCTGTAATCATTCTCCGCAATCGCGTGACGCAGAAATTCGTAGCCGAGGTCGGGCGCGTAGCCGCGAAAGGTCTCTGCCCTGCCCATTTCATCGACAGCCTTGTGCAATGCCTCAATAACCGCGGGCGGCAGCGGCTGCGTCACATCGCCGATTCCCATACGGATCAGCGAAGCATCCGGATGCTCCGCCATATATGCGTTCGTCTTCTTCGCAATCGTGGAAAACAGATAGCTTCCCGGTAACTTCAAATAATCACTGTTCGCCTGAAACATATTCTCCTCCTGAAATGGTAATTAAATCAGATTTCCATCGTACCGTCAAAAACAGTTTCCGCCGGACCGGTCATAAACACCTCATTCGTCTCTTTGTCCCATTCAATCCGGAGTTTTCCTCCCAGAACCTCGACCGTGATCGTGTTGTCCGTAAGGCCGTTCAGCACGCAGGCGACTGCTGTCGCGCAGCAGCCGGTTCCGCAGGCAAGCGTTTCGCCGGTTCCGCGTTCATAGACTCTCATCTTAACATAATCTCTCGAAACAACCTGCACGAATTCCGTGTTGGTCCTCGCCGGGAAATACGGGTGATGCTCGAAGTCCGGTCCGATCCTGTCGATGTCCAGAGAAGCAGTATCATCCACAAAAACAACCGCGTGCGGGTTTCCCATCGAGACACAGGTCATATGGTATGTTTTGTCCTGTACCGTGATCGGCGCGCCAATGACAAGCGTTTCCGGCAAAGCAGCGTTGCCCTTGTCCGCGCCGGAAATGGAAGGCAGAGACACCGGAATATCCGCCGCGTTCAGAACCGGCGCGCCCATGTTAACTCTCGCCATGACCGCTTTCCCGTTCTTAACCGTAAGCTCGATCTTCTTGATCTTGCCCGCACTGACAATATTAAAATTTTCCGAATTGATCATCCCATGATCGTAGACGTACTTCGCGACGCACCGGATGCCGTTGCCGCACATCTCCGCTCGCGTGCCGTCCGCGTTCCACATTTCCATTTCAAAATCCGCGGCAGACTCCTGCGCTTTCACAGGATTGATGAAAATCACACCGTCGCCGCCGATACCGAAATGCCGGTCAGACAGGCGGCGCACCAGTGCGGGCTTTTCCTCCTGCGGAATATGTTCGGTAAAACCGTTGATGTACACATAGTCATTGCCGCAGCCATGCATCTTCGTAAAATGCAGGATCATAATTGTTCCAACTCCTTCATCCACAAATTCCGCGAAGCGTCCGAAGGCATCCGAAGATCTCCTCTTGGCGAGACCGCGACCGAACCGACTTTCGGGCCGTCCGGCAGGCAGGACCTTTTAAACTGCTGCGCGAAAAAACGCTTGTAAAATGTCTTCTCCCACTGCAGAATCACCTCATCGCTGTACACGCCCGAGAACGCGAGTTTTGCCTCTCTGTAGATCTTGCGCGGCCGCTCTCCCGCCCGGAGGACATGGTAGAGGAAAAAGTCATGCAGCTCATACGGGCCCACAAGGTCCTCGGTCTTCTGCGAAATGGTTCCGTCGCCGGTCGGCGGCAAAAGCTCCGGGCTGACCGGTGTATCCAGAACATCGAAAAGACATTTCGAGAGCTGTTCGTCGCCGGTTGTCTCCGCGAAAAACCGCACCAGATGCGATACCAGCGTCTTCGGCACACCGCAGTTAACGCCGTACATCGACATATGATCGCCGTTATAAGTTGCCCAGCCAAGCGCAAGCTCGGAAAGGTCACCGGTACCGATAACGATGCCGCCCGCTTTATTCGCAAGATCCATGAGCACCTGCGTGCGCTCCCTGGCCTGACCGTTCTCGTACGTGACGTCGTGGTTCTCCATATCCTGTCCGATGTCCTGAAAATGCTGTGTCACGCTCGCGCGGATATTCACTTCCATGAGCGTTGTATGCAGCGTCTTCGCAAGCGTCAGCGCATTGTTGTAGGTGCGGTCTGTCGTCCCGAAAGCCGGCATCGTGACCGCTTGAATATTCTCCCTGGAGATGCCGAGCAGATCAAATGCACGCGCGGTGACAAGCAGTGCGAGCGTCGAATCAAGGCCTCCCGATACGCCGATGACCGCGGCTTTGCATCCGATATGACTCAGCCTTTTCGCAAGTCCTCTGGCCTGAATATTCAGGATCTCCTCGCAGCGCCTGTTTCTGCCTTCTCTGTCGGAAGGGACAAACGGATGCGGATCAAAACAGCGCTGCAGCCGCGTCTCCACCCTCTCCATATGTACCGGCAGGTGCAGATAGTTCTCAGGCTGCACGGAAAAATATGTCGTCATCCGGCGCCGTTCAAAGTTCAGACGGGAAATGTCAAGGTCGGCAAAAGTGATTTTGCCGGAATTATACGGATTATCGAAAATCCCGCGCTCCGAAAGCATCGTGCCGTTTTCCAGCATCATGATGCGGCCGCCGAAAACAATGTCCTGGGTGGACTCCCCGTCTCCCGCGCTGCAGTAAATGTAATCCGTCATCGTGCGCGCGCTGATCGAAGAAAAGAGCATCCGGCGGTAATCATCCTTCCCGACCGTTTCATTGGACGCCGACAGATTGACAATGACATTGGCGCCCGCCATCGCGTGTTCGATATCCGGCGCGTTGACAACCCACGCGTCCTCACAGATTTCCGCTGCGATTTCCAGATCTTTTATGCAATCCACATCCAGAATGATCCTGCTGCCAAACGGAATCTGTCTGCCGCCATAAGAAATCATCTCCGCCACGGAAGGCCCCGGCGTGAACTGCCGCAGCTCGTAGAATTCCGCATAATTCGGAAGAAACCTCTTGGGAATAAACGCGAGAATCTTTCCTCCCTGCAAAACCGCCGCCGTATTGTAAAGCTTTCCTTCCCATTCGAGCGGAAAGCCCACGAAAGCCAGCGCGTCATCTCCCTCTGTTGCCTTGGCGATCTGTTCGAGCGCGGCAGCAGCACCGCGCAGCAGCTCATCCTGCAAAAACAGATCGTGGCAGGTATAACCGGTAATGCAAAGCTCCGGAAACACGATAATCTTCGCGCCGTTTTCCACTGCTTCCTTATAAAGCGCAATGATCCGCTCCGCGTTACAGACAGGGTCCGCAACCTTGATTACAGGAACAGCGGCCGCCGCCTTAATAAATCCGTCTTTCATGAAATTCCATTCTCCTTATCCTGCAGCGCGGAATGTCCGTTCACCGGACAGCACCGACTCCTGCCGCCACTGCGCCGCTGAGCACTGCCATGATCACACCGGCAAGCGCGACGCCGCCCATGACCGCCACGACACTTTTCTTAAAGTCCATGTCGAGGAAAGAAGAAGCAAGCGTTCCGGTCCATGCGCCGGTTCCGGGCAGCGGAATACCGACAAATAACAGAAGCGCCCAGTAAAGTCCGCGCCCGGCGGAACTCTTTAACTTTTCGCCGCCTTTATGTCCTTTTTCAAGACAGAACGTAAAGAACTTCCCGATCACCGGTTTGTCCTTTCCCCACTCCAGAACCTTGCGGGCAAAAAAGAAAATAAACGGCACCGGAAGCATGTTTCCGATGGCAATCAGGACATAGGCAAGCGGCAGGCTGAACGACGGGTCCGCCGCATGATATGCCGTCGCGATGGGAACAGCGCCGCGCAGCTCCACAATCGGCACCATCGATATGAAAAATACGTAAAGATAATGTTTCAGCATAAAATCTCCTTAAGTGCTGTAATCACCGCATCCATCTGCTCATCGGTTCCGATCGTGATACGCAGATAATCATCAATGCGCGGCCTGTCAAAACGCCGCACAATAATCTTTCTCTCCCGCAGCTTTAAAAACAGCTCTTTCCCTGACATTTCCGGATGCCTTACGAAAACGAAGTTCGTCATGGAATCCGGGAATTCGAAGCCGAGCGCCCGCAGCTGCTTTTTAAAGCGTTCTCTTGTACGGACAATCTTCTTCGTCGTCTCGTGGAAATACGCGTCGTCCTTTACCGCAGCCGTACCAAGAAGGATCGACGGCAGATTCATCGTATAGGAATTAAACGAAAACTTCACGTCTTTCAGGCAGCGGATCAGCTTTTCCTGACCAAGTGCAAATCCGATCCGCATGCCGGCCATCGCCCTTGACTTCGAAAACGTCTGCACAACCAGCAGGTTGTCGTACCGGTCAATCAAAGCCTGCGCACTTGCAGCTCCGAAATCGATGTATGCTTCATCGACAATGACGACGCAGTCCCTGTTTGCGCTGACAATCCGCTCGATTGCATCGAGCGGCAGCTCTACGCCGGTCGGCGCATTCGGATTCGGAAAAACAATTCCGCCGCAGCCTTTCTCCAGTAAATACCCGCCATTTGCGGTACAGGGTGCATCTCCTGCATAAGCCGTGCTTCCCGGAATATAATTTTCCGGATCAATCGTGAAATCTTCCCGCAGCGGAACCAGCGCATACGGAATCCTGTACAGATCCGCCCATACGTCATAAAAAGAATAGGTGACATCCGGGAACAGAATCTTCCGCCCGTTTGTAAAGAACGTCAGAAAGCTCATGGAAAGGACATCATCCGAGCCCACGCCTGTAAAAACCTGTTCCGGATTCACATGATAGCAGGCCGCGATGGATTCCACAAGCATCGACGCGTCCATATCCGGATACAGACGCAGATCCGGCGTTTCGTTCCGGAGAATATCCAGTGCTGTTTTGACGGCAGGTGCGGGCGGATACGGGCACTCGTTTGTATTCAGCTTGATGACCGTCCGGTCCTTCGGCTGCTCTCCCGCGGTGTAAGGCTCCACTTTACGTACAAGATTTTCCCACGACATATGTTTTCCTCTTTATACAGAAATATCCGGCGGAAAACAAGCCCGCCCGGGCGGGTGCCTTCGCCGGAATACATTCTATTCACTACGCCAGAACCTTGGACAGGAAATCCTGCAGTCTCTGGTTCTTCGGATGTTCGAAGAATTCTTCCGGCGTATTTTCCTCCTGAATCAGACCGCCGTCAATGAAGATGACCTTACTCGCCACCTGACGCGCGAATGCCATCTCATGCGTGACAACGACCATCGTCATGCCTTCTTCCGCAAGCTCCTTCATAACCTGCAGCACCTCTCCGACCATCTCCGGATCGAGGGCGGAAGTCGGCTCATCAAAGAGCATAACCTCGGGATTCATCGCAAGCGAACGCACGATTGCGATCCGCTGCTGCTGGCCGCCCGAAAGAGAGTGCGGATAGGCATCCGCTTTGTCGGCAAGATTGACACGCCGGAGCAGCTCCAGTGCCTTTTCACCGGCCTCTTCTTTATTCATCAAGCCAAGCTTTACAGGCGCCAGTGTCAGATTGTCAATGATTTTCAGGTTCTGGAACAGGTTGAAGTGCTGGAAAACCATGCCCATACGCTGACGGACTTTGTTGATGTCAGTCTTCGGGTCGTTGACCTTGATATCATCAAGCCATACCTCGCCCGATGTCGGCGTTTCCAGCAGATCGAGGCAGCGCAGGAAGGTACTCTTGCCGCAGCCGGAAGGTCCGACCAGTACAATCTTCTGCCCTTTCTGTATTTCATAATTGATTCCGCGCAAAACATGATTCTGCCCGAAATCCTTGTGCAGATCCTTGACGCGGATCATTGCTGTATCACTCATGATTTCCTATCCTCCATAAATTAAACGGGCAGTTTTCTGTTAACGGTTGTCACTCTCGCGTAGTTTTTTCTCTACCTTGCCGAAAACCAGGGACAGGAACTTGACAACCGCGAAATACATCAGAGCGGCTCCAAGCAGCGGCATCAGGTACGAGAACGTCGCGCTGGAAATCTGATCGGACGCGTGGGTCAGCTCTGCCAGCCCGACCGCGCCGGCAATGGAGGTTTCCTTTAACAGAGTGATAAACTCGTTTAACAGTGACGGAAAACAGTTCTTGAATGCCTGCGGCAGAATGATGCTCTTCATCGTCATGATTCTCGTAAGGCCGAGGGAACGTCCGGCTTCCATCTGTCCGGGATCCACGGACTGGATACCGCCTCTGATAATCTCGGCGACATAGGCGCCGGAGTTGATGCCGAAGGCCAGACTGGCGACCAGAATCTTGTTCTTGCTGGCAGCCATGATGACGTTCCACATGATGAGCAGCTGGATCATAGTAGGCGTCCCGCGAATCACATCAATATAGACATACGCAATTCCCGAGAGCACGGTACGCTTCCCGTTCCTGCTTCTCTGCATGTTCAGCAGGCACGCGACTGTACCGAGAACAAGGCCCAGCATTGCGGCGAAAAACGTGACTTCGATCGTCTTGCCAAGGCCCTGCAGGTAAAGCTGCCATCTGTTGTTTTTAATAAAAGCCGAGTAAAACTGCTCTGATAGCGACATCGCGCTCTCCTCTTCTGCGGTTGATCCGCGGTTACACTTATGACTGCATTATACGACGCAGCGGCCCGAATGAAAACGCCTGATTGCGCCGGTATGCATCACAACGGGGCTGTCGCGCTTCGCGGCCATGATCCATGGTCACGGAAGCGGCAGCCCCGGTAGATCCTGTCCGAACAGAACTGTTCAGAACTTACTGTGCTTCGTAATTATTGATGTACTTCTCAACGAGAGAATCATAGGTTCCGTCCGCCTTCATCGCTTCCAGCGCTCCGTTAATGGCTCCAAGCATCACTTCATCATCCTTGGGCATCGCAATACCATACTGCTCGGTATCGAACTTGAACTGCGAGCCGGGCAGGAGTTTGAGCTTGTCCGGATTCTGGGAAAGGAAAGCCTCTCCGGTAGACTGGTCGACGATCACCGCGTCGTTCTTGCCGTTCATCAGATCCGCGACAGCCTGGTTAAAGCTCTTCACAGAAACGGTAGCGGCATCGTTGATTCCGCGCGCGATGTTCTCGCCGGTAGTTCCCTGCTGCACACCGATGGAAGAAGCCTTCTTCAGATCATCTTCTGTAGCGATGGAAGAATCCTTTGTTAAAAGAACCGCCTGCGTTGCATCATAATAGGGATCAGAAAAGTTTACGGATTTCTTACGCTCGTCATTGATGGTCATGCCGGTCGCCGCAACATCTGCCTTCGTGCCGATTGCGGCAATGATGCCGTCAAAGTCCATGTCTTCGATTTCCACCTTCACGCCAAGACGCGTGCCGATTTCATTGACAAGCGCTACATCAAAACCGGTCGCCTGCGTCGGGTTCGACGTAATCGCGGAGAAGTCATCCGATCCGTCACCGAGGTACTCAAACGGAGGGAACGTCGAGTTCAGCGCTACGGTCATGACGCCGTCGGAAAGATACTTCGAACCGGAAAGATCCGTCTGCGCCGCTGCCTCGGTTGCCGCCGCAGCAGCCTCGGTCGCCGCGCCGTCCGCTTCCGTGGATGCGCCTGCCGCTTCGGTGGCGATCGTATTCGCTGCGCTTGACTGCGCTGCCGAATCCGTACTCTTTGTTGATCCGCATGCCGCGAGTGCGGCCGCCATGCTGCCTGCAAGTAATACTGCCAATACCTTCTTCATAATATCCTCCAATCCGGATCCTTCAGCGGCGCTCCCCATTATTTCCTGCGGGTGCCTTCGGTAAGGATCGTTCTTCCGTTGTTATGCTCCTAATAATATGCACTTTAACGCGGGAATGCAAGTGGAAATCTGACTAAATATTCGTTTTATATGCATTAAATGTTGTCAGTTTGAATACATTATGCAATTTATCGTATTTTATGCGTTTGCAAATGCATATTTTGCTCTATTGGCGGATTGGCCGGTCGGGTTTGCGGCACGGGTCATGGCCGGCTGCGCCGCAAACAGCCGCGCTCAGAGTATATCCGGCTTTGTATTCGGATTCAGGTACCGGCCGTGCAACACTGTTTTTTCGCTGGTTCCGTAATGGATAGCAGCTTTGGGACAGCGGTGCAGGCAGCCAAGGCACAGCGTACATTTGTCCTTCACCCAGACAGGTTTTCCGTTTTCCATACGTATTGCGTTCAGAGGGCACTGCCGCTCACAGAGTCCGCAGGAAATGCACTCGTCTGTCACGGAGAATTTCCTTGTCCTGCGCTCATGCTCATACAGAAGCTGTGCCGCGGGCCAGAGGAGTGCCCATGCACCCCTGTCAAAATTATGTTCTCCCGGCTCTCTTGCTTTGATTTTCTCGGCTGCTTCCCGGATCGCAGGCTCCGCTGCCGCAAGAACCTCTGCATTCTTTTTCTGATTGGAACAGTCATACAGCGGAGTGTAATTATCCACCATGCGGATCGCGAAAGTCGCAGACAGCATCAGACCGAAGTTCTTGCGGAGAGCATTCATCAGCATTGCGTTCGCACCACCCGTGACGCTGCCGAATGTAACCACATGGTAGATGTACCGGTCGGTGCCATGCCCGTCCAGCCGGACATGATTCAGAAATTCATAGACAATGTCCGGTATTCCCCAGTAGTATACCGGCGTGACAAAACCGATGTCCTCGTGTTCTCCGATTTTATAGTGCAGTTCATTGCTTTTCATGGCCTTCCCTATGGAAACAAGTCTGTCACCGTTCATTTCGGCGATCTTTTCGGCAGCGTATTTGGAATTTCCTGTAGAAGAAAAGTAAAAAATCATGGTATGAGACCTCCTGAAGCACATTATAGCTTTGTTGCACTGCGTCAGACAAGGCGGGACGTTCCCCGCCGCGTTATTGCATGGAGCAGGCGCTGCGGTCTCCGGAGGCACGGTTAAATTCCCTGTATCCGGAATTTCATGTTGACAAATTTAATTGTATGCAATATATTTAAGACAGCAAAGGAACAGGTTATTACCACCAATACAGATCGGAGGCACGATATGGCAGGTTTTTATGATTATTCCGTAAAAGATTCCAAGGGAAACGAAGTTCCCATGAGCAGCTATCAGGGTAAGGTTGTTCTTGTCGTGAACACGGCAACCGGCTGCGGATTCACACCACACTACGCTCCTATGGAAGAAATGTATGAGAAGTATCATGATCAGGGACTTGAAATTCTGGATATTCCCTGCAATCAGTTTGCGGGTCAGACTCCCGGCACAGATGAGGAAATCCATGAATTCTGCCAGCTGAAATACAAGACGCAGTTTCCGCAGATGCACAAAACCTTTGTCAACAATAACGAAGCTGCAGGCGAGAAGGAAGAGCCGCTTTATACTTTCCTCAAGAGTCAGAAAGGATTCGAGGGATTTGAAAAAGATGCGAAAGGGATCAAGGCGAAGGCAACCTGCGCCACTATGAACACGCTTCTTAAGAAGATCGATCCGGATTTCAAGAATAATTCGAACATTAAATGGAACTTCACGAAATTTGTTGTTGACAGGCAGGGAAATGTTGTCAGACGTTTCGAGCCGACAGCAGATATGGGTGAGGTGGAAAAGTTCGTCGCAGGACTGCTCTGATAACATTTTTTGGAAATACACGAGATGTCTGGCCGGAAATGCACAGGCAGGCCGGCTGTCCCGGGTGTGCAAGTGCAGCCGGGACATTACATGAAAAGCGGGTTTGTAAATTTCACTTTACAAACCCGCTTCACATCGCCTGGCCGGATGAATTTGATTATACTTCAATTAATTTCTGCAGCCGGAAGGAATAGATCAGCTTCTGCGCCACCGGAAGTCCGCTCGTGCGCTCCAGCGCTTCTTTATAGTAATCCAGCTGAACCCTGTATCTGCTGATCAGCTCCTCCGGCTCCCGGACATAATCTGTCTTGTAATCGAGCAGAATGATTTTCTTTCCGTCCGTTCCTTCTTCAAGAAAGAACGCGTCGATAATTCCCTGGATCAGGATCGTTTCCGATTCCGGAAAATCACTCCCCAGTCTCGATGCCGGAACACCGATGACAAACGGCTGCTCTCTTCGAAGTTCTCCCCGTGCGTCCGCGGCTGCCATCCGCGCGGCTGCCTCCGAATGCAGGAACGGGCGGAGCACCTGCGGCGACAAAACATCACCGTACTCCGCCGGCATCTCCTTCCGGTCAATTTTTTCTCTGACAAAGGCAATGATTTCGTCGTCCGTAACCTGCGACGGCACCGGCCAGCGTTTGAAATCGATGAGCTCTAAGGCGCGGTGAATCGCGGTGCCGCGGCGCGCGCCTTTCAGCTGTCCGCCTGCCCCGGCGGCGGGCGGTGTTCCGGAAGCCGATGTGGCGGTATCGACGGCACCAGCGTACTGACCGTCTGTTGCTGCGGAAGCTGCCGTTCCGGCAGCTGTCACGCTCTCTGCTGCAAACCGCGGTACCGGAACATCCGGGTCCTTCTCCGGATACAGCTGCACCGCACCGTCAAGGGAAGTCGCTCCTTCCTCCGTACCAACGGCATTTTCTTCCTCCGAAACGCGTTTAAGCTCGGTGACCGTTGTTTTGGTGAACAGACTGCTTAAATTTTCATGCGGATAGCGGAAAGAAAAACGCTCGTCCAGCTCCATCGCAAGCGCCGGGATCGGCAGCTTCGCAATGCCGCCTTCCCGCGCCGCACGGAGCGTTTCTTTCCGGACGCCAAGCGTCAGCTTCTCTTCGACTTCGCGCAGATCAAGATCTGTGATATCCTGCTTTTCGACCCGAAAATCCCGCTGCTGCGCCGGCGTCATCGCAGTGAAGGCCAGCTGGATCAGGTCGAGATAACTGCTGGCGCCTCGGATGACGGGAACCGGCAGAGGCCCGGCGCCGGGCGCAATGCCTGCCGCAGCTTTCTGCAGCTGTTTCTCCCTCGCGCTGTGCCGCCGCACATAGCCGGTGATAATCAGTTTCTCCTTCGCGCGTGTGAGCGCGACATACAGAACGCGCAATTCTTCTCCGAGGCTGTCGCGCTCTATCTTGTCCCGCACGGCAAGGCCCCGGAGCGTTACAAGCTCACTCCGGTAGACCGTGTCGATATAGTCAATCCCAAAACCCAGATCGCTGTCAATGATCACGGAGCCCTGCGAGTCTTTGCCTTTAAACGCCAGTCTTCCTGCCGTCCCGCAGACAAAACAAACCGGGAACTCCAGTCCTTTACTCTTATGGATGGTCATGATGCGGACGACATCCGCGTTTTCATCCAGGACATTCGCCTCTCCGTAATCAACTTTTCTCTCCCGCATCTGATCAATATAACGGATGAAATTGAAAAGTCCGGTGAACGCCGTCTTTTCGAAGTCCTGCGCGCGCACGATGAGCGCCTGCAGATTTGCCCTGCGCTGTCCGCCTGCCGGAAGCGCCGTGACATAGTCGTCATACCCGGTCTGCGTAATCAACTGCTCCAGTAGCGTATGAATCGGCATGGTTCGCGCGCGTTCCCGCCACGCATCCAGAAAGCAAAGAAATGCGGCGCATTTTCTGCCGGCTTCGGTGTTTTCACCTGCATACGAAATCACCGCGTCCAGCAGAAACTGATTCTCTCCCTCGAAAGTAAAAGTATCCTCTCCGCTCTGCCCCTTGTCCGCGGCACCGGTCCCGCTGCCTTCGCCGGGCTTGAAGGAGGCACGGATTCTGCCGATTTCATCTTCCGAAAAGCCGCCAAAATATCCCCGCAGCGTTCCATAAAGCGCAATATCCTGCCTGGGATTGTCGATGACCCGCAGCAGCTGCAGAACTTCCCGGATTTCCTCGGCTGCGAAGTATCCGGTCTTATTGTCCACATACAGGGGAATTCCCTGCAGCTCGAAAATCTCGCGGAACGCGTCATACCAGCTTCCGCCCGAACGCAGCAGAATCACAATGTCGCTGTATCGCACCGGACGGAGCTGCCCCGTCTCTTTGTCGGTCACGAGCTCATAGCCTGCCATCCTGCGGATGCGCTGCGCCACGGCAAGCGCCTCTTTCTTATGGCTGGAAAGCGAAGCCACATCATTCTCATCCGCGGAGGTCTCTCCGGCAGATTCCGCGGCGTCCGGGGAGGTTTTCCCGGTGTCTTTTCCGGCGTCTTCTTCTGTATCCTCATCCGGCATACCGGCAACCAGCAGCAGTTCCGCTGTATCCGTCATCCCTTCCGGCAGCGGCGGATAGACAGCTCCGGCTTTCAGTTCGGCGGCCGCATCATAATCGACGCCGCCGATTTCCCTCCGCATGATCTTCCGGAAAACAGCATTGACTGCGTCCAGCACTTCGGGACGGCTCCGGAAATTCTGATCAAGGTCGATTCGTTCACACTGCGGATCATCCGGCTTGTAGGTGTCAAACTTCCGGACAAAGATCTCCGGGCGGGCATTCCGGAAACGGTAGATGCTCTGTTTGACATCGCCGACCATAAACCGCGCGAAACGCCCATCCGACTCACCCGCAATCGTCGATAAGAGAAGCTCCTGTACCTCGTTGCTGTCCTGATATTCGTCGATCAGTACCTCGTCAAAATACTTCTCATACGCCTTCGCGCCGCTCCTTGGCACATAGCTGACCGTTCCGTCCGCATTCTCCCTGCGTTCCAGAAGTACCAGCAGTGCAAAACGCTCAAGATCGGAAAAATCAATAAGGCCGCGGTCTTTTTTGACCTGCGCGTACATATCGATAAAAGAAATTGTCGTATCGACGAGAGCCCGCAGCGCGGCATCTGCCCTGTTCATCCGTGAAACGAGCGTCCGCAGGTCTGCTGTGAAAATCTCCGTATTGTATTTCTGCAGCTGCTCTTTCACCGATTTCCGAAGGTCGCCGGCAAGCTTTTTCTTCTCGTCGCTGACGGTCGTCATTTTCTTTGTGATCGAAGGAAGTTTTGCGAAGGATGAGGGAGCCGCGCAGCTGGCCGCAAATTTCTGAAAAACATCCCGCAGCGCATCTGTATCCGCGCTCTCATCAAGCAAAATCCCGCGTGCCTGTTGCAACCCCTTTTCCGGATCGGTTATGCCGAACGGGGCAAAAACCGCTTCCTGATCCGGTTCCAGAATATCCGCGTACGGATATGGCCCGTCAGGCTGCGCGCAGATGGAGGCGATCGCACGATAGATTTCTTTCGTATCTTCGATCGTATCCAGCGCGTCCAGAAGAAGACTCCGGAACCACGCCTGATGCAGCAGATCTTCCTCCCCCTGCACGCTGTAATCTTCCCGGTGCGCAAGCAGCCAGTCTTTCTGCGAAGGATGCGAATTGGAAGCCGAATAAAGCCGGCCGATCAGCTCTTCCAGCTTTCCGTCTCCCTCCGCCGAAAAGTAGTCCGCCGCCGCAAGAAATGCCGGATCATTCTTTTCGTGCTGCAGCTCGACAAACTTGTCCAGCGTATCGCTGCGCAGCAGTTTTTCTTCGGTGTCATCCATCTGCCTGCAGCCGGGGTCCAGGCCGATGTCACTGAAATTGTTGCGCAGAAGAAAACTGCAGAAGCTGTCAATCGTCGTGATCTGCGCGTGGTGCAGAAGCGTTTCCTGACGCTGCAGGTGCCGGTTGTCCGGTTCTTTTTCAAGGCGGTCCGAAATAGCTCTGCCAATTCTCCCGCGCATTTCCGCCGCGGCTGCCCGCGTGAACGTCACGACAAGAAGCCGGTCGATATCGAGCGGCTTTTCTCCCTCGCTGATCATCCGGATGATGCGTTCGACAAGGACGGCTGTTTTGCCGCTGCCCGCCGCCGCCGAGACCAGAATATTATGATTTCTGGCATTCAGCACCTTTGTCTGATTTTCTGTAAAATGAAATCCCATATCCGATTACTGCTCCCTGTCCTCTTTCGGGATCTTTTCAAAAACCTGATAGTAACGACAGCCCGGCAGTTTCCTGTCAAAGCCGCACACATCCTGATAATCACAGAACGTGCAGGCGCTTCTTCCGCCTTCGAGCGCCACCGGATCCGCCTGAATGTTTCCTTCCATGATCTGCAGAGCAAGCTCCAGGATCCTTCGCTTCATCGCTTCTGTCATTGCATTAAACTCCGCTTCGTCGAAAGTTCTGGCTGCCGATGTTCTGGCAACCTGCTGCGGTGCCTTTTTCGTCAGCCGGACCGGAATGACCGCGCTGTCCGCTTCTTCCGAACGGTCCAGCAGGTGAATGACTGACGGATCGGCATTCACCATGCCTTTCGGGCACAGGCTCTTTCGTATCGCGTGAATGTGCGCTTCCCGCAGCTGCTCTGCCGTATTTTCGTCAACGCACGGATCATCCGGCAAAAGGGTTTCGCTCCGGATCAGAGGATCGCCGAAATGATAGTACAGAAGCGCCGCAGGAATCACATTTCTGCCCGGGTGCAGCTTCTCCAGCAGTTCCTTTTCGGCATCCATGTACAGCAGAAGCTGCAGCTGCAGGCCCGCGGCCATCTTATCTTTATTCAGGTCCGGATTTCCCGACTTGTAATCAATGATCTTGATATACAGGTTTCCCTCGTCTCCGCAAAGGTCAACGCGGTCGATGCGCCCTGTCAGAGAAAGGCTGCGTCCGTCGGAAAGCCTGAAGTTCATGGCGCTTCCGTAGCCAAAATCGACCTCAAAATACGCCGGCACAAACTCCCCTTGCTGCAGCTGATACTGCAGCGTCTCAATCGTGCGTTCGAGTATTTTCTCCATCCTTCCCAGCCTGTACGCATCTCGCGCGGACGCATATACAAGACCGTGATTATACTGGTCTGCCGTCTCGGAAAGCGCTTCCCTAATGAGTGTTCTTCCCTCTTCTTTCGAAAATTCCTTCCAGGAGAGGTGATGCTCCCGCAGCTTCCGGCCGAAGCTCTCAATGCTGCCATGCAGAATAGTGCCGGAATCCGCGGGCTCGAAAGTATAATTGCCGCGTCTTTTCAGCCGCAGTCCGTATTGCAGATACTGTTTCAGGTAGCACTGCGCCGCGGTCTCCAGTCTTGTAACGGAGCCCCGGATGATATCGCCGTAAACAAGCGCCGCGGTTTCCGCTGAAAGCCGCATCGGCGTGTAGCGCGCAAAAGCCGTTTCGGAAAGCCTCCTTACCGCAGCCGCCTGCGGCCTTCCCGCGCCGCAGCAAAGGCCGTAAACGGTAAGAAAGCGGTCTTTCTCTTCCGGCTTTCTGTCATATAGTCCGTCCGCAAACTCTCTGAGTCCCGCGGCAAGAAAATGCACGGAATCTTTGTCGGACACGAGCTGCTGCTCCATCGGGCGAAGCTGCGGTGTCCGGACCTTCACCGCAGGAAACATGCGGCGCAGAAGATCGATGAGGTAGGAAGGGCGAAGTGCCGACCCGTCCGGTGCCGCGGCGGCGAAAGAGACAATGAGACGCGCGGTTTGTTTTGTCAGATTCAGATACAGATAATAACGCTGAATGTACATCTGCTGCCGCGGCGTCGGCGCAAGCTCGAGTCCCGACTCCTGCAGGAATTCACGGTCCAGATCGGAAATGAGGCCGCCTTTAGATGTCGCGCGCGGGATGCTTCCGTCGTTTGCCCCGATGAAAAACAACACCTTCACCTCAGAAAGTCTGGTCCTCTCGATATCACCTGCGAGGACGCGGTCCGCTTTCTGCGGCAAAGTACCAAGCTTAATCTCCTGCAGTCCGGCATCCACCAGTTCCGTGTAATCCGCAGCGGAAACCGGTTCATCACCTAATAGTTCGTACATCTGATCCAGGAGCGCGATCAGCGCGCGGTAAATCTGATCATATTCCTTTTCGCGAACCGGGTCACCTTCTTTTTCGAATTTGGAGGCAAGTGCCTGCATCTTCTCTGCCGCATGGATTCGCAGCAGAAATTCATACAGAGCCCCTGTCCTTGCGGCCGCGCTTTTGTCCGCGCTGATCAAAGGCTCCAGTTCATAAAGAAACTTCCGGCGGAGTATTTCGAAATCACCTTCAAACGGCTCCATCCATTTCCCCTTGGAACGGATGCCGCGCGCAAGGCAGTAATTTTCCAGCCGGTCTGTCTCTTCGGGAAGAAGATTCGACAGGCCGCTCCGCAGATACCGGAAAACAGCACTGTACGCAAAACTCTCCGAGATCACAAGAAGAACGCTCCGCACGGCTTCCGTCAGGGGATTCTGGATCACAGCCCTCGTCCGGTCGACATAAAGCGGAATGTCATAGCGTGCTGCCTGCAGCTCGAGCTCGTCGGCATAGGTGGCAAGATCTCCCGCCACGATGCCGAAGTCGCGGAAAGCATACCCTTCCGAACGCACCAGCTCCCGGATTCGGATGCAGACCTGACGGACTTCTTCTGATACAGAGTCAGCCTGCATGATTTCGACAGGAAAAGTTCCTGCGCGAGAACCTGCAGGGCTCTGTCCGGCTGCGGTGCCTGCGGGGCAGGCGCTGCCGGACAGAGCGGCTCCGGCAGCCGCTCTGCGGTTGTCTTCCTCCGGTTCATAGGGCTTTAACGGGAAGCGGAACAGTGACTTCTCCAGATGTGCGAATGCCGCGCTGCCGGAAAAGCGGCCGGGCGTACCCTCGCCGAACGTCACATCCTTGTCATGGGGCACACCCGCCTTTTCGGCAAGCATTGTGATGTCACGGATTGTTTTGCGCGGAAGGTAAAAGAGATCCTGTTCGTCCAGCAGAACATGCGGATTCTCACATTCGGCCGCGGAAGGTCCTCCGTCCTCACCGATCGTCAGACTGAAGATCACCTTTTTTGCCCGCTGCATCAAAGCAGACAGCACCCTGTACTGCACCGGCGTAAACCCCGTAAATCCGTCGAAAATCAGAATGCTTGGCGGAATCAGGCGGGACTGCGGTATCGCCTGTGCAAGCCGGTCCATCGTCTCCTCATTCGTAATAAAACGCTCTTTCTCATAGGCAAGAAAAGCCTGATACAGAAGCCGGATATCCTGAAGTCTTGCGGCCAGCGCGCCCTGCCCGTGCTCTCTGGCATACCGAATGAGGTCGTCGACGTCGGTCACCCCGATCCCATACTGCATGAACTCGGAAATCACCGACTTGATCTCGCTGATCATACCCAGCTTGTCTATCTGTCCCTTCAAAACAGAAAGGTCCCTCGAACAGCCTGCTGCCGCTTTACGCAGAATCAGACTTTTTCCTACATCATCCAGCGGCGTTCTGTCGTCGGTTCCGACTTCCGCGAAGATTCGGTGTGCCAGCCTTCCAAAGGACAAAACATCGACGTTCATGATCCCATGATTTGGTGATGCCAGGACAAGCTCCTTCTGCGTCTGCATCGTATACTGCTCCGGCACAATGTACATGGCATAGCGGCCTAAGGAACCGCTTGTATATTCGATGACTTTTTTATGAAGTTCACTGCTTTTTCCGGCACCGGAGGCGCCTGTATAAAAAGAATAGCTCATGCTGCTTCAAACTCCTCTTCACTGCGATCGCCAGTCGCGATGATTTATTATACATCGAGTACATCGAGCCGGGGCGGCCGGGGATGGGAAAACTTGTCCGCGCGGTGCTCACTTTGGCTCTCCGTAGGCTCCGCCGCGTGGACTGATTTATTCGGCCCGGCTCGCTCTTATTTTCTTCACCGATAGGATGCATCTATGCTATAATCACAGCAGTGACATGCTCTTCGTCTTCTGATGAACG
>ONHF01000008.1 GCA_900317555.1 uncultured Lachnospiraceae bacterium | reverse complement strand
CAAAAAAGGGAGGTAATGCTCTTTTTATATTTCAGGAGCCTCCAACCGATGTATTTGCTTGGTTTTTAGTAAAAGAGGTAGGTCAGAGTTGACACTACCGGCTCTGTACAGGAACTTTAAATATTAACGATTGCCAGTATGATACCGTTGCCAGAATTGCTGCATGTGTAGGCTGTAAACCAGAGGAAATCGCAAATCAGACGCAGCTGATGAGGAATGTTTCCGGAAAATACAGAGGCGTTCCGTATATCTGGAAAATGATTGACGATAGCCTGTCGCTCGTGATCCGGGAAAACGGGAAGGATATTATACTTGCCAGGGACAATCAGATGACACAGGCGAGGCTTTTCCACGCGTATCAGAAAATCGCGGAATGTTATATTGATATCTATAAACAACAAAAGAGGCTGAAACATTATGCGGCTCTATACATTGATGCACAAAGACCATCCGTGTGCCGTTGTCGCGCTCGATGATGTTACCGGAAATATGATGTCGTATAAAACATTAGATTCCAAATACACTCCTTTCTTAGGCGGCTGCGATCAGCAAAAATTCAAAAAATGGTGGGAAATGCGGGCTGTGCCGGCATCCCGTGATATGATGCAGCAGACGCTGCGTGAAGCAGGTGTATTAACAACGGCAGAATATCTTGCGAAAAATCTGGCTGTCAGCGTAACGGATACTTATTGGCTGTGCCCGGAAGGATCGAAGCTAACGTACGAGCATGTTAATATCCGCCGGATTGCATCTCACGGACAGGGAATCGTCCCGTACCATAATGCTACTTCCTACAACCCTAACGCTTCGCTGGGCGGACAAATGACAAAGTACTGGGACCTGACAGGAGAGATCCCGGTTCTCGTGAAGGAGAGTTATAAGTATTTCGGTCAGCAGGGATTAAACGAAGTACTCGCTTCCAGAATTCATACAATGCAGGGTAACAATGTCCCGTTTGTACGCTATACCGCAAGCCGAATGGAAGACGGAGGAATTGAGTGCAGGTGTGACGCGTTTACAAACGAAAGGACGGAATTTGTCCCGGCGTACGAAGTCATTGAAAGCCGGCACATTAAAAACAGCCAGAATTTGTATAGTATCTATGTAGAGATAGCTGCAGAGCATGGAGCGGACAAAGCCGCAATGCAGGAGTTTATGGATTATCAAACCCTGACGGATTTTCTGATCAGTAACACGGATGAGCATCTCCTGAATTTTGGTCTGCTGCGGGATACAAATTCCATGCGGGTGACAGGCCCGGCTCCAATTTTTGATTCCGGAAACAGCATGTTCTATGCTGATGAAAGACTGCGGCCTTATACACGGGCAGAACTGCTGCAGCGGAAAATAACGGGCTTTTATAAAACAGAAGATAAAATGCTGACCAATGTAAAGAATCCGCATATTTTGAAACTCGACATGCTCCCGTCCACAGACCTGATTAAGGAATTTTACGCTAAGGCGGGCATTCCGGAAAACAAAGTAGAAATTATTGCACATGGATATGAAGATAAAATCAGCTTCATTG
Organism: uncultured Lachnospiraceae bacterium; assembly: GCA_900317555.1. Taxonomy (GTDB): domain Bacteria; phylum Bacillota; class Clostridia; order Lachnospirales; family Lachnospiraceae; genus CAG-791. The sequence goes on along the minus strand of ONHF01000008.1, from coordinate 93,381 downwards.
ACAATATGCAGCATGGCATCAAAGTTTCACTGTACCGGGAAAAGCAAAAAGAAAAGAACGAGACTTATCTAAAAGTTCAGGGAGCTGCGCCTGATTCTAAACATCTCCCGCAGCAATTTATTATGGTCGCCGGAATTCCCGGATCAGGGAAACGTACCTATGTCAGCGGAATATTACAGAAAATGCAGAATGAAGGATATACACAGGTTAACGCTATAGACTTGTACCCGGCAGAACACGCTGACCAGTCAAGCCTTTGGTTCGTAGACAAGAACAGTATCCTGCGTTCTCTTCAAAAGGATGACAAAAGTCATCTAAATGAAGTTGTGTTTATCAACCCGAATGATATTAGAAATGAGCGGGCACAGAAAGGGCTTCCGGCAAATGATAACCTCGTGTTCGCGGCCGTATATGCGAGGATCAAACAGGCATCGCTGAATGGACAGACTGTAATATACTCTGCCAGCAATTTGGATAAGAAGCAGAGGGAATCCGTTTTGCAGGCATATGGGACAGCGGAGGGACACCGGAAATTAGTTGTATTATATGCTGATCCTGAAAAAATGCAGCAGAATGTGCCGGAGAATGTAATGGAAGAAATGGCCGTAAGACTGCATGTAAGCGCTCCGGACAAAGGCGAAGGATGGGATGAAATAGAAACGGTAGGAGAGGATCCGATTATGGAAGAGAGAAATCATAACGGTATTGAGGATGATCTGGAAAGATAAAACATGCAAAAGCAGCGAATGCTGCGGGAATAGTAGAAAAGAGAATCGTAAGCCGGACGTATCTTCCGGAAGAGGGAGAGAAAATTACGGTCATCGGATACGTGAAAAAGGTAAGCGCTAAGGAGATGAATAACCGGAAGCTCTGCACAGTCAGCGCGGAAGGCCTGGATCATGTCCCGTTTTTCGTGACCTATACCAACAGCTGCGGGGGCGTGTCGGACGGGGAGACAAACAGGCGTACTGTGTTCTGGTCTCCGACAAACCGAATAACAGAATCCAGGTTATGTGCAAGACGGACGACGGCTTTGCGATTGCGGAAGCGGATCTGAGGGAGCGCAAAAGCGGCGAACTGACCGGAGTTAAGCAGTCCGGCAGGAACAAGATCGTGGATGAGATGATTTTAATTAAGGATAAGGTGACTTTAACGGTAACGGAAGCCGCGGAATATTCGAATATCGGCATCAATAAACTGGAAAGCCTTCTGCGGGATCCCCGCTGCCCGTTTGTTTTGTATGTCGGCAAGAAAAAACTCGTGAAGCGGAAAGAGTTTGAAAAGTTCATATCGGACAATGCGGAAATCTGACACGAGAAGGAAGAGACCAGAATATTTATACAACAATCTGCCGCCCGACAGCGTATAATAAAGACTGCTAGTCGGGAGGCTTCTTTTATGTGTACTGAAAGGAGCCTTGTATGGGAAAGGATTTAAAAGGAAAGGAGATCGGGGAAGGAATCGTTCAGCAGTCAAACGGACTGTATGTGGGACGGTTTGTCGACAGATCCGGGATTCGCAGATCCAAAAGATCAAAAAGCCTTCAGGTGGTAAGACGGTGGCTTTCGGAAGCGTCTTATGGTGACCGGCATAGTAACCTGGATAACAGCACCTATATGACTGTAGATGCGTGGCTTACCTGCAGAATCCGCATTGCGAAAAAGCCCGTAAAATCAAGGAAAAACGGAGGATATAGATAAAAATGAAATTAGGTATTGTTGGCCTTCCAAACGTCGGAAAGAGCACATTATTCAATTCACTTACAAAGGCAGGCGCAGACGTAGCGAACTATCCATTCTGTACGATTGATCCCAATGTCGGCGTCGTCGCGGTCCCGGATGAGCGGATCAAAAAGCTCGGAGAAATGTATCATTCGAAGAAGATTACTCCGGCCGTCATCGAATTCGTGGATATCGCCGGCCTCGTGAAGGGTGCTTCAAAGGGTGAAGGCCTCGGCAACCAGTTCCTTGCAAATATCCGCGAGTGCGATGCGATTGTGCATGTCGTGCGCTGTTTTGAAGACGCCAATATTACACACGTAGACGGAACGATCGATCCGATGCGCGATATTGAGACAATCAATCTGGAGCTGATTTTCGCAGATCTGGATGTCCTGGAACGCAGAATTTCCAAAGTCGCCAAAACAGCGCGCATGGACAAAGAGGCTGCGAAAGAGCTGGAACTTCTGCAGCGGGTAAAGGCTGTTCTTGAACAGAACAAGCCGGCGTCTTCGATGGAAATCGACGATGAAGATGAAAGAAAGCTCATGAACGGCTATCAGCTTCTTACCTGGAAACCGGTGATCTATGCCTGTAACGTATCTGCGGATGATATCCCGGATGACGGTGCTTCCAATGAAGGCGTACAGAAGGTGAAAGCATACGCGAAGGAAAACGGGAGTGAAGCGTTTGTCCTGTGCGCGGAGATGGAGGCGGAAATTTCCGAGCTTGAAGATGATGAGAAGCAGGCGTTTCTGGATGACCTCGGCATTAAAGAATCCGGGCTCGACAAGCTGATTAAGGCATCATACCGCACACTTGGTCTTATGAGTTTCCTGACAGCCGGAGAAGACGAGACAAGAGCATGGACAATAAAGATCGGAACCAAGGCACCGCAGGCAGCAGGAAAGGTCCACTCGGATATGGAGCGCGGCTTCATTAAAGCAGAGGTTGTGAACTGGGAAGTTCTGCTAAAGGAAGGTTCTCTTGCGGCGGCCAGAGAGAAGGGCCTTGTCGGAATGCAGGGTAAAGACTATGTTGTGCAGGACGGCGATGTCTGCCTGTTCAGATTTAACGTGTAAGGGGACGGGCCGCAGGAGGATATATGCCTGATATGATGGGAAAAATGGACATCGCGTTTCCACATCTTGGAATCTATTTAAAAGATGTACCGCAGTCCATTACAATAGGAAGCTTCTCAATCGCGCTTTATGGAATCTGTATTGCGGCGGCGATGCTTGCCGGGATACTTCTGGCGGCACACATCGCGAAGAAAACCGGCTGGGACCCGAACATAATCTGGGACATTTCGATCTGGCTGATCATTTTCGCGATCATCGGCGCCAGACTCTATTATGTAATTTTCTTCTGGGACGCCTACAAAGACAACCTGCTGCAGATCTTCAATCTGCGCGCCGGCGGACTCGCAATTTACGGGGGCATCATTGCCTGCGTGATTGTTGTTTTTGTTTACTGCAAAGTCAGAAGGGTAAATCCGTTCCGGCTTCTCGACACCGCGGCTTACGGACTGGTCCTCGGCCAGATTATCGGCCGGTGGGGAAACTTCTTTAACCGGGAAGTATTTGGCGGATATACGGACAGTCTGCTGGCGATGCGCCTTCCCGTCGCAATGGTGCGCAGCCGCGACATAACAGAAGCGGTAGCTTCTCATATCGCGCAGGGAACGAACTATATTCAGGTGCATCCTACCTTTTTATATGAGGGATTATGGAATCTGGGGCTTTTGATTCTGATGCTTCTGTGGACCGGACATAAGAAGTTTGAAGGTGAAATCACATTGCTGTATTTCTTCGGCTACGGAATCGGGAGGGCATGGATCGAATATATCCGGACGGATCAGCTGTATATAACTGGGACGAAGATCCCCGTATCGATCGTTGTAAGTGTAATTATGATTGTTTTCTCTGTTTTGATGGATATATATACCAGAAAACGGCTCGCGGATGGGACAGCATCCCACAGCAACCCGAAGTCTCCCGAAGCGTAAAAACCTTATAAATCCGCATTTTGAAACCCAAGGTATTGAAAATATCAGTGCCTTGGGTTATTATTTAGCTATCTTAGGGGATGAATTCCCATTTTTTACCTATAAAGTGGTGTAAAGTGGGATGAAGTCCGTTTTCCGGAAGATGACGCGCGGTTCGTAAAAGATTCGGAAGGTATTATGGAAGGCAATTTTAACGGCATCTACAGACATCATCTGGATGCCAAAGGACGCCTGAGCGTCCCTGCCAAGTTCAGAGAAATCCTGGGAAGCCGGTTTATGATCGGCATCGGGACAGGCGACTGCCTTCTGATTTATACCATGGAGGACTGGAAGAATTTCGAGCAGAAGCTGCGCAGCCTTCCTGCCACGTTTAACGAGGATGCAGAAGAGATCCTTCGCTGGTACGGAATGAATACGCTCGAAGTCGAAGTCGACGCGCAGGGAAGAATCATTCTGCCGCAGCAGCTTCGAGAGGCGGGAGGAATTACGAAGAATGTTGTTTTTGCGGGACGAATCGACAGAGCGGAACTCTGGAGCGAGGAAGCCTTCGATGAACACATGAGAAAGGTTACGAAGAAGGATATCCGCGAGGCGGCGGCAAGGCTGTACGCGAACGGTATTCAGTTCTGACAGTTGGTGGCGATGGAATTCAAACATACCTCGGTTTTACTGCAGGAAACCATAAGTCAACTGAAGATCAGACCGGACGGGATCTATGTGGATGGTACGCTTGGCGGAGCGGGTCATTCTTTTGAGATAGCAAAGAGGCTCACCGGCGGCGGACAACTTGTAGGAATCGATCAGGACAAAGACGCAATTGCCGCGGCGGCGAAACGCCTGGAACCGTATCGGGACAGGGTTACGATCGTACGGAGCAATTATGAGAATATGCCGCAGGTGCTTTCGCAGCTTGGAATGAAAGGTGTGGACGGCATCCTTCTTGATCTTGGCGTTTCCAGCTATCAGCTGGACAATCCCGAACGCGGTTTTTCCTATAACACTGATGAACCGCTTGATATGCGCATGGATCAGGACAATCCCGTCAGTGCGAGGGAGATCCTGAATACCTGGCCGGAAGAGCAACTCGAACAGATTATCAGAGACTACGGCGAAGAGAAATTTGCGGCGAGGATTGCAAAGAATATTGCCGCACACAGAGAGAAGAAGCCTCTGGAGACGACAGGAGAGCTCGCCGCGATCATCCGCGCCAGCATCCCGATGAAGATGCAGGTACGGGGCGGAAATCCCTGCAAGCGGACGTTTCAGGCGATCCGGATTGCCTGCAACAGAGAACTGGACGTGCTGCGGGATTCCATAGACGGAATGATAGGACTCTTGAATCCCGGTGGAAGACTCTGCATTATAACCTTTCATTCGCTGGAAGACCGGATCGTGAAGAATGCTTTTAAACGAAACGAGAATCCGTGTATTTGTCCGCCGGAATTTCCTGTCTGTGTCTGCGGAAGGAAATCGAAAGGGACAGTCATTACCAGAAAAGCTATTTTACCGTCGCAGGAAGAGCTGCTGGATAACAAACGTTCGACCAGCGCGAAGCTGCGGGTATTTGAAAAGATCAAGGAACAGTAAACCGGTCTTGTGAGGGCAGGAAAATGGGGAACAGACGCGCTTACAGAAGAACTGAATATGATTATGCAACGCGTGATATCTCCAGAGGCTATCGTACGAGGAGAAATCACGAAAGTGCAGCTTCCATATATTATTACGGCTCGGAAGCTCCTGCCTGGGACTATGATTATGACCCGTATGAAGATACCCGCGTCAATACAGGCCGCAGACAGAAGACCGCGAACAGAAAAAGAACAGCAAAAGCGGCGAGGATGAATCCCGCGCTCATTGTTGTTTTGCTCGGAATGTCAGTCGTTATGTGCGCCGCTCTGATTCATTACGTCAATCTCCGTTATGAGCTGACTTACACGGTGAACAAAGTCGCTTCCCTCGAAAGCGAACTGACACAGCTTCGCGAGAACAATGAAGAGACGCTCAATGAGATCAACAACAGCGTGAAGCTCGAAGATATCCGTTACAAGGCAATCACCCAGCTCGGGATGACTTATGCCAATAAGGATCAGATTGTTGATTACGAGAATGATACCGACGATTATGTGCATCAGGTTTCGGAAGTAGACAATTAACGGAAAACGGATTAAAATCGGTTCATGACTCGCAAAAACAATACAAAACGCAGAAATAGCGCCTCCTCAGGAAAGACACAGGCGCTCAGATCGTTTATGCAGACAAAGCTGGTGGTACTTTATCTTCTGGTACTGCTGGCTTTTGCTGCGTTAATCGTCCGTCTTTTTTATATCAATGGCAATAACGGCGAAGAGTACGCGAAACAGATTCTTTCCCAGCAGCGCTATGACAGCCGGGAACTGCCGTTCAAACGCGGCACAATCACGGATGCCAAGGGAACTGTCCTCGCGACGAGCGAGCTTGTCTACAATGTCGTCATTGACGCGCATACGATCAATAACGGCCCTTTGAATGACAAGAAAGTGAGCTCTTACTATGATCCAACACTGAACGCAGTGACGAAGCTCGGCCTTGATAAGGCGGAGATCAAGAAGTATGTGGATGACCATCCGGACAGCCGTTACTATATAGTGAAGAAGAATCTTCCGTATGCGGACAAGCAGGCTTTCGAGAATGAGATTGAGGAGGCCAGTGAGAAGGTTACAAAACTCCGCAAGGATCTGACAGCCGCCAAAAACGAAAAGAACGAATCCAAGATCAGCAATCTGGAAGCGCAGCTCAAGGAAGCGCTGGCAAAGCAAACCGAGATGAACAATATTCAGGGAATTGTTTTCGAACCGGCGTATATCAGAAGCTATCCCGGAGGATCGCTCGCGGCGCATGTCCTTGGTTTTGCCAATAACAGCAATCAGGGCAGTTTCGGCCTTGAAGGGTATTATAACGACATACTGAACGGAACGCCCGGCCGCTCCTACGGCTTTCTGAATGATACCTCCACGCTGGAGAGAACGGTGATCGATGCCACTGACGGCGACAACCTGCAGCTGACATTGGACGCGAACATCCAGACCATTATCGAGAAGTATCTGAACGAATTCGGCAAGCAATATGAGAATGGCGAACACGAAGGATACGGCGCAAGACATGTCGGCTGTATTATACAGAACGTGAACAATGGCGAGATTCTGGGGATGGCAGCCTACCCCGGTTTTGCTCTGCAGAATCCGTATGATACGTCCAAACTGGTCGGGCTTCCGAAACTGGATGATAACGACAATCCGACAGACGATATTCTGACGCAGGCGGATGTGGACGCGCTTGACAAAGGAACCGACGAGGAAAAATCCAGATACCTGAATTATCTCTGGACCAATTTCTGTATCTCTTCGTTTTATGAGCCGGGGTCTGTCGCCAAGCCGTTTACACTCGCGGCAGGGCTTGAGTCCGGAAAGATGACCGGAGATGAAACGTATTACTGCGGCGGAAGCCTGAAAGTAGACGGCTGGACCATCAAGTGTCATAATCGGGACGGCGACGGACTTCTTACTGTGGATCAGGCGATCGAACGCTCCTGCAATGTTGCGCTGATGCAGATGGCACAGCAGACCGGCATGGACGACTTCACAAAGTTTCAGAGGATTTTCGGTTTCGGACTTCGTACGAACATCGATCTCGCGGATGAGGCAAGAACGGATACGCTGCTGATTCAAAGAGACAAGATGACAAATTCCGACCTCGCGACCAATTCGTTCGGCCAGAACTTTGACGTCACAATGATCCAGATGATTACGGCGTTCTCATCATTGGTCAACGGCGGCTATTATTACGAACCGCACATCGTTAAAAAGATTACAAGCCCGTCCGGAGCTACGGTACGAAATATCGAGCCCCGGCTTTTAAAGAAGACTGTTTCGGAAACGACGAGTGCGAAGGTCCGGGAAGCGACGCTTGCCGTTGTCGCGGGAGAAAACGGCACGGGACACACGGCACGTCCTGCCGGCTACATGATTGGCGGCAAAACAGGTACAGCCGAAACTTTCCCCAGAGGCAACGGCCAGTATGTTGTTTCTTTTATGGGTTACGCGCCGCAGGACGATCCGCAGATTGCAATTTATGTCGTTGTTGACAGAGCAAATAATTATCCGCAGGACGACGCGAAGTACGCAACTAGAATAGTGCGCAAGGTTCTGACGGAAGTGCTTCCGTATTTGAATATCTATATGACCGAGCCGTTATCGGATGAAGAGGCAGATGAGCTGAAGGAGCTGAACGAAGAGAACACGCTGGCATACAGCGCGGACAATTTTACGAGCAGACCAAAGGCGATCATCAACAATCTTGATACGAACGGTGATGGAAAGCCGGATGCCGTTGACGCCAACAATGACGGAGAGCCGGACACACCGATGGATTCCAATGGTGACGGCATCACCGATTCCTGCGATACGGACGGCGACGGCGTAGCCGACATGTTCGATACCGACAATGACGGTGTCTGCGATTCGACGCAGCCCAAAGAGGGAGCAACTAACATCACAAAGATCGCGGCGGTTGATACGAACGGCGATGGCGTGCCGGACGCGCCTGCCAGAACAGCCGAAAATTACAAGACATTTGAAAAAGATCCGGAAACCGGCAATTATATTGACCCAGAAACCGGAAAGCTGATTGACCCGGACACCGGATATGTTTATAGTGATACTACGATGCCGGATATGCAGGACACGAATGCATCGGATACCGATACTGCCGGCGGCACAGCGACCGGCACAGGCACGCAGCAGGACGGCGGCACAGCGGCTGGCACAGGCATGCAGCAGGACGGCGGCACAGCGGCCGGCACAGGCACGCAGCAGGACGGCGGCACAGCAGCTGGCACAGGCACGCAGCAGGAGAACACCGGCGGGGAAGCCGCTGCTGCAGGAAACTAATACAGACAGGTACAGAAACCATGATCTATTTCTCGGATATACTGAATACGGTACTGCCGATGCTGCTGGCATTCGCAATCAGCACAGTTACAGGACATTTTCTGATTCCGCAGCTGAGAAGACTCAAAGTCCAGCAGACAGAGCGCGGAGAGGGACCGCAGTCACATCTCGGTAAAAGCGGTACACCGAACATGGGCGGTCTGATGATTATAGCCGCTTTTACGGTTACGGGACTTATTTTCGCGGTGAAGGATGCCAGAATCCTGCCTGTTGTCTTTATGACACTGGGCTTTGGCCTCGTCGGCTTTGTGGACGACTTTATCAAGGTCACGAAGAAGCGTTCGGAAGGCTTGACTGTCCGGCAGAAAATGGCTTTCCAGATTCTGATTTCGCTTGTCTTCGGACTGATCCTGATATACTTCAATGAGATTTCGCTGGATATGATCATTCCGTTCGGAAGAGGCGCGGTGCTGCATCTTGGCTGGTTTGGTCTGCCGGCACTGATTTTCATCGCGGTCGCGACCGTGAACGGAACCAACCTGACCGACGGCGTCGACGGACTCTGCGGCAGTGTGACAATCGCAGCCTCACTTGTTTTTACGATCATCGCTGTATTACAGCACAATAATGTCAGCGCCGCTTCCGGCGCGATGACCGGCGCGCTTCTGGGGTTCCTGATTTATAACGCATATCCTGCAAAGGTATTTATGGGTGACACCGGTTCTCTTGCTCTGGGCGGCTTTATCGTTGGCATTGCTTATGTCATGCAGCTGCCTTTGTTCATACCGATCATCGGCTTCATCTATCTTCTGGAGTCGGTCACGGTCATGATACAGGTCGGCTGGTTCAAATATACGAAACGCAAGTACGGCGAGGGCAGAAGAGTTTTCCGGATGACGCCGTTCCATCATCATCTGGAACTGGGCGGCTGGAGTGAAGTGCGGGTAACAGCGCTCTTTACCGCAATTACGGCTGTTGCCGGCGCCGTCTCCTTACTCGCGATCTGGTAAAAAAATGGCAAATTCGGGCGCACGCACAAATACGGGCTCTTACGGGCAGCGTCATAAGAATCGCAGGCCGTCTTCGGGAAGCCCCGGGACAGCCCTGCGCAATACGCCCGCTGCGATGCAAGGGCAAAGGCCGGCACGAAGAAGCGGCAGGGCAAAAGTTGCGCACAGGCAGGAGGCACCGCAGGATTACAGCATTCTCTTCATTATTCTGTTTCTGATCCTGACAGGCCTTGTCATTCTGTATTCGACCAGCTCCTATGAGGCGGCGATCGACTTCAACGGAGATTCGATGCACTATCTGCGCAGTCAGGCGATGGCAACGGCGCTAGGATTGTTTTTAATGTTTATCACAACCAAAATTCCGGTGCGCCTTTACGACAGGCTGTATCAGGTGATTTATGGCGTCTCGCTGCTTCTGGTCATTCTGGTCCGGTTTATCGGAACCGAGAGAAACGGCGCGAAGCGTTGGATCTATATCGGTCCTGTTTCGCTGCAGCCGGCGGAGATTTCCAAGATTGCGGTCATTGTGATCACGGCGCACATCATCTGCCGGATGGACAGAAGAAAACTCCGGACGCTCCGGGGGCTGATTGTGGTCATGCTGCCGGCGCTGGTGCAGGCGGCGGCAATTTATGTCATTACGAAGAACCTGAGCTCGGCGATTATCGTCGTCGCGATTGCGGCAGGCATGATTTTTGTCGCAAGCCGCGGTTACAAATGGTTTGTGCTGGGAGGCGCCGGCATCGGCGCCGCGGCGTATGCGATCGTCACCTGGATTCTGAAGAACGGCGGAAACGGAAACTTCCGCGGCAAGCGAATTCTGGCATGGCGGGACCCCGCGGCGTATGCGGACGGCATCGGCTTCCAGACGCTGCAGGCGCTGTACGGGATCGGCTCCGGAGGAATCTTCGGCAAGGGCCTTGGCGAGAGCATGCAGAAGCTCGGTTTCATTCCGGAAGCCCAGAACGATATGATTTTCTCGATCATCTGTGAAGAGCTGGGGCTGTTCGGCGCGATATCGATTATTGTGCTTTTCATGATTCTGACATGGCGGTTTATGGTCATTGCGATGAACGCGCGGGATCTGTATTCCTCTCTGCTCGTTGTCGGCGTCATGACGCATATCGCGGTGCAGGTGATTTTGAATATTGCGGTTGTAACCAACACTATACCGAATACCGGTATTTCTCTGCCATTCATCAGTTTTGGCGGTTCTTCGGTTCTGTTTCTTCTGATTGAAGTCGGCGTTGTGCTCCGCGTCATGCGGGATATCCGGCAGGAGAGCTAGCGGGCAATGATAGACAGAGAACAGTACAGTGACGCCAGAGAATATGTCAGGGCGCAGATCCGGCACAGACGCCGGATGGCCGCTCTTCGTGCAGCGGTCATTCTGCTGATCCTTTCCGCCGCGGCCGCCTTTTTTGTGGCATACTTCAAAGTCCGGAGCGTTACGGTAGAAGGCAGCTCCAGATACACGAAAGACGAGATCAGCTCGATGGTAATGACAGGGCCTCTCGGCGACAACTCGGTCCTTCTGTCTCTGCGGTACAGGGACAAACCGATCCGGAATATACCGTTTATTGAAACGATGAAAGTGCAGGTCGTGGCGCACGATTCGATCAGAATCCGTGTCTACGAAAAAACAATAGCGGGATACGTAGATTATCTCGGCACCTGCATGTATTTTGACCGTGACGGCATCGTTGTGGAATCGTCGAAAGAGAAGCTCAAAGATGTGCCGGAAGTAACCGGACTCAAGTTCCAGAGCATTGTCTTATACAAGAAGCTTCCCGCGGAGAATGACGCGGTCTTTGACAGAATCCTGACCGTTACCCAGCTGCTTTCCAAGTACGGGCTTCACGCGGATAGAATTTACTTCAGTACGACAAGCAGTATGTCTCTTTATTTCGGGGATGTCCGCGCGGATCTTGGAGAAGATCAATATACAGACGAGAAAATCTCGAATCTTCGAAAGATACTTCCGTCTCTGAAAAACAAAAAGGGAACGGTTGATCTTGTCAACTACACACCGGATACAAGCTATATTACGTTCCGGGAAAAGGGATCGTGACCTTTTGCAGGGGAGACTCCCGCGGTCAAAACTGGTTGCAATATTATCTTTGAAATTGTATTATAAACTAGTATAAGTACATAATTTCAGAGAAATTAAATCAAATTTAATTTATATAAGAGGAGGCACGACTGTGCTAGAAATCAAGACAGATGAGAACGAAACAGCCTGCAAGATCATTGTTGTAGGTGTCGGCGGCGCCGGTAACAATGCGGTAAACCGGATGGTTGAAGAGGGAATCACAGGTGTTGAGTTCATCGGCGTGAACTCGGACCTGCAGGCATTGCAGCGCTGCAAAGCGCCGAAACTCATTCAGATCGGCGCAAAACTGACGAGAGGTCTTGGCGCGGGCGCGAATCCCGAGGTTGGCAAGAAAGCTGCTGAGGAGAGTGCGGAAGAGCTTTCCGCGGCGATCAAGGGCGCGGACATGGTTTTTGTAACCTGCGGCATGGGCGGCGGAACAGGAACCGGAGCGGCGCCGGTTGTGGCGAAGCTTGCGAAGGATCAGGGCATTCTGACTGTCGGCGTCGTGACAAAACCTTTCAGCTTTGAAGCCAAGGCACGTATGACCAAGGCGCTTGGCGGAATTGAAAACCTCAAACCCAATGTCGATACACTGATCGTGATCCCCAATGACAAGCTGCTGGAGATCATGGACCGCAGAACGACGCTGCCGGATGCCCTTAAGAAGGCGGACGAAGTCCTGCAGCAGGCCGTACAGGGAATCACAGACCTGATCAATCTGCCTGCGATCATCAATCTTGATTTCGCGGATGTACAGACGGTTATGCGCGGAAAAGGTATCGCGCACGTCGGCATCGGCTACGGCAAGGGCGATGACAAGGCAACACAGGCTGTCAAGATGGCAGTTGAATCACCGCTTCTCGAGACATCAATCAACGGTGCTACTGATGTTATCCTGAATGTGTCCGGCGACATTTCGCTGTTCGACGCGAATGACGCTGCTGCATATATCCGTGAGCAGACCGGCGACGATATCAATGTCATTTTCGGTGCCAAATATGACGAGTCCGAGACAGACTCCTGCATGGTTACCGTTATCGCAACCGGTATCGGCACAAATCCGAATGCCAAGGACAAGGCACATCAGGGGAATCCGTTTGCTTCCCAGCCGTTCAATCCGCAGGCAGGACGCCCGCAGCAGGGATTCGGTCGCAGCGCATTCGGTCAGCAGGGAGTTTATCAGCCGCAGCAGTCCTTCGGACAGAACAGCTATCAGCAGGCTCCGGATTACAGCCGTCCGAATTATCAGGCAAGGCCTTCCTATAATCAGCAGAATTATCAGCCTGCCCAGAATTATTCTCAGGCTTCCTATTCGCAGCAGTCTTCTTATGCGCAGCCGCAGAATTATGCGCAGCAGGATTACGCGCAGCCTTCGGGAAATTACGCGCCGAAGCAGGATAACGCTTATACGCAGCAGCCCCGCCGCTTCAATCCCGGAAGCATTCACACGCCTTCTACGGATACGTCCAATATCAACATCCCTTCTTTCCTGCAGAAGAAGAAAGATGATGACGGAGACGATACCCTCGACTGAATAAAAGATGATGCCCTGTGCCGGGATGCCGGCACAGGGCATTTTCAGCAGGGCAAAAGGCAGGCGTACAAAGGAGAAAAACGTGATATTTACAGATGAACAGAAAAAGTTCCTGACAAAGGTTCTGGGATATCAACCGGAGGAGCTTGCGGGCGAAATCGGGCAGATGGAGGAAGATTTTCTGCTGGAGATGGCTGACCGCTGTTTTGACGTGGAACTTGAAGGAGATCTTACGGACGGCTCCAAAATGCCGGATCAGTGCAGAATTGCCGCGGATATCTATTCGATGCTTGGCGGCGAATAAATAGCTCTTGCGTTTCAGAGAGCAATCCGTTACAATAAGGCAAACTTGCAGAGTAGATTCCGGCGCGTCAAGTGCCGGCTGAACAGGGAGTTGTCAGCCGGACGAAGGGAAGACCGCGGTGCCGGGATCGCATCCCGCTGCTGCATAATGCACGTCTTGCTGCCTCTTATGTGGTTACGGATAACTTCATAGGAGGTATTATTATGTCTTTAAACATCTGGACCCGTTCTCTTGCCGAGTTTCGAAGGCTCCGTGTTGTCGTCCTGTGCGGCATCATGGGTGCTCTCTCAATTGCTCTCGAATTCGTTGGTTCGATCTCTTTCGGCCCGTTCGTGAAGATCGGCATTGTCGAGCTTCCGAATCTGGTGATTGATTTTCTGTTCGGACCCGCGGCCGGCGGAATCTTTGCCGGCGTCATGGACATCCTTAAATATCTGGTGAATCCGACCGGACCATTTTTTCCGGGATTTACGCTCAGCGCAGTGGCGGGAGGCGTGATTTTCGGCCTTTTCCTTTACGGCAGGAAACTCTCGCTGAAACGGCTTGTCGCAGCCGAGATTTTCGTCAAGATCTTCGTGAATATCGGCATGAACACTGTCTGGCTGAACATTCTGTACCATAAGGCGATCCTGGCGATTCTGCCTGCGCGGATCATATCGAATATTCTGCAGCTGCCGGTAGACATTCTGGTGATTTATATGGTACTGCAGGCGATTGAAAAGACCATGAAACCGGCATTTGAAAATCAGAGACTTTAATAAAATTAAAAAAACAGTTGCCAGAACGGCCCTGCTGGAGTATATTAATCAAGTACGATTTCTTTGAGAACGTACCCGGGGCCGTAGCTCAGCTGGGAGAGCGCCGCGTTCGCAACGCGGAGGTCGGGGGTTCGAATCCCCTCGACTCCATTTATATCTGAGAACCGCATCGAAATTCATTCGGAGTTTCGACGCGGTTCTTTTTTATTGACATCGGAGAGGAAACCTTGTATAGTTTTATCCAATATAATTCATAGCGGAATAGTATGGTTAATATCGGACGATTTGAGGCACGCGATATGGCAGATTACAGCGACATTCATAAAGAACGGCTGATCCGGAATTTTAAGGAGCTGGTCCGGATCGATTCTGTTTCGTTCAAAGAGCGGAAGATGGCGGACAGAATCCGAAGGGAACTGCAGGATCTGGGTATCAGCGTCCTGGAAGATGACTCCGCGCAGCGGACGGGATCGGACAGCGGAAACCTTTTTGCGGTTATTCCCGCGGAAGGCGTTCGTCCGGAAAAGACGCAGACTTTATTATTCATGGCACACATGGATACCGTGGAACCAGGAATCGGGAAAGAGGCTGTGATTCACGAGGATGGAAAAATCACCAGCAGAGGAACCACCGTACTCGGAGCGGATGATCTTTCGGCGGTGGCCTGCATTCTCGAAGCCGTACGGGAAATCAGAGAAGAAAGCCTGCCGCACGGCAATATCGAACTGCTGTTCTGTACGGCGGAAGAGGCTTACACGACAGGCTCGTCCGCTTTTGATTTTTCTTTAAGCAGAGCGGATCAGGCCTTTGCTCTTGACTGCAGCGATGTGATCGGCTCGTATTCAACGCAGGAACCGACGCTTTTGTCTTTTACAATTACGGTTCACGGAAGAGCGGCACATGCCGGTTTTGAGCCGGAGAAAGGAATCAGCGCGGTTCTGGCCGCCTCGCGTGCAATCAGCAGTCTTCCTCTCGGAAGAGCGGACGATCATTCTACATTGAACATCGGCCTGATCGAAGGCGGGACGCAGACAAACATCGTACCGGACAAAGTGATTGTCCGCGGCGAAATCCGAAGTTCTGTTCATGAGGACGCGCTCTCTTTATATGAACGGACGGCTGCGGCGTTCCGGCAGGAAGCGGAAGCGCTTGGAGCTGACTGCGACTGCGCTTATACCGTGCATCTGACCGCATATCATGTGGCGGAGGATGATCCCGCGCTCCTGCATTATCAGAAGACGCTGGACCGCCTTTCGATACCGCGCGGATCGAAAAAGAATTTCGGCGGAAGCGACTGCAACGTAGTCAGAAGAAAGGGTATTGACGGTATCTGCATCGCAAATCCCATGCACGATGCGCATACAACAAAAGAGTGGACAACTGTTCTGGAAATGGTACAATGTACAGCGATTGTAAAAGCACTGATGACAGTTGACACAGACTGATCCTGCAGCAGGAAGCGGAAGCGGGAAGAAAGGAACAGCTTGCAGAATGAAGAATCCACTTCGTTATCAGATGTCGGAATATGACTGCGGGCCGACAGCAATTCTGGACGCGCTTATCTATCTGTTTGACAGGGAGGAGCTTCCGCCCGGTGTCATCAAGATAATTTATATGCTGACGATGGACAAGGTGAACTGCAACGGCATACCGGGAAGGGGCGGCACTTCCAACAACGCGGTCCATTTTGTTGCAGACTGGTTCAATGATTACCGGGCAACCACCGGATTCCCGATCAGCTGCTCGTTTCTGAAGGGACCTTCGGTCAGCTTCCACAAGACATCCAAGCTCAGGAAACAGCTCCAGCATGACAACGCGGTCGCGGTTCTCCGCGTATCGTACGGCTGCGATCATTATGTTCTCGTGACACACGCGGACGAGAAATATGCCTATATCTTTGATCCGTATTATGAGGAAAATCCGGTCTGTGTCCGGGACGGGAATTCGCACGGAAAAATCATTGATGTGAAGGATCATCCGAAGGAGTACAACCGAATGGTTGAATTCTCCGTGCTTGACAGTGAGGTGCGCGGCACGTATTCCCTGATTAATTCAGAAGGCAAATGCGCGGCGATCTTTTATAAGGCAGGCGACAGTGACAAGCTGACGCCGGAAGTGGATGAGCAGCAGATCCTGATCCGTAAGTTCAGAAAGAAAAACGGATAGGAACTGTATGTTTATAGAAATCATGAGGAGAAAAAGGATGAAAAAAGGTATCAGAAAGGCACTTGCGGCTGTACTTGCCCTGTCAATGACGGCCGCCCTCGCTTCCTGTGGCAGTACCGGCGGGAAGACGGCCGCGGAATCCGCACCGGCCGCGGAAACATCCGCGCAGGCGGCGGCTACCGGAGCCGCGGATACAACAGCGGCACCGGGAGAGAAAATTGTCAATATCGGTGTAACTGACCAGCTTGGAACACTGAATCCGCTGAATATGGACTGGACGTTTATCAATCTGTATTCCACGAGCCTGATGTTTCTGCCGCTTGCATCGTTCAACTCGCAAAACAGCGTGGATTATATGCTCGCGGAGAGCATTACGACGGACGACAACCTGACATTCCATGTGAAGATCAGGGACGATGCCAGCTGGAGTGACGGCCAGCCGGTTACATCGGACGATGTCATTTTTACAATCCTGCGGATGACAAGTCCGGAAGTTGCAAACTATAATTTCGATTTTTCAATGTTCAAAGGCTTTGACGGCGGCGCTTCTCCTTCCGGAGCAGAGTCAATTGACGGTCTGAAGAAGATCGATGACAAGAATCTGGAATTTATCGCGACGACACCGATGTCCCTCAATACCTTTCTCAATAATGTGGCAACCTGGATTTGCATTCTGCCCTCGCATGTTTTGAAGGATGTTCCGGCAAAGGATCTGCTTACCTATGACTGGTTCAACCATCCGGACGTCGTTGACGGACCTTATGTGCTGGATTCCTATGACAGCGCGCACTATATCAGCTATCACGCGAACGACAAATACATGTTCGGCGCCCCGAAGATTGACAAGCTGAACGTAAAAATCGTACAGCCCTCGGAGCTTCTTGCGGGACTGAAATCCGGTGAAATTGATTTCATTAATCCTTCGACCGGAGCCATCCCTGCTACGGACCGCGACGCCGTGGAAAAGCTGGATGGTGTCAAGGCCGTCTGGACAGAGCCTGTTACAAATGAAATGACCTTCTTCAATACAAAGAAGGTGACCGACGCAAGAGTCCGCAAGGCGTTTGTTGAAGCGATTGACAGAAACACTATTTTAAGCTCGCTCCTTGGAGGACACGGAGAGATCACGGACGGCTTTGTCATGAGCGGCTCTCCACTGTATGATTCCTCCAAAGGGACCATTCCGTATGATCCGCAGGATGCGAAAAAGCTTGTGGACGAAGCGGTTTCCGATGGCAAATGGGATTCTTCAACCGAGTTGCAGTATTATGTAAGCTCTTCGGATGATTTCGCGGTCAAGGCTTCACAGATTATCCAGCAGGAACTCGCGCAGGCAGGCATTAAGGTCAAAATCAATACGGTTGATTTCGCGACGCTGATGAGCGTTGCGGGTACGGATGATGTTGATGTTTTCTCTGTGCAGTATACGATTACACCTGCCGATTTCTATGCGGATGAGAACTCTCTTGTAAATGCCGAGGAGTCCTGGACCGGAGGCTATCAGAATCCGGACGTTGCGAAGGCACTTGCCGCTACGCAGACAGCTTCTTCCGAAGATGAGCTGAAGAAACTCTACAGAACCGTCGATGACAAGATGATTGAGGATGTTCCGATGTTCTCGCTGTACTTTATGAGCAATCTCGGTGTTGTCAGCAGCCGGCTGCAGAACGCGACACCTTCACTGTACGGCTCTTACAACAACATTCAGGAGTGGGATATCGCGGAATAATCTTGCAGAAATTCTTTACATCTGATCCGAGACGACTGTATTATTATGCGGAAAGGCGCAGAAGTGGTGGAGACGCCACGGCTGCGCCTTTTATAAATAAACCGGAAAGGGAAAGTAATGGATCCTGTTTTGCAAGTCAGAGACCTCAGAGTCCGATTCAGAAGTGATTTCGGAGACCGGATTGTCACGGATGATATCTCTTATGAAGTAGGAGAACACGAAATCCTGGGAATTGTCGGGGAATCCGGATGCGGGAAAAGCGTTAGCAATCTGGCGGTCATGGGACTTCTTCCGAAGAACGGCAGCGTGTTAAAGGGCAGTGCTGTTTTTGAAGGAAAGGATCTGCTTCATCTTCCGGAAAAGGAACTTGATCAAATCCGCGGCAAGGATATCGCAATGGTTTTTCAGGATGCGCTCGCCAGCCTCGATCCGGTATTCACAATTGAAAGTCAGCTGACAGAGTCGATCCGGAAGCATATTACGAAGGATAAGAAAAAGGCAAGGCAGATGGCGCTTGACATGCTGCGAAAAGTGGCGGTGCCGGATCCGGAAGAGACACTGAAAAAGTATCCGGGCGAGCTTTCCGGCGGCATGCGCCAGCGCGTGATGATCGCGATTGCCTTGTCCTGCAATCCGAAGCTCCTCATCGCGGATGAGCCGACAACCGCTCTGGATGTGACGATTCAGGCGCAGATCATGAAACTGATACGGAATCTGACACAGGAACTGGGAATGTCGATGATACTGATTACGCATGATATCGGCCTTATCGCGCAGACCGCGGATCGGGTTCTTGTCATGTATGCGGGACAAATCATCGAGCAGGCGGATGTATTCGAGCTTTTCAAAAATCCGCTGCACCCGTATACGAGGGCGCTGCTGGCTTCCGCGCCGGGAATTGATGATGCGGACAACAGGACACTGGTCGCAATCAAAGGTATTGTGCCGGAAAATTATACGGATCTGACCGGCTGCCGCTTCATGGACCGCTGTCCGTACGCAGAGGAGGCCTGCCGCAGGCATCAGGAACTTCTGGAACCTGTGGCCGGTCATCCTGTCAGATGCTTCAAAGCGATGGAGGTAAAGGACAGCGTTGAATGAGTCGAACGTCATCGTCAGAGCCGAAGGACTTGTAAAAGAATATCCTCTCCGGAGCAGTTCCCTGCTTCCTTCCCGCAGAAAAGCTGTTCACGCGGCGTCCGATGTAAGCTTTTCCCTGTATAAAGGCGAAACGCTCGGACTGGTCGGAGAGTCCGGCTGCGGCAAATCCACAGTCGGCAGAATGCTTGTCGGCATAGAGACGCCGACGGCAGGGAAAGTGTTTTATCAGGGACAGGATCTCTCGCTTTTAAGAGGAAGAGAACTGGCGCGTATCCGGACGCAGCTGCAGATGGTTTTTCAGGACCCGTATTCCTCTCTGAATCCGAGGAAGCGCGTTTACGACATACTCTCCGAACCGATGCTTTATCACGGCATTGTCAGCAGGGACGGCGCGGCGGCGCGTGTGAATGAGCTGCTTGACATGGTCGGACTCCCGCGGAACGCAAAACAACGCTATCCGCACGAATTCTCCGGCGGACAGAGGCAGCGGATCACGATTGCAAGGGCGCTGTCGCTGCGCCCCAGCGTCATTGTCTGCGATGAGCCGGTATCCGCTCTTGACATGTCCATTCAGGCACAGATATTAAATCTCCTGCGCTCCTTGCAGAAGGATTTGGGTATTACCTATCTGTTCATTGCGCACGGACTTGGGGCCGTACATTATGTCAGTGACCGGACTGCGGTCATGTATCTTGGCAGAATCGTTGAAATCGGCAGCGCCGCGGACATTTTTCATCATCCGGAGCATCCGTATTCCCGGATGCTGCTGTCTGCAGTTCCTTCCGCGGATCCTCTGAAGCGGGGAAGAGAGATGATTACGCCGCGAGGCGAAGTTCCTTCAGCGATCGATCTGCCGGCCGGCTGCCGCTTCCATGACCGCTGCCCTTACGCAAAAGATATCTGCAGGAAACAGGAACCGCTGCTGAACGCGGATGAGCGCGCGGAGCATCGCTGCGCCTGCTGGAAAGTCCTTGCGGAGCAGGAGGGCAGGAACTGGGACGGGGAGGTGCATTGAATGGCAAGATATATCGTAAAACGGCTTCTGATTGCGCTTGTCGTTCTCTTCGGAATCACAATCATTGATTTCGCGATTATGACGATGGCAGGAAATCCGATCCAGATCATCAGCGGCGGCCCGAAGGTACAGAAAGAAGTTCTGGCGCAGAAAGCGCAGAATCTCGGTCTCAACGCGCCGGTGTCTGTACAGTATGTCCGCTGGCTCTTTCAGGTTTTCAAGGGCGATTTCGGCTACTCCTATAAAACTTATGAACCAGTATCTTCGATGATCCGCACACATATCGGACCGACACTGATTCTGATGGGAAGCGCGCTGCTGCTCAGTCTTGTTCTCGCGGTGGCGGGGGGCGTCTTCAGCGCGGTGCACCAGCATTCGCGCAGAGACTACGCGATTGTTACGGCGGCATTCCTCGGGCAGAGTGTTCCGCAGTTTTTTATGGCCATGGTCCTGATTTATATTTTTACAGTACGGCTGGGCGTGCTGCCTTCCGGCGGTATGCGGCAGCTCGGCTCTGCCGGCAGCGGCGTGCAGATCCGTTATCTGATCATGCCGGTGCTGGTGCTTGCCTTCGGCATGGCAGGCCGAAATATCCGGTATATCCGTTCGGCTATGCTGGAGATTCTGAATAAGGATTATCTGCGGACCGAGCAGGCGAAGGGAATCGGAAGATTTACGGTGATCTACAAGCACGCGCTGCGGAACGCGCTGATACCGATTATCACGGTCATCGGCATGGAGATCCCGGGCCTGTTCGGCGGGTCCATTGTCATTGAACAGGTGTTTTCCTGGCCCGGTCTTGGGCTGATGACCATGAACGCGATCCTGCAGAGAGACTATCCGGTGATTATGGCGGTCTGTCTGCTGTCCGCGGTTGTTGTGCTTCTCGGAAACCTTCTGACGGATATCCTGTACGCGTTTGCGGATCCTTCGGTCCGCTATGAGTAGCGAGGAAAGAATATGGAAGAAACCTATCTGCAGTCGGTGATCCGGCGTTTTAAATACCATAAGGCCGGCGTCGTGAGCCTTGTCATCGTAGCGGTGATTATCGTGTTTTCGGTGCTCGCGCCGTTCATTTCTCCGTATGATCCCAACGCCATCAACCCGGAGTTTTCGGCACCTCCGTCAGCTGCGCACCTTCTGGGTACGGACTCGATCGGCCGCGACATGCTGAGCCGCCTTCTGTACGGAACCCGCGTATCGCTTCTGGTCGGTTTTCTCGCGACAGTGTTATCTACAGGGATTGGCGTTATTCTCGGCCTGATCGCAGGATATTTTGGCGGGATCGTGGATATGATCATCATGCGGTTCACGGACATGGTTATGTCGTTTCCGTATATTCTTCTGATACTGGTAGCCGGCGCGATTTTCGAGCCAGGCATGTGGAATATCATCCTGATTCTCGGTTTTGTGGACTGGCCGGGTGTCACGAGACTCGTCCGCGGCAATGTCATGGCACTCAAAGAGCAGGATTTTGTCAAATCCTCCATGATCGCCGGTATGCCGCAGAGCTATATCATGGCGAGCGATATCCTGCCCAACACCGTTGCCCCGATTCTGGTTTTCGCGACAAGCGTCATGGCAATTTCCATTCTGGATGAGGCAACGCTCTCATTTCTCGGTATGGGTGTGCAGCCGCCGGATGCAAGCCTTGGAAACCTGTTAAACGGAGCCGAGTCGATCACGGTTCTGACACAGATGCCCTGGATGTGGCTGAGTCCGGGCCTGATGATCGTGGTCCTTGTCATCTGCGTGAACTTCATCGGAGACGCGCTCCGGGATGCGATGGACCCCACGACAATACGATAATTATTTATTCAAACTTTTATGAAATCTACCGAAGAAAAGAAACTTCGAACTGAAAAACACGCCATGCGGCTCTCCTTCGCGGGAAGCGCCGCGTTTGTAGTGGCCGAGTTTGTATCTTTTTTTATGACCGGCTCCCATACAATCCTGATGGACTGTCTGTTTGACGGCGTGGATCTTGTCCTGATCGGCCCGTTTCTGCTTTTAATCCCGTTTCTGTACAAACCGGAAACCGAGCGCCATCCGTATGGCTACGGGCAGGTGGAATCGCTTTTCATCGTCATCAAATACGGCGTTCTGCTGACTGTCTGCGTGACGACGATCATCCTGAATATCCGGCTGATTCTATCGGGAGGACACATGGTGAAGGCGGAAGATGTCGCGTCTTTTGAGATTATCATCACGCTTGGATGCCTTCTGGTTTATCTGTTCCTGCGTTATTTCAGTAATAAATACGCTTCTGAAATTATCAGGTCGGAGCTCTATGCCTGGAAGCTGGACATATTCTCAAGCCTTGGCATAGCCGCTGCCTTTCTGTTAACATGGTTTTTAAAGGGAACGAAGGCGGATTTCCTGATCCCTTACATGGACCCTGTGGTCGCGATTGCCCTGACTTTATCACTGCTTGTAGAACCGGTGCGGGCTATCCGCAGAAACCTGAAGGAGCTGCTCCTTTTTTCCGCACCGAAGGAGGTCGTCGAAGAGGTGCGCGGGATCGCGGAAGAAGAGCTCTCGAAGTATTCCTGCGATATTACGTTTCTGGAAGTAATCAGAACAGGCAGAAAGACATGGATCGAAATCTATATAAACAGTGAATCCGATCTGGTTTCGGTAAAACATCTGGCGATGGCGAACCGGGCAATCTACGAAAGGCTCCGCGGACGCTTCGATCAGTGTTACATTGATATTATTCCGGATTCGGCGGCAGATGCGGCTGAAGCAGAAAAGGAGGATGAGAAAAATGGTCAGACATGTCATTCTATGGCAGCTCAAAGATGAATTTACGGCAGAGAAGAAGGCGGAGACCGCCCGAAAAATCAAAGAAGGCCTTGAGGGCCTGCAGGGCAGAATTCCGGGACTTGTAGAGATTCATGTACAGACAGAGCATCTTGGCAGCTCAAACGCGGATCTGATGCTGGATTCGACGTTTGAGAATGAAGAGGCTTTAAAAGGATACGCGGTGCATCCCGATCACCTTGCGGTCGCGAACGGCGTGGTGCGCCCGAATACCAGGAGCCGGGTGTGTCTCGATTTTGAGATCTGATCTCCAAAGCGCGGAAGAAGAGCCTTGACGGCGGCGCTTCCGTGCGGCGCAGGCTCTCTTCACAAGCTTATACGGATACGCTATACTGAATGATATTACGGAATGGAAAAGAGGGAAACGGTTACATGGGGCTGTTTAACAGGAAAAAGAAGGAACAGGAGATCGTGGCTGCAGAGCAGGCGCAGAAAAAGGAAGCGCACGACGATTGTGTGAAAAGGCAGAAGGAAGCACACAAAGATCTGCGCTGGCCGGTAAACTTACCGGTTTCGCAGATGCGGGCTGCGGACGGAACTGTATTGAAGCCGGATGATCCGCTTACCGATGCACGCAAGGAAGAGCTGGGACAGCTGATCTACGAACCGAAGCTTGATCCGGAAGCACTTGCAGAACTCCCGCTCCATGAACTGATGTTTCTGAAGGCCTCGTACCCTGCCTATAACAGGTATAGCGCGCTGGATCATTTCGAGGAAAATGACAGGGTTCTGTACAATGAGCTGCTCCGCAGGGTACAGGAAGCGGAAACGTATTATGTTCTGTTTGACCTTGCTACCGGCGCTGTCGATGCCGCGAAGAAGACACAGTATCTGTATCCGTTTCTGTTTGACGGCTTCGCGCAGCTCTATCTTTCGGAAGAGCACGCGAAGAAAGCGGCGGAACTGTTCGGAAAGCTGTACCGCAGAGTAACTGTGCTGAAAGTGCAGGGGTGCGGATCGGATAAAGAGAGCCGCTTCTTTACAAGACTGTTCAATCTCGGCATTGACAGGATCATGGTGGACAACGGATGGTACCGCTGGGCGATTCAAAGGGATGAGGTTGTAGCCCCGCCGTTCTTCCTGAATGAGGACAAGCGTCCTTTGGAGGCGCCGGCGCTCGTAAGAGCCATGCTGGAGTTCAAGGGCGAAGCGAGCTGGCCTGTCAAGTACGACAATCATCAGAAACGTATCGACGCGTTCCGTTCGTTTATGGAGCAGCAGACGATCGCTTCCCGTTTCATTATTCCGGTACAGTTTCTCGATAAGGAAAGCGGCAAGCCGCTCGAAGCTTCCGAAGTTCGGACACGGATGGGAAATGCCGAGAAGAACATAATCGTCAATGTCCTTCCTCTGCGCGTCAAGGCGAAGGACGGCAAAACGGCAGAATTTCTGCCGCTTTATACCGATCAGGAAGAATTCGCAAAGTCTTCGTTCCCGGGGACGGCAGCGCCGAACATTATGAACTACAGGGAAATCGTGAATGTCATCGGCAGGATTCCCGCGGAGCAGATGACGGGCATTGTGATTAATAATCTTGGAGAGGGCATTGTCTTTCCGAGACAGGAGTTTCTTGATCTTTCACAGAAATACGCTCCGAAAACACAAGAGTAGGACAATACAATGATTCGAAGAACAGACTCTCGAAGCAGTGGCAGAGGTAACCGGAAGCATCGCGGACATCTGCGCGTGGCGGCCTTTGCCGCGGCGGTTTACACGGCGGGAATGAGTCTGTTTTTTTATGCGCTTCCGGTCTTCGCGGGAAGCGGAAATTCCGCCCGGACGGCTGCCATGCAGGACCGCGCAGAAACAGCGGAGAATATGGCGGAGCGTCTGCTGAGCCCTTCATCCGTCAAAATCCTGACGCAGGGAATGACACAGCAGGAAGCGCGGACGTTCGAGCCGGTCATTCTTTCTTCCTATGCTTCTTCCTATCAGGCTTTCCCGGAAAGCGCGGTGAACGCGGATGCTGCCTGCACTTACCTGAATAACACGGTTGTCGGGGCTTATCAGAATTTTTCTTACAATGAGACGCTGGGAGAGAGGACAACAGAGCGGGGATATGTGGAAGCTCCGTCCATTACCAGCGCGCGGATGGAACGCACGGTGGGCGGCGGAATCTGTCAGGTTTCGTCTGTTTTGTACCACGCGGCGCTCTCCGGCGGTATGCAGATCCTCGAGCGGCACGCGCACACCCTGCAGGTTGGATATGCGCCGGACGGGTTTGACGCATCGGTTGTTTACGGCCGATGGGATTTCCGCTTTACCAACCCGTATGCCTGTCCGGTTGTTATTCTCGCCGGCCGGGATCATGTCTCGAAGCAGCTGCGGATCTTTCTTGTCAGCGCGCGTCAGGATCTGCTGCAGGGAAAGAGCTATGTCCTTCGAAGCGAACAGAAGGACAGGCTTGTCTACCACAATTTCATCGATACATGGAAAAACGGAAAGAAAATCGCCACCAGAGATCTAGGGTACAATTATTATCAGGGTTCTGTCGCGTCGGCGAGAGAAAACAGCACACGGCGTATGGCCGCACGGAATCCGCTATACCTTGACAAGCTCCGATGAGTATTCGGACAGAAGCGGGGCAACGCAATCGAGGTCTGCTTTTCCGCAGCCGGAGAGAATTTTCTGCCGCCGGATCATCCGGTAGAGTTCTCCTGCCCGGTAGTCGGCGGCGAGAAGTCTTTCAAACGGCGCAGACAGTTCCGGTACGCTGGAAGCATTGGTGATGACAGGGACGGAACTGCTTTTCACAAGAGCGGAGAGAAGACAGGAAGCGTCTTTCCGCATTCCCAGCACACGCAGGTACCCGATGTTACCTGCATCTTCCGCAGCCTTCATGGTATCCTTGGTAATACCCAGAAGGATGTGTGTCAGAACACGGCTGATTCTGGTATAGGTCAGATCTTTCGATTTCAGTGCCGCGCAGAAGCCGGTAAAGCTTGTATAGCGCGGAAAACAGCGCCGTATTCTGTTCCCGGTATCCGGCGTAACATCGAGGTAATCCGTGAGAGACGTATTGTATCCTGCACGGATGGCGGAAAACAGTTCAAATAATACCGCTTCCAGCTGTGCCGAGAAGTCATCCGGCGACATGCAGAAGGCGCCGGAAGCGTATCCTCTGTTGTCTCTGCGGGAAAGCAGCTCCCGGCGGATACCGGAAGCACTGGGAGCGGGAACCCTCGGCAGAGCATGCGCCTTCAAAGGAAGTCCGTACTTTCGTATTGTCCGGATATAAAGTGTGCCCAGAAGGTCGTTGGCCCTAAGATCCAGATTTACGCGGAGGTCTCTTGCAAGTCCGCATGCCTTTGCCGCCTTCGCGCTGGCAAGCGGAAAGGCAATGCCTTCCGCAAGATATTTCCTGAGGAATCTCCGGTACTCCGCAGGCTCATTCTCAAGAAACGCGGCGTTCCTTTGAAGGAGCGGTTCATCCCCGCTTTCCGATCCGAACCACAGTTCGCTTACAAGCCGTGTTGCGCCAAGGGACAGAACCGCGCCGCGCGCGAAATATTCCGCTGCGGCGCACGAGTACAGAACCGGAAGCTGCAGTACGAGGTCTGCTCCGGAGGATAGAAGGGTTTTCGTCCGCTGCTCCTTGTCGAAGACGGCCGGCTCTCCGCGCTGCACAAAATCACCACTCATGATGACAATCACGTAGTCTGCCCCGGAGCGCTTCTTCGCCTCCCGCAGAAGATATTCATGACCTTTATGTAAAGGGTTGCATTCGGCGATGATTCCAATGGTTTTCATTGTTGAATTCCTTAATATTTTTTCATATAATATATTAGCAGATTTTTGGGCTTTTCGACAAATGACTCCGGCTTCCCGCTGCGGAGCTGCTGTGAAAAAGCACAGAATATAGATAACAGAACGACGCTTTTCAATGGAAAAGGAGGAGAAAATGTCATTCATTGATGGTATTAAAGCAAAAGCGAAGCAGAACATCAAGACAATTATTCTGCCTGAGTCGGAGGACGAGAGAACGATCCGCGCGGCAGCAAAAGTGCTGGAAGACGGACTTGCGAAAATCATTCTGATCGGCAATGAGAATACGATCCGCAGTGATGCGGCGAAATACGGCGTGGACGTGTCCGGCGCCGCGTTCGTTGATCCGGAAAACTGCAGCAAATTCGAAGAATATCAGAAAATCCTGTTCGAGCTTCGCCAGAAGAAAGGCATGACCATGGAAGGCGCGAAAGAAGCGCTTCTTGCCGACCGCACGATGTTCGGTGTGGTTATGCTCAAGGCTGGCGACGGCGACGGACTTGTATCCGGTGCCTGCCACTCCACAGCGAATACACTTCGTCCCGCACTGCAGGTTTTGAAGACCGCACCGGGCTCCAAAATGGTTTCCGCCTTTTTCCTGATGGATGTGCCGGATTGTGAATACGGTCATAACGGAACTTTTATCTTTGCTGATTCCGGACTGAATCAGGATCCTTCATCGGATGAGCTTGCTACGATCGCAAATGATTCCGCGAAGAGCTTCCGCCAGCTTGTCGGAGCAGATCCGTATGTGGCGTTCATTTCCCATTCCACCAAGGGGTCCGCGAAGCACGCGCTCGTTGACAAGGTTGTTGCGGCAGTTGCTTCGGCGCATGAGAATTATCCGGATCTTGTCTGCGACGGCGAGCTGCAGGTTGATGCCGCAATTGTTCCTTCCGTAGCGGCGTCCAAGGCACCCGGCAGCCCTGTGGCCGGCAAGGCGAACGTACTTGTTTTCCCGAATCTGGACTGCGGAAACTCTGCTTACAAGCTTGTGCAGAGACTTGCGAAGGCAGAGGCATACGGCCCGATGCTGCAGGGCATTGCCAAGCCCGTAAACGACCTTTCCAGAGGCTGCAGCTGGCAGGACATTGTCGGCGTTGTTGCTCTGACATCCGTGCAGGCACAGGCATAAGGAAGAGGGGAGACAGTAAGCAATGAATATTCTGGTAATTAACTGCGGAAGCTCTTCTTTGAAATTCCAGGTTATCGATACCGACACACAGAAGGCCATCGCAAAGGGCCTCTGCGAGAGAATCGGTATCGACGGCGCGATCACATATGAGAATCTCCGCAACAAAACCGGCAAGATCAAGGAGAACACCAGAATCGACGATCATAAGAAGGCAATCAGCCTTGTCCTTGCGGCACTGACAGACTCGAAGACCGGCGTTATCCGTTCGCTCAGCGAAATCGGGGCTGTCGGACACCGTATTGTACACGGCGGAGAGAATTTCACGAAGTCCGTGCTGATCGACAATGATGTCATTAACGCGATCCGTGAGGTTTCCGAGCTGGCACCGCTGCATAACCCGGCAAACCTGACCGGCATCGAAGCCTGCCGCGCGATGATGCCGAATACGCCGATGGTCGCTGTTTTCGACACCGCGTTCCATCAGACCATGCCGCCCAAGGCCTATATGTACGCGATCCCTCTGAATTATTACAAGGATTACAAGATCCGCCGGTACGGCTTCCATGGCACAAGCCATAAGTTTGTTTCGACCGAAGTCGCGAAGTATCTCGGCAAGACGCCGGAAGAGCTCAAGACCATTGTCTGCCATCTGGGGAACGGCGCTTCTGTCTCCGCTGTTCAGTACGGCAAGTGCATTGATACTTCGATGGGGCTTACGCCGCTGGAAGGCCTGATCATGGGTACAAGATGCGGCGACCTGGATCCTGCGGTTGTCGATTATATTATGGGCAAAACAAATATGTCCGCTTATGAAATCGACCAGATGATGAATAAGGACTCCGGCGTTTACGCTCTCTCCGGCAATCTCTCCTCCGATTTCCGCGATCTGTGGAAAGCAAGAGAGGAAGGCAACAAGAACGCGGAGCTCGCGCTGGACGCATGGGCTTACCGTGTTGCGAAATATATCGGCGCTTATGTTGCTGCCATGAACGGCGTTGACGTGATCTGCTTTACCGCAGGCGTCGGCGAAAATGACACCAAGTCCCGCGCACTCATTTACCAGTATCTGGGATATCTGGGCATAGAGATTGACGAAGAGAAGAATGCGAAGACACGCGGAGAGATCGCGGAAATTTCAAAGCCCGAGAGCAAGGTAAAGGTTTTTGTATTCCCGACCAATGAAGAGCTCGCAATCGCGCAGGAAACCCTCGCGCTTGTACAGTGTCCTGTAAAGTACAAGCACACAAAGAAAAAAGCGGAATGAGCTGTTTTGGCTATTGACAAGCAGACTGGATGAACCTATAATCATCATTGCGTGTTTGGGAATTATCGTTTTTCGTACGCAGAACCGCCTGCAAGGCCTATTTGTGAACAAAAACGTTACATTTTGCGGAAGTAAGGAGGTGTAACTGATGTCTATTTGCCCCAAGAACAAATCTTCTAGAAGTCACAGAGACAGAAGAAGAGCGAACTGGAAAATGTCCGCTGCTACTCTTGTGAAGTGCCCTAAGTGCGGCGCATTAATGATGCCTCACAGAGTCTGCAAGAGCTGCGGAACATACAACAAGAAGGAAGTTGTCAAGGTCGAGGACTGAGCTTCTTAATTTAACATGACTTGTAAAGACTGCCGCTTCAGGAGAGTGTTTCCTGGAGCGGCAGTTTTTCCGCTGTGCTTTCGATTTTCGCGGCAGTTATCCGGACGTGCAGCGCCTCTTTGAACTTTGTTGCATTTGACAGGTGCGTTTAGTATAGTATTTGGATGTAAAGATTTGTCAAAACGGGAAGCAGGGTATCTGTTTCCGGATAAATCACAAGGAGTTTATATGGAGGATTCCAAACTTGTCAGAGTCGCCGTCGATGCCATGGGCGGAGACTATGCACCTTCCGAAATCGTCAAGGGAGCTGTCAATGCACTCCTGCACAACGCGCAGCTGGATGTTACGCTTGCAGGCGATGAGAAACAGATGGAAGAGCTGTTAAAGAACATGGATTATCCCACGCAGCGGCTGCATCTTCTGCCGACAACGCAGGTTATCGAAATGGCAGAGCCGCCGGTCGCCGCGATCATGAGGAAGAAAGATTCTTCGATTGTGCAGGGGATGAAGCTCGTCAGGAAAGGGGAATGTGACGCCTTCGTCACCGCAGGCTCAACAGGAGCGACACTGGTTGGCGGGCAGACGATTGTGGGACGCCTCAAGGGCATTGAACGGGCGCCGCTCGCGCCGCTTCTTCCTACCGCGAAGGGACCGGTTCTTCTGATTGACTGTGGAGCCAATGTGGATGCCAGGGCGTCCCAGCTGGTCCAGTTTGCCCAGATGGGCTCCATCTATATGGAAAACATCGTCGGCGTGAAGAATCCGAGAGTCACGCTGTTCAATATCGGCGCGGAAGAAGAAAAGGGCAATGCGCTTGTCAAGGAAACATATCCGCTGTTAAAGGAGCTGGACATTAATTTCACCGGCAACATTGAGGCCAGAGATATACCGGCCGGAGGAGCCGACGTCGTCGTCTGTGATGCTTTTACCGGAAATGCTATCCTGAAGATGTATGAAGGCGTTGCATCGGTTCTGCTCAGCGAGATTAAAGGAGCAATGCTTTCGAGCGCGGTTTCAAAGCTCGGCGCGCTGCTCGTCAAGCCGTCCCTGAAGAAGACACTGCGGAAATTCAGCGTTTCCAGCTACGGCGGAGCGCCGCTTCTGGGGCTTACGGGACTTGTCGTCAAGACTCACGGCAACGCGAAGGCAATTGAGGTTGAAAATTCGATCGCGCAGTGCATTGCTTTTACAAACGCGAAAGTCAACGAGCAGTTCCGCGATAAGATGCATCTTGTCGATCATACAAAGCCCGTGGAAACACGGCAGAACGGATAAGCGCTATAATAGATGCGAGCATCCCCGGGAAGGGATAGATCGGAGGGTAAAATGGATATGGAATTTGAGAAGCTGAAGGCAATTATCGCGGATGTCATGAACGTGGACCCGAACGAGATTACGAAGGATATGACTTTTGCCGCGGATCTGGACGCAGACTCCCTGGATCTGTATCAGATTCTGATGGCAGTCGAAGACGAGTTCAGAATCAAGGTTGATGAGGAAAAGGCGATGCAGATAGGAACCGTCGAAGAGGCGCTGGAAATGATCAGGAACGCCAGAGGAGAAGAGCAGTAATGGAAAAGCCATCGCTTTCTGAACTGGAGAAAAGAATCGGCTATACTTTCCATAATATTTACTATTTGGAATGTGCGCTGACACATACCTCTTACGCGAACGAACAGAAAATCCGCCGATTCGAAGACTATGAGCGGCTGGAGTTTCTCGGGGATTCCGTGCTGGAGATGGTGTCCAGTGTTTTTCTGTACAATAAGTACGAGGATAAGCGGGAAGGAGAACTCACGAAAATCCGTGCCTCGCTGGTCTGCGAGCCGGCGCTTGCTTACTGCGCGAGGGATATCGGACTCGAACAGTTTATCCGTCTCGGTAAAGGCGAGGAAGCCGGCGGCGGCAGGGAGAAGGACTCCATTGTCTCCGATGTTATGGAAGCCGTGATCGGCGCCATGTATCTTGACAGCGGAAGCGCGCAGGCACCGGAGAAATTTATACTGCAGTTTATCCTTTCGGATCTGGAAGGCAAGCTGCTCTTTTACGACGCGAAATCCATACTGCAGGAAAGCTGTCAGAAAGACGGAGCCTCTCTGCAGTATGAAATCATCGGGGAAGAAGGCCCCGGCCACCGGAAAACGTACACGGCGGCGGCCGTGATAAACGGAAAACGTGCCGCGCAGGGAAGCGGACGGTCGAAGAAAGCGGCAGAGCAGGAGGCCGCGTATCATGTCCTGCTTGAGAGAAAGAAGCAGAAGGCGTAATGCTGCCTCTGCCGCAGGTGTCTATGTATCTTAAGAGTATCGAAATTCAGGGTTTCAAATCTTTCGCAAATAAAATCAAGCTCGAATTCCATGACGGGTTTACAGCGATCGTAGGTCCGAACGGATCAGGCAAGAGCAATGTCGGTGACGCCGTCCGCTGGGTCCTCGGTGAGCAGAGTGCGAAGTCGCTTCGCGGCGGCAACATGCAGGATGTTATTTTTGCGGGGACAGAGCTGCGAAAGCCTCTCTCTTACGCATATGTCGCAATCACGATGGATAACTCGGATCACCGGCTGCCGACCGACTATCAGGAAGTTACAGTTGCACGGAGACTTTTCCGAAGCGGTGAAAGCGAATATCTGATCAACGGCGTGCAGGTCCGGCTCCGGGACGTACAGGAGCTTTTTTATGACACAGGTATCGGGAAAGAGGGCTATTCAATTATCGGCCAGGGACAGATTGAAAAGATTCTGTCAGACAAGCCGGAAGACCGCCGCGAACTCTTTGACGAAGCGGTCGGCATTGTCAAGTATAAAAAGCGCAAGAACGAGGCACAGAAAAAGCTTGATAATGAAAAGGCAAATCTCGTCCGTGTCAACGATATCGTTGCCGAGCTGCAGAAGCAGGTCGGTCCTTTGGAGCGCCAGTCAGAAAAAGCCAGAATCTATTTAAAGACCATGGAAGAGCTCCGGCATCTGGACGCGAACATTTTCCTTCTGGAGAACGGAAAGAACAAGGAGCTTCTGTCCGAAGCCGGCAGAAAGCTGCAGGATACTTCGGCCGAACTCTCGTCGGCTTCCAGTGAATTTGAAAAGGTCAAGGAAGACTATGCCACGGCGCAGACGCGGCTGGAAACGCTGGAAAAGGAGACGGAAGAAGCCAGAAACCGGATCAATGATGCCGGCATGGTCAGGAGCCGTCTGGAAGGAAATATCAAAGTCTACAGAGAGCAGATCAGCTCCGCCGAGAAAAGCTCCGAGCATTTCCATAAAAGAGAAAGTGATGTCCGGGCGCAGCTTGCGCGGAGGCAGAAGGAACAGGAAGCAGCCGCTGCCGGGCGGCAGAAAACGCTGGATGAAATCGCTGCGCTTGTGCAGCGGCAGAGAGGTGCCTCGGAAAATCTGACCCGTCTGCAGGAGGAACTGTCCTCTCTTTCAGATGAAATCGAACAGAAGCGGAATCAGATTCTGGACCTTTTGAATACCAGGGCGCAGATCAAGTCCGGGATGGCGGCTCTTTCCGAAAGAAAGCAGCAGCTGGAACTGCGGAAGGCTGCGCTTTCCTCGAAGCTTATTTCCGTCCGCAGCGAGGAGTCCGAGCACGACAGAAGACTTTCGGATCTGCAGAAGGCGTTTCAGGAGGCGGCGGCTGAAAACGCGGATCTTGCGCAGAAAGAAAAAGAGACCGAAGAAGCGATTGCGCAGAAAAAGACGCAGCTTACCGGCACCGACCAGAAACTTCGTGCGGAAGAATCGCAGTACCATCAGACGAAATCCAGACTGGATGCTCTTTTGAACCTGACCGAGCGCTATGAGGGCTTTGGGAACGCGGTCCGCCGCGTGATGGAGTGCCGGGATACTAACAACGGGATTGTCGGCGTTGTCGCGGATCTGATCAAAACAGACCCGGCCTATGAAACCGCGATCGAGACCGCGCTCGGCGGCAGCATTCAGAATATTGTCACCACGGACAATGCGACGAGCAAGCAGATGATCTCGCTGCTCAAAAGAGAAAAGGCAGGCCGCGCGACGTTCCTTCCGCTTTCGGATATCGGCAGCTCTTCGGGCTTTGGCGCATCTCCTGCGCTGAAAGAACCGGGAGTGATCGGAACCGCGGACACGCTTGTCCGCACAGCACCCGAACACAGAAGCGTGGCGCGGCATCTCCTGGGCAGGGTTCTGGTCGTCGACACTTACGACAATGCTTATCGCATTGCCGTGAAATATCAGCATAAGGTGCGGATTGTAACGCTCGGCGGAGAGCAGTTCAACGTCGGCGGCTCGGTTTCAGGCGGTGCTTTCCGCAATAAAGACAATCTCCTCGGCAGAAGAAGAGAAATTGCGGAGCTGCAGAAGAACGCCGAAGAACAGAAAAAACAGATGGAGGCGCTGGAAGAGCAGATCGAGAACGTGAAGAATGAAAGGAACGTTCTCCGCGGAAAGCTCGAGAATATTCATACGCTGCAGCAGACGAAAATGCTCGAGCTGAACACAAAACGGCTGCAAATCCGGCAGGAAGAAGAGAAAAAGAACGAGAGCAGCGGAAACTATGATGCCCTGCGTGCCGAAAACAGCGAAATAGAAAAGACTACGCAGGCGCTGCAGAAGGAGGAAGAAGATATCCGGGCGCAGGAAACGGCCTCCTTGCAGTTTGAAAAGGACACGAACGCAGAGATCGAAAGGCTGCTTGTTAAAAAATCGGAGCTTGATGAGAGGGAGCACGCGGAAGCGGATGTTACCGCTTCCTTTAACGTGGAAATCGAGAAAAAGCGGCAGAGCGCCGCTTTTGGAGAGCAGGAGCTTTCCAGAATCGGCGATGATGTTTTGCAGCTGCAGCAGGAACTTTCGGAAATCCTCGGCAGCATCGACAAGGGATCGGACGATATCGAGTCCAGAAAGCGTCTGATTGAGGAGACGCAGAGAACGCTGGATTCCTCGGGCGAAGCGCTGGAAAAGGACAAAAAGCTTCTCATCAGCGCGTCGCAGGATAAAGAAGAGCTCTCTTCCCGCATGAAGAAACTGTTTGAAAGAAGAGACACGCTCTCCGAGACAAAGGCGCAGCTGGATAAGGAAGTATACCGTCTTGAAGAACAGAAAAAGCGCCTGGAAGAGACGATCGAGGCGAGGATCAATTACCTCTGGAACGAATATGAGCTGACGCCGCTGCAGGCGGAAGAGCTCCGGGAAGAGCCGCCCCGTGACCTTTCCGAGATGAAGAAGCTTGCGGGCGAACGCAAGGCCACAATCAAGGGTCTCGGCAATGTCAATGTGAATGCCATTGAAGAGTACAAATCCGTCTCCGAGCGCTATGAGTTTACAAAGAAACAGGCCGACGATATCATGGCGGCACAGAAGGATCTGGAACAGATTATCGCGCAGCTCGATAGCGCGATGCGTTCGCAGTTCCGCACACAGTTCTCTTTGATTCAGAAGGAATTCGACAAGGTCTTCAAGGAGCTTTTCGGCGGCGGAACAGGCAGACTCGAGCTGGTGGAAGATCAGGATATTCTGGAAGCAGGCGTGCGCGTGATCGCGCAGCCGCCGGGAAAGAAGCTGCAGAACATGATGCAGATGTCCGGCGGAGAAAAGTCTCTGACAGCGATTTCCCTTCTGTTCGCGATTCAGAATCTCAAGCCTTCGCCGTTCTGCCTTCTCGATGAAATCGAGGCGGCACTTGACGAGAGCAATGTCGGGCGGTTCGCCGGATATCTTCATAAACTGACAAAGAACACGCAGTTTATCGTGATTACGCACAGACGCGGAACCATGGACCGCGCCGACAGGTTATACGGAATCACAATGCAGGAAAAAGGCGTATCGACGCTTGTCAGTGTCAGCCTGATCGATGACAAGGATCTGACAGCATAAACAACGATATACAGAAAGGGTGACCGATGGCTGAAGAAAAAGAAAAGAAAAAGGGTTTTTTTGCGCGGCTGAGGGAAGGCCTTTCCAGAACGCGCGACGGTGTGATTTCGGGAATGGACCGTCTGTTTTCGGGCACGGCGCAGATTGACGGGGACTTCTACGAAGAACTCGAAGAGATTATGATTACGGGCGACATCGGTGTCTCCGCGACAGATGAAATTATGACAAAGCTGAAAAAACAGGTCCGGGAACAGCATATCAAGGATCCCGCGCAGTGCAGAGAACTGCTGATTCAGAACATCCGTGAACAGATGCACGTCGGCGAAGACGCGTATGATTTTGAAAAGGGTCCGTCGGTTGTACTGATCATCGGCGTCAACGGCGTCGGCAAGACAACGAGCGTCGCAAAGCTTGCGTCGATCTACAAGGCAGATGGACGAAAGGTTTTAATCGCCGCGGCCGATACTTTCCGGGCGGCCGCGAAAGATCAGCTGGAAGTCTGGTGTCAGCGTGCGGGTGTCGATATGATTTCCGGCGCCGAGGGAGCAGATCCGGGCAGTGTTGTCTACGACGCGGTGACGGCGGCGAAAGCCCGTCACACGGACGTTCTTCTGATTGATACGGCAGGCCGGCTGCACAATAAGAAAAATCTGATGCAGGAACTCGCGAAGCTGGACCGCATTATTTCACGC
Organism: uncultured Lachnospiraceae bacterium; assembly: GCA_900317555.1. GTDB lineage: Bacteria > Bacillota > Clostridia > Lachnospirales > Lachnospiraceae > CAG-791. The sequence goes on along the minus strand of ONHF01000008.1, from coordinate 57,154 downwards.
GAGTATCCGGACTGCAAGCGGGAAAATCTGCTTGTTCTGGATGCCGCGACAGGACAGAATGCGCTCTCGCAGGCAAGAGAGTTCTCGGATGTGGCGAAGCTGACCGGCGTTGTTCTGACGAAAATGGACGGAACCTCAAAGGGAGGCATCGCGATTGCGGTGCAGTCCGAGCTTGGAATACCGGTGAAATATATCGGTGTCGGAGAACAGCTGGATGATCTCCAGCGCTTTGATCCGGACGCTTATGTGGCGGCGCTCTTCGATACTTCGGACGAGGAGTGCTGAAAGGAGTAACTTGCAAGCGTGAAAACAAACGCCTCCGGCCGGAAGGACAACGGCAACCCGAACAGGGATAGAACTTTATATCTGATCAATGTGATCATACTCTGTCTTATGACGCTTGCGGCGCTCTGCGCCTGCTTTTTCATGCTGCTGCGTTACAGAAAAGCGTCCAGAGACCTTTCCGACGTGAAAAAGCAGATCGCGGCCATCGAAGGCAAGGACAAGACGCTTTATACCGCGGACGAGCTGGAAAGCCGCGTGGCGGGCGCAAAGGTGCAGGCTGCAAGTCAGACGAGGAGCGAGATTCTGATGCAGATTCAGTCTTCACTCGAATCCGGAAACAGTACGGCGGCAATGCTGCGCGGTATTTTCCCGGATGATATCGTTGTTGTCAGCGAAGGACGGTATTATTTTTATCCGGTGCTGTCAGGGCTTGCCGCGAACGGCTTCCGTTCGTCGGATTTTAAAACCGACGAGGCTGGCGTGCTGCAGTATGTCGGCGACGACGAGGACGTATCCATAACGAGAGGCGTCGACATTTCTTCCGAAAACGGAGAAATCGACTGGCCGGCGGCTGCGGAAGGCGGCATCAGCTTCGCAATGATCCGCGCGGCGGGCCGTGATCAGAACGGAGTGCTTTATACAGACAGGCGGCTGGATGCCAACATAAGGGGCGCTGCAAAAGCGGGAATCAATGTCGGTGTTTATTTTGAGACACCGGTAACGGGCGCAAAGGAAGGCAGGGAAGACGCGGAATACCTTGCTTCTGTCCTGGAAGATTATAAATCGCAGATTTCGTATCCGGTTGCGGTTATGATGACGGAACTGGAAAACGAAGACGGGGAGGAGGCAAAACCGCGCCTCAAAAAGTCAGAGCGCACGCAGGCGGTGCTGGATTTCTGCGATGCCGCTGCGGAGTCGGGATACAGAACGCTGGTTTACGGAAATCTCGCGCAGATGATTATGCGGGTCGATATTGACAAGCTTGAAGGTTACAGTAAATGGATCGCAAGCTACGACGGGAATCTGTATTTCCCGTACAGGTTCTCGATGTGGCAGTACAGTACAACCGGACAGGTGCAGGGAATCAAGGGGAATGTTTCACTTGACGCTACTGTTTTACGCAGATGATAGAGGACGGGGCGGCAGCATACAATCCCCGTGCAGGGGTCAAGAAAAAACACTTGACACATGCCGGCCGCGCTTGTAAAATGGGTCAAGTGGGTTCGGAAAATGGATAAAATTGTCGAAAACGGAATCCTGTATGATTTCTACGGAAGTCTTCTGACACCGCATCAGCAGAAAATCTATGAGGATGCGGTTTATCATGATCTTTCACTGAATGAGATTGCACAGGAGCATAAGATCAGCAAGCAGGCTGTCTCGGATCTGCTGCGGCGTGCTACGCAGCAGATGCAGGAGTACGAGCAGAAGCTTTCTCTGATTGCAAGGTTCCGGCGGATCCGCAGCGTCTGTGACGGACTTGAAAAAGCGGCACGGGACGGCAGTGTAACACCGGAGGAAGTTGTTTCCGCAGTATCGGTTATTAAGAAGGAATTATAAGCCATGGCATTCGAAAGCCTGTCCGAAAAACTCAGTAATGTCTTCCGCAAGCTTTCCGGAAAGGGAAAGCTCTCCGAAAGCGATGTAACGCAGGCGATGAAGGAAGTCAAGATGGCGCTTCTGGAAGCCGACGTTAATTTCAAGGTCGTCAAGCAGTTCGTGAACACCGTCTCGCAAAGAGCGGTGGGCAGTGATGTCATGAACGGGCTGAATCCCGCGCAGCAGGTGATCAAGATCGTCAATGAGGAAATGATCAGACTCATGGGCCCTGCGACGACAGAACTATCCTTTGCGCAGGGCGGCGATATCACGGTGATCATGATGTGCGGACTGCAGGGCTCCGGTAAGACAACAACCGCGGCCAAGCTTGCGGCGAAGCTTACCTTAAAGGGCAAACGGCCTCTTCTGGCTGCGCTGGATGTCTACAGGCCCGGCGCAATCCGGCAGCTGCAGGTGAACGGCGAGAAGGCCGGCGTGCCTGTTTTTACGCTGGAAGGTTCCAAAGATCCCTGCGAAATCGCGAAGGAAGCGGTTTCCTACGCGGAAAAGAGCAATAGAAATGTCGTGCTTCTGGATACGGCAGGGCGCCTTCAGATCGACGAAGACATGATGCGGGAGCTGCAGGAGATCCGCAGGACCGTAGATGTTACGCAGTCGCTCCTCGTGGTTGACGCGATGACCGGCCAGGAAGCCGTAAACGTCGCGAAGACTTTCGATGAGAAGGTCGGAATCGACGGGGTGATCCTTTCCAAGATGGACGGCGATACCAGAGGCGGCGCGGCGCTTTCCGTAAAAGCCGTGACCGGAAAACCGATTCTTTTCGTTGGTATGGGCGAGAAGATGGCGGATCTCGAGCAGTTTCATCCGGACCGCATGGCGTCGAGAATTCTCGGCATGGGCGATGTCTTAACCTTGATTGAAAAGGCGCAGGAAGTTCAGACCGAAGAGGACGAGAAAAAGAATAAAGAGATGACAGACAGGCTCAAAAAGGGCCGGTTTGATTTCAACGATTATCTGGATACCATGAAGCAGATGCGCAAACTCGGCGGCATGAGCAGCATTCTGTCCATGATGCCGGGTCTTGGTATCAGTAAAGACGAGCTCGAAGGAGCTGTCGACGAGAAAAAGCTCGCGAGGATTGAGGCAATTGTCCTTTCGATGACGCCCGCGGAGCGTGCCAATCCCAAGCTCCTGACCCCGCAGCGGAAGTTCCGCATTGCCAGGGGCTCCGGCAATGATATTGCAGATGTCAACCGCTTTTTGAAGCAGTTCCGGCAGATGCAGGAGATGGTGAAGAAAATGCCCGGCCTGACAGGCAGAAAACGCCATGGGAATCCTTTCGGCGGCATGAGCGGCTTTCAGGGGTTCGGAAGGCGCGGCGGCTTTCCGTTCTGATAACGCAGAAACCGGGAATATCCCGTTCTGAAATATATTATTACGATCAACGAAAGATAAGGAGAAAGACAATGGTTAAGATCAGACTTGCAAGAAACGGACAGAAGAAGCTCGCGGTTTACCGTGTTGTAGTACAGGAGTCCTCCAAGCCCCGTAACGGAGAGGCAATTGACGAGGTCGGCTTTTATGATCCGAACACAAATCCCGCTACAATCCGCATGGACCTCGAGAAGGTGAACGCGTGGATCGCGAAGGGAGCTCAGCCTACGACCGTAGTTAAGAAGCTCATGAAGTACGCTGCCAAGCAGAACTGAACGGCACGGCATCCGCGGCTGAATCATTTTTTGTTTGGGAGATAATTTCATGAAGGAATTGGTAGAAGTAATTGCGAAAGCTCTCGTATCGCGTCCGGATGAAGTTGTCGTCACCGAAACAGTGGAGGGAAGAGTGATCCGTGTGGATCTTACGGTCGCTCCTTCCGATATGGGAAAAGTCATCGGCAAACAGGGAAGAATCGCCAAGGCGATCCGTGCTGTTGTAAAGGCTGCCGCGACAAAGGACAATGTTATTGTGGACGTCAATATCGAATCCGAAGGCGGCGGGACGGAGGCTGCGCAGACGGAGGTTCCTTCAGAGGGAGAATCCGGAGCAGCTGTTACACAGGAGTGAAATGACGGAGCGTTTTCAGGTCGGCGTGATTGCCGGTACACATGGTGTGCGCGGGGATGTGAAGGTGTTTCCGGTTACGGACGATCCTTCCCGTTTTAAAAAATACAAAAATGTGTATCTTTACGAAGGACAAATGCAGAAACCTGTCAGGATCAGCGGCGTGCGGTTTTCCGGAAAATTCGTGATTCTGCACCTTGACGGCATCGAGGATATGGATGCCGCGAGGCTTCTGCGCGGAGCGCAGCTGTGGATTGACAGAAAGGATGCTGCGCCGCTTCCGGAAGGCATGTATTATATACCGGATCTGATCGGCCTTTCCGTTCTCACGGATGACGGGAAGCGCCTTGGCAGCCTGACCGATGTGTTAAGAACCGGCGCGAACGATGTCTACTGTGTAACGACGGACGACGGCCGCGAAGTTCTGATCCCGGCAATCCGAGACTGTATTCTCGAGACAAAGCCGGAGGAGGGACGTATTCTTGTACACCTGCTGCCCGGCCTTATGGATTTGCAGCAATGAGATTTCACATACTTACCCTGTTCCCGGAGATGGTTCTGCAAGGGCTCAATACCAGTATTCTGGCAAGGGCTATGAAGAACGGACAGATCAGCGTGGAAGCTGTCAATATCCGGGATTACACGCAGAACAAGCATAACCGGGTGGATGATTACACCTATGGCGGCGGCGCGGGCATGCTGATGCAGGCGCAGCCGGTCTATGACGCGTGGAAATCAATCGCGCAGCGGCTGGAAAAGCCTGCCCGGGTTGTGTATATGACGCCGGCCGGCTCGGTTTTTACGCAGAAGACAGCGCAGGAATTTGCGAAGGAAGAAGACCTGATCCTTTTGTGCGGCCACTATGAGGGAATCGATGAGAGGGTCCTTGACGAAATCGTGACAGATCAGGTTTCGATCGGCGACTTCGTACTGACCGGCGGAGAACTTCCTGCCATGATGGTCGTGGACGCAGTTTCAAGACTGATACCGGGAGTTCTGCACAACGAGGATTCACCGGAGACGGATTCTTTCATGAACGGTCTTCTGGAGTATCCGCAGTATTCAAGGCCGCCCGTATGGCATGGCCGGGAGGTTCCGCAGATCCTGCTGTCCGGCGATCACGCGAAGGTAGATCAGTGGAGACTTGCGCAGTCACTCGAACGGACAAGAATCCGGCGCCCGGAGTTGTATGAAGCGTACAGGAAAGAGCATCCGCCGGTTTCCCCGAAAAAACGGAGAAAAAGGGAGCAGTGAATCCACTTGCATTCACTGTTTCAATATGATAAATTATTCTCGTTGCGTAAAGGAGACAGTCCTCTGCGGTATTGCTGCCGGAAATGAACGGGCGGCAGCCTGAGAGGCCCGATGGCCGCAGGTATATTTAAACCGTAAGAATGTCCCGGAAAAAGGAGATTATATGAGCATCATCAGTGAAATCGAAGCTTCCCAGAAGAGAGAAGTTTCCAAGTTCAACACAGGCGACACAGTACGTGTCTACAACAGAATCGTTGAAGGCGATCATTCAAGAACCCAGGTTTTTGAAGGCACCGTTTTAAAGATTCAGGGCGGCGGCGTTCGCACGACCTTCACTGTAAGAAAGGAGTCCAGCGGCATCGGTGTCGAGAAGACATGGCCTCTGTATTCTCCGAATGTAGAGAAGGTAGAAGTTGTAAGACATGGTAAAGTCAGAAGAGCGAAACTGAACTATCTGCGTCAGCTTAGCGGCAAGAAGGCTAAGGTTAAGGAGCGGATGAACATCACAAAGTAATTTTTGCTCGCAACGCTGTAAGCCGCACGGATGTGCGGCTTTCTTTTTTATGGTAAAAATGAGATGAGAAAAACAAGACACACTTCCGGGCTCGGATTTTATGAAGATAAGACGCCTCTCATCAGCATGCGTCTTGTGCATGAAATCATCGAGTGGGTGCTGTATACGGTGCTCGCCGTCTTTTTTGCGATCGTCCTTGTCCGTGCGTTCGGGCAGAGGGTCGTGATGAAGGGAAAGGGAATGGAGAGCGGCATTGTCTCCGGCCAGAACGTATTCGTCAATAAACTTGCCTACAGGATGAAATCACCGGAAGCGGGGGATGTTGTCGTCTTTTATCCGGGTGGAAACAAACAGACGCAGGCCTATATCCGAAGAGTCGCGGCCGGCCCGGGGGACACGGTCCGCATACTGGACGGAAAGCTTCTTGTAAACGGGATTCCGGCGGCAGGATCTTCTGCCTATGGTACAATAGAAGATGCCGGAATCGCGGCTTCTCTGATTACGCTCGGGGATAATGAGTATTTTGTCCTCGGAGATCATCCGGGAGAAAGTGAAGACTCCAGAAGCGCGGGCATTGGCGTTGTCCGGGAAACGGATATAACGGGGAGCGCCTGGCTTGCACTTCCCGGCCACGGCGGTTCCCTTCATTTTATACATTAAAGGACGGATCTATGGATTATCAGTGGTACCCGGGGCATATGACCAAAGCGAAACGGATGATGCAGGAGAATATCCGGCTGGTCGACCTTGTCATCGAAATTGTAGACGCGAGAATACCGGTTTCATCAAGAAATCCGGATATTGACGCGCTATGTGAGGGAAAAGGCAGAATCCTTGTCATGAGCAAAGCGGATCTTGCGGACCGCAAGGCAACCGGAATATTCACACAGTATTATGAGCAGCAGGGATTCACCGTTGCGCCTGTTGATTCGAGAGACAGGCAGAGCGCTTCGATCATCAGAAATGCCGTACAGAAGGCTTCCAAGGCAAAGAGAGAAAAGGACCTGAAAAGGGGCATCAAAAACCGTCCGGTCCGGGCAATGGTCTGCGGCATTCCGAATGTCGGCAAATCTACGTTGATCAATTCGATTGCCGGGCAGGCACGTGCAAAGACCGGAAACAAGCCGGGCGTCACAAAGGGCAAACAATGGGTTTCCATGAAGCTTGGAACCGGCGGCGGAGCGTTCTTCACGCTGGAGCTTCTGGACACGCCTGGCATCCTGTGGCCGAAGTTTGAGGATGCAAATGTGGGACTGCGGCTGGCGCTGACCGGTTCTATCCGGGAGGAAATCCTCGATGAACAGGAACTTTCGATGCGGCTCCTGCGCTTTTTAAGAGAACGCTATCCGCAGGTCATTCCGGACAGATACGGGAGTGCCGCATATCCGCTGCTGCCGGAGGAAAACGATAATTATGAAGATCCGAAGGCGGTGCTTCGGGTAATGGAGCAGATTGCCGCAAACCGGAATTATCTTTTAAAAGGCGGAGAGCCGGATCTGAAAAGATGCGCGCATCAGCTGCTGGATGATTTCAAGAACGGCAGAACCGGACGGATCACACTGGACGATCTGCCCGGGCAGTCTGTAATAATTCCGGAAACGGAGGAATGAGAAATCAATGTCTAAAGTTGTCAGAGCGGCCTTTCAGTATATTCTATGGTTCGGGGCCGTACTTCTGCTGTCCTTCCTGCTGATTCATTTTGTCGCGCAGAGAACCGATGTAAACGGCACTTCGATGGTGCCGACGCTCGAGGACGGCGACCAGCTGATCGCGGATAAAGTCACCTACCGTTTTCGCGATCCGGAGCGCTTCGATATCATTATTTTCCCGTATCAGTACGCGGAGAAAACCTATTTTATCAAACGGATCATCGGTCTTCCCGGAGAGCGCGTCCGTATCGACGAGCAGGGAAAAATCTACATAAACGGAAAGGTGCTGGAGGAACATTACGGTCTGGAGCAGATGGTGAATCCGGGGCTTGCGGCAGAAGAGATCACGCTCGGAGACGATGAGTATTTTGTCCTTGGAGACAACCGCAATGTCAGCGAGGATTCCCGATATCCGGACGTCGGCAATATTAAACGGAAGGATATTATCGGCAGGGCGTGGCTCCGCATTTATCCGTTTTCCAGATTTGGAATCCTGAAACACCAGTGAGAGACAAACGATGACGGCAAGGGAACAGGCACAACAGAAAAAACAACTCCGGCTATTGCAGGAAAAGGAGCGGAGCGCGGCACTGCGCGCTTTCGAGCGGAACGCCGTTTATGAAAAGTTCGGTTCGTTTTTTGCGGGAAAGCTGGCAAGCGGCGGCACACTTCTGATCGCCGGCATTGACGAAGCCGGAAGAGGCCCCCTCGCCGGACCGGTGGCTGCAGGCGCCTGCATTCTTCCGGAAGATACGGACATCCTGTATCTGAATGATTCCAAGAAGCTTTCCGCGAAGAAGCGGGATGCGCTGTATGATGTGATCAGAAAAGAAGCCTATGCGTTCCATGTAGCGCTGGTAGACGCGCAGCGCATCGATGAGATCAATATTCTGCAGGCGACTTATGAAGCAATGCGGGCAGCGGTAAACGGTCTTACGACTGCACAAGGAGAAAAGGTATCTCCGGATGTCCTCGTCGTGGATGCCGTGACGATCCCCGATCTGGATATTCCGCAGACGGGTATCATCAAAGGGGATGCCAGGTGCGCTTCGATCGCGGCGGCAAGCATCCTCGCGAAAGTGACCCGTGACCGGCTGATGGAGGAATACGACCGCCGGTATCCGGAATATGGTTTTGCCGCACATAAGGGGTATGGGACAAAAGCGCACATCTCGGCGCTCCGTAAATACGGACCGTGCCCGATCCACAGGCGGACTTTCATTACGCATTTTATCGGAAACTGACGTATGGCGAAGGCACGCGGAAATAACCATACTGCGGGGAAAACCGCAGAAACGGCGGCCGCTCTGTTTCTTACCGGGCATGGCTGCACAGTCCTGGACCGGAACTTCCGGGACGGAAGAGCCGCAGAGATTGACCTGATCGCGGAGGATGGGGATACACTTGTTTTCGCTGAGGTGAAATACAGATCCGGCGGCGCATGCGGTACGCCGGAAGAAGCGGTCACGTCGGTCAAACAGGCAAAAATCCGTCTGGCCGCGGAATATTATCTTTATAAAAAACAAATCTCACAGGATAAACCCGTGAGATTTGATGTCGTCTGTGTGGAGCCCTGCGGCGGCAGGCTGAAAATAAGATGGATCAGAGATGCCTTCCGGTAAGCGTCAGAACTCCGTCTCGTCAATTGCCAGCTGCGCTTTGCGGAATTCCGCTTCTTCATGCGTGTTGAATTTCTTAAGGAGCTCGTGAATCTTTTCGGTCGGTGTTGACATCTTGTCAATCGAAGCGTCATGATTGAAGAAATCGATGATGGTCGCCATGTACTTACTCATGTCCGCCGGACGGAACCATGCTCTTTGCGACAGGCCTTCCGGCTGACAGGTCAGATTCGTCGTAACAACAAGATCGAAGCTTCCTTCCGCGTAAGCCGCGTCAAACGCGTCAAGGCCGTCGGTAAACAGGCCGAATGTCGTGCAGAGGAAAACGTGCCTTGCGTGCAGGGCCTTCAGCTGCTTCGCGGTATCCAGAATGGAGCCGCCCGAAGAGATCATGTCATCCATGACGATGACATCCTTGCCCGAGAGGTCTGTCCCCAGAAATTCATGCGCGACAATCGGATTCTTCCCGTTCTTAATAACGGAATAATCACGCCGTTTGTAGAACATGCCGGTGTCCGCGCCGATGACATTCGCAAAGAAAACCGCACGGTCAAGTGCTCCCTCATCCGGACTGATGACAACAAAGTGCTCTTTATCAAGAATAATGTCAGGGAACGCGTGCATGATTTCCCGCAGGAACTGATACGGGGAAATGAAGTTGTCGAACTTGGACAGCGGAGCAACATTGGTGATTCTGGGATCGTGCGCATCAAACGTCATAAAGTTGGAAACGCCCAGATCAACCAGTTCCTTATACATAATTGCGGCATCGAGAGATTCGCGGCCGGCTCTTTTATGCTGACGCCCCTCGTACAGGAAAGGCATGATTACGCTGACCCGCGCCGCCTTGCCGTTAATCGCGGCGATGATGCGCTTTAAATCCTGAAAGTGGTCGTCGGGCGACATATGATTCAGGAAACCGTTCATCTTGTAGGTGATGTAATGGTTGGTTACATCGGTGATGATGAAGATGTCCTTGCCGCGGCAGGAATCCAGAATAACGCCCTTGCCTTCACCGTCGCTGAAGCGGACAGCCTCCACTCGCATGCGGTAGTCGTCCTGCACATAATCCTTGAAAGCGGGATCGTCCTTTCCGACCGTATCGTATTTCTTGCGGAAGGATACCAGATAATCGTTAACTTCGCTGCCGAATTTCTCGGCGGAAGGCATGACGATCAGCTTGAGCGGCGCAACGGGAATTCTGCGTTCCAGCTGCTGATGCAGTTCTAAATCAGACATGTATTAACTCCTTTAAAGGCTCATATGTTCCAAAATGCCGTTACCGGAGTTTTCCGGCAGGCAACCTTATTCTATAGAACTTGGCCTTTGATAGCAAGAGAATATCGATCCTGTGAGGAAAAACATCACGGTTTATGATACAATGCAGTCTTGGATATCTTTGATACAGTACAGGAAAAGGAAAAATTATGGCTAAAAAGAGAAATCCGATCGTAGCGATCGTAGGAAGACCGAATGTCGGAAAGTCAACGCTTTTCAATGCCATTGCCGGCGAAAAGATCTCGATTGTGGAAGATACCCCCGGCGTGACAAGAGACCGGATCTACGCGGACTGCAGCTGGCTGAACCATGATTTTACACTGATTGACACAGGCGGTATCGAGCCGGATACCGGGGACATCATTCTTGCCAAGATGCGGGAGCAGGCGGAAATCGCGATTGAAATGGCGGATGTCATCATCTTCCTTGTCGATGTCAAATCCGGTGTTCAGGATGCGGACCAGAAAGTCTGTGAAATGCTGCGAAGAAGCGGCAAACCCATTGTCCTTACCGTCAACAAGGTTGACAAACCGACGGCGCAGATCGCGGACGTTTATGAATTTTATAATCTGGGAATCGGAGATCCGTTCCCGGTCTCCTCGGTCAACAAAATGGGCCTTGGCGACCTGCTGGAAGAAGTCGCGAAGCATTTCCCGGAAGGAGATTCGGCGGACGTGGAAGACGATGCCGTCAGGGTCGCGATCATCGGAAAGCCGAATGTTGGAAAATCTTCGATTGTAAACCGGCTGATCGGTGAGGACCGGGTCATCGTATCGGATATTGCGGGTACGACGCGGGACGCGATCGATACGCGGGTGAAGCATGACGGCAGGGAGTATGTTTTTATAGACACCGCGGGTCTTCGAAGAAGAAATAAGATCACGGAAGATCTGGAACGGTACATGATCATCCGCGCAGTTGCAGCGGTGGACCGGGCGGACATTGCGCTTCTTGTCATTAACGCGCAGGAAGGCGTAACGGAACAGGATGCCAAGATTGCCGGCATCGCGCACGATAAAGGCAAAGCGGTTATTGTCGCCGTGAATAAGTGGGATGCGGTCGAGAAAGACAATTCCACGATGAAAAAGTTCACGGACAAGATCCATCAGATTCTTTCCTTTATTCCGTATGCCGAAATCATTTATATCTCCGCATTGACAGGACAGCGGATGAACAAGATCTATGACGAGGTCGATCTCGTGCACGCCAACCAGAGCATGCGGATTCAGACCGGCGTTTTGAACGAGATTATTACGGAAGCCGCTGTTATGCAGCAGCCGCCGCAGGATAAAGGCAAGATGCTCAAGATCTATTACGCTACGCAGTCCGGCGTAAAGCCGCCGACCTTTGTACTTTTTGTGAATTACCGGTATCTGATGCATTTTTCCTATCAGAGATACATCGAAAATCAGATCCGCGAGACATTCGGGTTCCGCGGAACACCGCTGCGGTTCATTATCCGGGAGAGAAACGAGGACAAATAAATGGGCGTACGGCTTTTATGTCTTCTCATAGGTTATGCTTTCGGAATGATTCAGTCGGCGTTTATTGTCGGCAGGATGAGGGGGATCGACATCCGCGAGCACGGCTCGGGCAATGCGGGAACGACAAATGCGATGCGTGTCATGGGGACAAAGGACGGGCTCCTTGTTTTCTTTATGGACACCTTCAAGTCATTTTTCGCACTCTTTACGGTGCAGGCGCTGCTGGGAGCAAAGTATCCGGAACTGATTTACCTTCTGAAAATCTACGCGCTTGCAGGCTGCGTTTTAGGACACGACTTCCCGTGCTATATGAAGTTCCGGGGAGGCAAGGGCGTCGCGGTCATGGCGGGTTTTGTATTCTTCTCGTTTCACTGGACGTTTCTGCCGGCCGCGATTCTTTTGTTTTTCATTCCGTTTCTGTTAACGCATTATGTATCGCTCGGCTCGCTGATTCTGTATCTCGGATGCTTCGTTCTTCTGGTCATTGAAGGGCAGCTCGGTGTTTACGCGCCGGCTCCGCAGAGCGTACTGATCGAGATGTATGTCATTATGGCGCTCCTGACAGCACTTGCGTACTACAGGCACCGCGCGAATATACGAAGGCTTCTGCGGGGGAATGAGCGGAAGACCTATATTTTCCGGAAAAACAACCCAAAATAAACTAAGACGCGGGGAGTATCCGCGGGAAAGGGCTGACTATATGGCTAATATCGGTATGATCGGAGCGGGCAGCTGGGGAACGGCGCTGACTTTCGAACTTACATCCAAAGGACACGATGTATCGGTCTGGACGATTTCACAGGATGAAGTCGATATGATCAACAACGAACATCAGCAGCGCGTAAAGCTTCCGGGAGTCATGCTGCCGGAGCGCGTGCATGCTTCCACGGATCTTGAAAAGACCATAGAAGGAAAGGACCTTCTGGTTCTTGCGGTGCCTTCGCCTTTTACAAGGAGCACGGCGAGGGCTATGGCTCCTTTCGTACAGAAGGATCAGCTGATCGTTTCCGTGGCAAAAGGCATTGAAGAGAATACGCTTTATACCCTGACGCAGATTATCCGTCAGGAAATCCCGCAGTGCAGAACCGCGGTCCTGTGCGGTCCGACGCATGCCGAAGAGGTCGGAAAGGGCCTTCCGACAGCAATCGTTGCCGGTGCAGAAACCGAAGAAATCGCGAAGTACGTGCAGGATATCTTTATGAGCGGGGTCTTCCGCGTCTATACGAGCCCGGATGTCCTCGGCATGCAGATCGGCGCCTCGCTCAAGAATGTCGTTGCGCTTGCTGCCGGCATCGCAGACGGACTCGGCTACGGCGACAATACAAAAGCGGCGCTGATTACCAGAGGCATACACGAGATCGCAAGACTTGGAATTGCAGCCGGCGGCAGCTTTGAAACCTTTTCCGGTTTAACCGGTATCGGCGACCTGATCGTTACCTGCGCTTCCATGCATTCCAGGAACCGCAGAGCAGGCATCCTGATCGGACAGGGAAAAACCGCGGATGAAGCGATGAAGCAAGTGCAGCAGGTCGTGGAAGGCGTCTACAGCGCGAAGGCTGCCAGACAGATGTCGGAAAAATACGGCATCGAGACACCGATTATCGATCAGGTGTGCGCTGTTTTGTTCGAGGGAAAGAATCCGTCCGAGGCAGTGCAGGATCTGATGCTCCGGGACCGCAAGGTCGAGATCAACAGCCTTGCGTGGAAGAAATAACATATTGTCACACGAAAGAAAATGCCGGTGATCCGGCACAGAAACATAGAGGGAGTAAACGCAGAATGGAACAGGGAATGAAATTAAGCGAGGAATTAAAAGCCAGAGGGCTTCTGGCGCAGCAGACCGACGAGAAGGAGATCGCGGATCTGATTGACAACGGCAGGGCGACGTTCTACATCGGCTTTGATCCTACCGCGGATTCTCTGCATGTGGGCCATTTCATGGCACTGCTTCTGATGAAGAGAATGCAGGAAAGAGGCAACCACCCGATTGCTCTTGTCGGCGGCGGTACGGCCATGATCGGCGATCCTTCGGGACGTTCGGACATGCGCAAGATGATGACGGTGGAAACCATCGATCACAATGTAGAGTGCTTCCGTAAACAGATGAGCCGCTTCATCGATTTCGGACCCGGAAAGGCGCAGATCGTCAACAACGCGGACTGGCTCCGGAATCTGAATTTCCTTGATTTCATGCGGGATATCGGGCCGTGTTTCAATGTGAACGAGATGCTCCGCGCGAGATGCTATGTCAACCGGATGAAGGATGGTCTTTCGTTCCTTGAGTTCTCCTACATGCTGATGCAGAGCTACGACTTTTACAGACTGTATCAGGATTACGGCTGCCAGATGCAGTTCGGCGGCGATGACCAGTGGTCGAACATGCTGGGCGGCATTGACCTGATCCGGAAGAAGCTTTCCAAAGACGCGTACGCGATGACCATTTCTCTGCTGCTCAAGCACGACGGCACAAAGATGGGCAAAACAGCGGGCGGCGCGGTCTGGCTCGACCCCGACAAAACAAAGCCGTATGACTTCTACCAGTACTGGAGAAATGTCGACGACGCGGATGTACTGAAGTTCCTTCGCATGATGACTTTCCTGCCTCTTGAGCAGATTGACGAGATGGATCACTGGGAAGGAAGCCGTCTGAACGAGGCCAAGAAAATTCTCGCGCATGAGCTTACAACATTAGTTCACGGCGAAGATGAGGCGAAAAAGGCGGAAGCCGGCGCGCAGGCTCTGTTTGGCGGCGCGGGCCCCGTGGAAGGCGCGAATGTACCGGAAAAGGTTCTTACGGATGAAGATTTTCAGGAAGACGGAACGATTGACATCCTGAACATTCTCGTCAAGGCGGAGCTTGCTCCTTCCAGAGCGGAGGCAAGACGGAACGTACAGCAGGGCGGTGTGACAGCGGACGGCGTACGGATTGACGATTTCAAAAAGACCTACGCGAAGGAGCAGCTGAGGGACGGCATGCTCGTGAAGCGCGGCAAGAAGAAATTCATGCTTGTGAAATACAAGGCATGACAGAAAACGCGAAGAAACGGCCGGAGACTGGTGCTCCGGCCGTTTCTATATCAGTCGCGCGCAGTGGAATGCAGGAGCGACAGAAGATCCTGCAGCTGCCCGTTCGCACTGTGATAGGCTTCCTGTGCTTCCTTAAAGGCTGTCTGATCGAAAGAGGCCGCTTCAAAGGCTTTATGATAAGCTTCATCCGCTTCCTGCATCCTGTCCGCGGCCGACCTTGCAGTTTCCTGCGCCTTGCTGTAACCTTCCGGTGCGGGCAGCTGCGCCGCCTCATTGAAAAGACGCGCGATGTCATCGACGGTCGAGAGCAGGAGATTCTGCGCGTCCTCCGATTCCGGATCAATGCCCTCCAGCGTGTCATTACATGCAGCCAGCTGGTCACATATAGAAGTAATCCCCGATCTGTATTCCTCCATCGCCTTTACCTGTTCTCCCGCGCCGCACCCGGAAAGAAGCAGCAGCGTGAAAACAAAAATAAGAGAGGCGGCGGATCTGATTATCCTTCTGACCATATCGCAATACCCCGATCTCTGTCTTTATTTATCACGAAGTATAGCAAAACATCACCGCCCTGTCATCCATGCAGCATTGAAGCGCTATGTTAAAGATGATAAAATTTGGTTGTTTATACCCGAAGGATGGAAGCTGTCACAGGAAGAAAATGACAAGGAGGGACACGATGCCGCAGATGAGCAGCGGGAAGCCGGATACCATAAATCAGGCGCTGGATGCGCCGCAGCAGAGCGACCACGAACTTTTGGAGCAGATTTTGCAGGAGCAGAAGAAGACCGCGGCGTCGCAGAAGGCGGCTGCGGCAGCAGGCTGGTGTATCGCGGTTATTCTTTTGTTCTCCGCGGCTATTCTTCTTCCCAAAGCGTCGGCTGTGATGCGTGACGTACAGGATACAGCCCTGGCCGCGCAGAATACATTGAACAATATTGACGCGATTATGAAAGATATCGATACGCTTGTCGCGGACAATTCCGGCAATTTAACGAATGCGGTCACGAAAATCAGCAAGATCGATTTTGAGCGTCTGAACAACTCGATCAAGGCACTCAGTGACGTGGTAACGCCTCTTGCAAGGCTTTTCGGACACTAATACACAGAAGACGGAACAGACAAAGTTTATTCATACTTGTGCGGAGATTTGAAATGACAGGTGCGGAAGCAATTGCAAAGTGTTTGATAAATGAGAAGGTAGAATATGTGTTCGGTTATCCGGGGGTTGCGATTGCCCCTTTGTTTGACAGTCTTTACGGAACACAGATCCATTCGGTTCTGATCCGTCAGGAGCAGAACGCCGCGCACGCGGCAAGCGGCTACGCCAGAATCAGCGGCTGTCCGGGCGTCGTTGCCGTGACAAGCGGACCCGGGGCTGAAAATCTGATTACAGGTATCGCGACCGCATTCGCTGACAGCATTCCTCTCGTCTGCATTACGGGGCAGGTGGATTCGACGCTGATGGGCAGCGATGTTTTTCAGGAGGCGGACATTTCCGGTGCCTGCGAATCCTTTGTCAAATACAGCTATATCGTTCGTGACGTGCAGGATATTCCCAGAATCATGAAGGAAGCTTTCACAATCGCGACGACAGGACGGAAAGGCCCTGTTCTGATCGATGTGCCTGTCGATGTGCAGCATGAAAAGCTTTCTCATTTTTTCTATCCGGAAGAAGTGAAAATGCGCACATACAAGCCGACAGTCGAAGGACACGCGGTGCAGATAAAAAAGGTCATATCGGAGCTTTCCAGGGCGAAAAGACCGATTCTGTGTGCCGGCGGCGGAACTTTTCTTTCCGGCGCGGCGTCTCTGGTCCGGATTTTTGCGGAAAAGTATCATATTCCGGTTGTCTGCACAATGATGGGGCTTGGCGTGCTTCCTACTGATCATCCGCTGTTTTTCGGTATGGTCGGGAACAACGGCGATGCCTGCGGGAACCGTGCGATGAATGAGGCGGATATGATCATTATGATCGGTGCGAGGGTGGCAGACCGTTCGATTTCCCAGCCGGATCTGATTCTTAAAGGTAAAATTCTGGTTCACATTGATGTGGATCCCGCGGAAATCGGAAAGAACGCGGGGCCGACGATCCCGCTTGTCGGAGATGTCTCGCATGTTTTGCAGGCGTTTTTGAAAGAGGATATCAGAGTCAGCTGCGACGACTTCATTTCGCAGCTTTGCGCGTACCGGAAGCAGTGGAAGGAACAGAAAGAAGAGGCTCGCGGGAAAAACAGTCCGGACGGCTGCGTGAATCCGGCAGCATTTATTCATGCGCTTTCGGAAGCAATGGACGGGAACGCGGTGTATGTGGCGGACGTGGGGCAGAACCAGCTCTGGTCCTGCACGAACTGCATTATCCGCGAAGGCAGATTTTTAACCAGCGGCGGCATGGGAACCATGGGATACGCGCTGCCTGCCGCGATGGGGGCGCAGCTGGCAGATCCTGACAGGCAGGTTGTCGCTGTCTGCGGAGACGGCGGTTTCCAGATGTCCATGATGGAGCTTTCGACCATGCGGCAGTATCATATTCCGGCAAAAGTTGTGGTTCTGCGCAATAATACCCTGGGTCTTGTGCGGCAATATCAGCACCTGCATCTGCATGACCGCTTTGCGGTCACGGATCTCGGAGAATATCCGAAGCTGGAATATCTGACCGGTGCCTATGACATGGAATATATCCGTCTCACCGATAACGCGGACATACAGGACGCCGTGCGGCGTTTTCTAGGAAGCGAAAACAGTGTTCTTCTGGAAGCGCATGTCAGTAAAGACGCGCTGGCCTGAGGTTGGAGGAATGGAATGAAACGGATTTATTCTGTACTGGTTGAAAACCGTGCCGGCGTACTGTGCAAAGTCGCCGGGCTGTTCTGGCGCCGATGTTTTAACATCGATTCTCTGGCTGTAGGAGAAACCGATGACCATACGGTGTCTCACATGGTCATTGTGTCATCCGGAGATGACAAAACACTCGAGCAGATCGAGAAACAGCTGAATAAAAAGCTGGATGTCATCAAGGTCAAGACGTTTTCCGAGCAGGAAGCCGTCAGCAGAGAGCTGATGCTGATCAAAGTGCATTACAACAGGACGAACCGGCGCGACATCATGGAGAACTGTTCGATCATGGGCGCGCAGATCGTGGATATGTCAGGGTCATTAATGACGATTCAGATCTGCGATACGCCGGAGCGCGTTCAGATGTTTCTGGATACGTTCAAAACAATCCGGATTGTGGAAATCACAAGGACAGGTACGCTTGCCGTGACAAAGTGCAGTGAGAGCGGAAAAGACGGATGATTTAATAATATCTTTTTCGTATAAAGCATATGAAATTGAAATGGAACAATGCCGTTACGGCCGTTGCAATTTGCAAATAGCGAGCCTATAATAGGTGCAATCGCCATTCATACGATTTCTGTATACTATTTGCTACAGAATGCATATAAATGAGCGGATTCCCGCACGAGGTAGGATTATGGAAGAGATGCACAGAAAAGTGTTTCAGCTCCTGGTAGACAATACTTCCGGTGTACTGAGCCGGATTTCGGGGCTGTTTTCAAGACGCGGGTACAATATTGAATCCATCACAGCCGGCACAACTGCAAACCCTCTGATCACAAGGATTACAATTGTGGCGTCCGGAGATGACGACATTCTCGATCAGATCGAGAAACAGCTGCGCAAGCTGATTGATGTTCGTGACATTCATGAGCTGCGCCCGGAGGAGTCGGTTTACAGAGAGCTTGCGATGATTAAAGTTGCGTGTACGGACGCACAGAGGCAGGGTGTTATTGCGCTTGCCAATATCTTCCGCGCGGGCATCATCGATGTGGCACCGGAGAGTCTGATGATCGAGGTGACAGGTGGACAGGAGAAGATCGAAGCATTTTTCCGCCTTCTGGACGGTTATGAAATTCTGGAAATCGCGCGCACCGGTGTCGCCGGTCTCGGACGCGGCGTGAAGAATGTCCTTGACATTGATGAGAACGGCGCAGTCCGTCCGATGTATGACAAGGATGGAAAAAGGATTCACTGAATCAGCGTATATCCCGGAGACCGCGGAAGCCGCGGAATCCGGCAGATATAGAACAGCAATTATGGAGGAATGAAAAATGGCGGAAGCTAGAATTTTCTATCAGGAAGACTGTAACATTTCCCTGCTTGAAGGGAAGAAAATCTGCATCATCGGCTATGGCTCCCAGGGTCACGCACATGCGCTGAATCTTAAGGATTCCGGCTGCGATGTTGTCGTAGGTCTCTATGAGGGCTCAAGGTCGAAGGCAAAGGCAGAGGCGCAGGGACTGACCGTTCTGCCGACCGCGCAGGCAGTCAAAGAGTCTGATATCATCATGATCCTGATTAACGATGAGAAACAGGCTGCCATGTACAAGAAGGATGTCGAGCCGAACTTAAAGGCAGGCGATATGCTGATGTTTGCGCATGGTTTTAATATCAACTACAAGCTGATTGTTCCTCCCAAGGACGTCGATGTAACCATGATCGCTCCGAAGGCTCCCGGACACACCGTACGTTCGGAGTATCAGGAAGGCAAGGGAACGCCGATGCTTGTTGCCGTAGAGCAGGACGCAACAGGCAAGGCTCTGGATATGGCGCTTGCGTATGGCGCGGCGATCGGCGGCGCGCGCGCGGGCATTCTGGAGACGACGTTCAAGACAGAGACCGAAACGGACCTGTTCGGCGAGCAGGCAGTTCTCTGCGGCGGCGTATGCGCTCTGATGCAGACCGGATTCGAAGTACTGTGCGAAGCAGGTTATGATCCCCGCAACGCGTACTTTGAGTGCATTCACGAGATGAAGCTGATTGTCGATCTGATTTATCAGTCCGGTTTCGCGGGCATGAGATATTCGATCTCCAACACAGCTGAATACGGCGATTATGTAACCGGACCCAAGATTGTGACGCCGGCTGTTAAGGAAGCCATGAAGAAAGTCCTCTCCGACATTCAGGACGGCACTTTCGCTTCCGAATTCATTCAGGATATGAACAACGGACAGATTCACTTCCAGGCGATGAAGAAGAAGGCGGCTGCACATCCTTCCGAAAAGGTAGGAAAGGAGATCCGCAAGCTTTACAGCTGGAACAACGAGTCCGACAAGCTGATCAACAACTGACCGGGGAAATGCGTATTTACGGGAGCAGGGAACTTTTCCCTGCTCTTTTTTAACAACGGAGGTTTCGAAGATGGGAATGACAATGACGCAGAAGATTCTTGCTGCCGGCGCGGGGCTTGCCAGTGTCCGTGCCGGAGATCTGATTGAATCGGAACTGAACCTCGTTCTTGGAAATGATATAACCGCGCCTGTCGCAATCCGCGAGATGGACCGCTTCACGAAAAAAGGCGTATTTGATAAGGACAAAATCGCGCTGGTTCCGGATCATTTTGTGCCTGCAAAGGATATCAAGTCTGCGGAAAACTGCAAATGTGTAAGGGAATTCGCCAGAAAAAACCAGATCACAAATTACTTCGAAGTCGGAGAGATGGGCATCGAGCACGCACTGCTGCCGGAACGCGGCCTTGTTTCTCCGGGAGATGTCATTATCGGTGCTGATTCGCATACCTGTACTTACGGAGCTCTGGGCGCATTCGCGACCGGCGTGGGCTCTACCGATATGGCAGCCGGCATGGTTTCCGGAAAGGCATGGTTCAAGGTTCCTTCCGCGATCCGCTTTCGTCTTAAAGGCGCGCTGCAGCCTCCGGTTTCCGGCAAGGATGTGATTCTGCATATCATCGGGATGATCGGCGTTGACGGAGCACTCTATCAGTCGATGGAATTTACCGGAGAGGGCATTGCGTCCCTGAGCATGGATGACCGCTTTACAATCTGCAATATGGCGATTGAAGCAGGCGCGAAGAACGGCATCTTCCCGGTGGACGAAGCAGCGCTTGCGTATGAGAAAGAACATGGCGCGCAGCAGGGAAAGATTTTTGAAGCCGATGCGGACGCCGAATATACGGCGGAATATGAAATTGATCTTTCGAAGATCAAACCAACGGTCGCCTTTCCGCATCTTCCGGAGAACGCGAGAACCTTTGACAATATTCCGGATATTCCGATTGATCAGGTTGTCATCGGCTCCTGCACGAACGGCAGAATCAGCGATCTTCGTGCTGCCGCGAAGATCCTGCAGGGCAGGCATATCGCGAAGGGAATACGCTGCATTGTGATTCCGGCGACCAATAAAATCTATCTGCAGGCAATGGAAGAAGGGCTGATCAGGATTTTCCTTGAGGCGGGTGCAGTTGTATCGACACCGACCTGCGGACCGTGCCTTGGCGGGTACATGGGCATCCTCGCAGCCGGCGAAAGGTGCGTTTCAACTACAAACCGGAATTTTATCGGAAGAATGGGCGATGTGACATCCGAGATTTATCTGGCAAGCCCCGCGACTGCGGCGGCCAGCGCCCTGTGCGGAAAAATCGCCGATCCCACGGCATTTACAGGAGGCACATATGAAAGAAGCTAAAGGACGGGTGTTCTGTTTTGGCGAAAATGTAGATACGGATGTGATTATTCCGGCAAGATATCTGGCATCTTCCGAGCCGGAGGTACTCGCCGCGCACTGTATGGAAGATATTGACGCATCTTTTGCGGGCAAAGTAAAGAAGGGCGATATCATCGTCGCCGGAAAAAATTTCGGCTGCGGTTCTTCGAGAGAACACGCGCCGCTTGCGATCAAGGCCGCCGGCGTATCCTGTGTGATCGCACCGACGTTTGCCAGAATTTTCTACAGGAACGCCATCAATATCGGACTGCCGATTGTAGAGTGCGCCGAAGCTGCGAAGGAGATCCGGGAGGGCGACACTGTATCCGTGGATTTTGAAAGCGGAATGATCACCGATGAAACTACAGGGAAGACCTACCGCGGACAGGCGTTTCCTCCGTTTATGCAGAAAATCATAGATGCCGGCGGACTGATTCATTATGTAAATTCAAAGTGAAGTATCCTTTTTCCGGGGAGTCTCCTGCAGGATGCTCTCCGAAAACGACCCCATCATGGAGACGGGCTCTCCGGAAGAAGTAAGGTGCGAAGTGTCTCCGATGAACTGCGCGCGGAACATCAGCTCGCCCTTTATACGCTCTTCGGAATTCAGAACGCTGACCGAGGTGGGCGCAAGATAAAGCGTCTGCTGCAGGACAAGCGGCGAGATACCGAGGAGGTACCCGAGCGCTTCACAGTTTGCACCGAGATGCGCGAAAAAGGCGAGTGTCACGTCACAGTCCACCGCAGGGTCATGTCTGTAATAGTCGCCGCAGCGGGTCAGGCCGTAGCCGGAGAGAATTCCGTCCAGACCTTTCCGAAGCGCTATGACGGCCGGTTCATATGCAGGATTTGACGAAAGAACGGGATGACGGTAGAAATGATGGCGGTCATGCAGTTCTTCCTGCTCTGTCCAGTAGGCCGGCATAAAATCCCACGGCACGCCGACGCGGCCTGTTACGGGATCCTTCACCATATAGGAGAACTCCTGTATCCAGGGAACTATCTCGGCTTCCTTTCCGAGGAGAGACAGGGCTGGTGCCGCAGTCAGCTTTGCTCTGTTCAGAGGGGATGTGAAATACCGGCTGGCGTTCCAGCCTGCTGCCCGCGGTGCGAGAAGCTCTGCTTCGCGAAATCCTTTCCGCGTCAAGGTGTTATGTTCGTAATCCGGCTCCGCGTGCCGGATAAAGATCAGCCGCATTGTTCTGATGTCCTTTCCAAATCATTTTATGTATTTCAGCATATCCTTTTTCATCCCCGCCGGCAAGAAAAACAAGAAATTCGAACAAAGTGTTCTGTTTATGGTAAACTGAAGGCAGTTTATACAAGCGAGGTTACGGTTTGATTTCCAGATTACGAGGAATAATAGCAGAGAATAACGGAGACAGTGTTGTCCTTGATGTGAACGGCATCGGTTTTGAAGTGCTTGTCGGCGCGCAGACGGCGGCGCTGCTTTCAGGTGCAGGCAGCGAAGATGTGACGCTGTATACCTACCTGTACCTGCGGGAAGACGCGATGGTGCTGTATGGTTTTCCTTCCAGGGACGAGCTTTCTCTGTTCCGGCAGCTGATTACCGTAAGCGGGATCGGCCCGAAGGGCGGATTGTCTTTATTGTCCAGCCTCGGCGCCGACGATCTTCGTTTCGCGATCCTTTCGGGTGACGCGAAGACACTTTCGAAAGCGCCCGGCATCGGAAGAAAGACAGCGGAACGGCTTGTTATTGATCTGCGGGACAAGATGCAGAGCTTCCCGGTATCCGGCACGGAGAATGCTGCAGAAGCTGTGGATACAGGCGCGTTGACGGAAGAGGGAACTGCAGCTGCGGACGCGGTCGAGGCACTGACAGCGCTTGGCTACGCGCGCCTTGATGCGGTTAAGGCGGTGAAACAGGCAGGAAAGGACGGCGCGCAGGACACGCAGTCGCTTCTTAGCCGGTCGCTTCGGTACTTAGGGTAGAGGAGGTTGTCATGATTCATTCAAAATCGCTCTGGCACGACAGAAAAAGAAATGTCTTCGGACTTCCATGGACGTTTACGGTATATGAGACGTCTCCGGATATTCTCTACATCACCACCGGCTTTTTAAGCCGCAGGGATGACGAGATCCGTCTGTACCGGATTTCGGATATCACGCTGACAGAATCCCTCTGGCAGCGGATTCTGCACACAGGAACCATCCACTGTGATTCATCCGACAAGACGATGCAGAATTTTGATATCATCAACATTAAAAATCCAAGAGAAGTAAAGGAAATGCTTTCCGACATGGTGGAAGAATCGAGGCGCCGCAACCACGTATACGCGCGGGAGAATATGGGCGTCATCGATACGCAGATGCAGGAGGCGCAGGATGCGGACGGCGACGGAATCCCGGACAATCTGGAACCGGATGACGAAGAAATGAATCACTGAAGATGGAACTGCAGCATATATGGAAAGACGCATGATTGAAACCGGCTTCACGGAGGAAGACTCGAATATCGAGAACACGCTTCGTCCGCAGACGCTGGATAATTATATAGGACAGGAGAAAATCAAAGAGAGTGTCCGGATCGCCATTGACGCGGCGAAACTCCGCGGAGAGCCTCTGGACCACATGCTGTTTTACGGGCCGCCCGGTCTCGGCAAAACAACGCTGGCCCAGATCCTCGCCAATGAAATGGGCGTCCATATTAAAGTGACAAGCGGTCCCGCAATCGAAAAGCCGGGAGAAATGGCGGCGATATTAAACGGTCTCAAAGAGGGAGACATCCTCTTTGTCGATGAAATTCACCGGCTGAACAAACAGGTTGAGGAAGTGCTTTATCCCGCGATGGAAGATTTTGCCATCGATATCATGATCGGCAAAGGCGCCGCGGCCAGATCGATCCGCCTGAATCTGCCAAGGTTTACGCTGGTCGGCGCGACCACACGGGCAGGTCTTTTATCGGCGCCTTTAAGAGACCGTTTCGGCATGCTGAACCGGCTGGAGTTTTATCAGGTTCCCGAGCTGAAAAAGATCATCCTGAACTCCGCGGCAAAGCTGCATGTCGACGTGGAAGAACAGGGCGCTCTGGAAATGGCGAGGAGAAGCCGCGGCACGCCGCGGCTCGCGAACAGAATTCTGAAAAGGGTCCGGGATTTCGCGCAGGTGCGCTATGACGGAAAAATCACGGAGGAAATCGCAAGAACCGCACTTGACATGATGGATATAGACAGTATGGGACTGGACCGGAGTGACCAGAGAATTCTGCGGACGCTGATTCAGAACTTCGGCGGTGGACCCGCAGGGCTGGATACCCTTGCAGCGGCGATCGGCGAGGACGCGGGAACAGTTGAAGACGTGATTGAGCCGTATCTTTTGCAGAACGGTCTGCTCTGCCGGACGCCCAGAGGGCGGATGGCGACGCCTCTGGCATACAGGCATTTAAACCTTGAATTACCAGAGGACGCTGATATATAATCATTTCGATTCATTCGAAGTTTCCGGAGGTAAGAAATGGCATCAAAGACAAGCGCGGAAGTAATTATTGACGGCAAGGTCTATACACTGGCCGGCTATGCCAGTGAAGAATACCTCCAGAAAATTGCCTCCTATCTCAATGGAAAGATTGCGGAGTTCGGTAAGAACGAAGGTTATATCAAGCTGAATACGGATTACCGGAATACGCTGATGCAGATCAACATCGCGGACGATTATTTTCATGCACGCAAGGAGAGTGAAGATCTGCGCGAGGAGATCCAGCAGAAGGAAAAGGATCTTTACGATGTCAAGCACGAGCTCGTCACTTCGCAGATGAAGCTGGACAGCACGGAGAAGAAGCTCCGGCAGGCCGAGAAAGATCTGGACGAGAGCGCGAAGAAGATCATCCGTCTCGAAACGGAGATGAAAACGCGGGAAGAAGACAAGAGAAGCCGCGGATGAGCGCGGACCCGCGCGAAAAGGCCGTATCGTCTTGATGCTGCCGAAGAGGGAAAGATGAAATCTGTTATGGGGAGAGCGCATGCGTGATTGACTGCGCTCTCCTTTCTTATGCAGAGCTGAAAGGAATTCGTATGCATAAAGTTGAGCTGCTGGCACCGGCGGGCAGTATGGACGCTTTCCGCGGAGCGCTGAACGCAGGCGCGGACGCGATCTATCTGGCAGGACAGAAATTCGGCGCCAGAGCCTATGCCGATAATTTCACAGAGGAAGAGCTGGAGACAGCAATCCGGACCGCCCACCTGTATGGCGTAAAAGTCTATCTGACCGTCAATACTCTGACCAGGCAGGGCGAAATGGACGAGCTTACCGCCTTTGTGCGGGAACTTTATAAGAAAGGGCTGGACGGCGTGATTGTACAGGATACAGGTGTTATGCGGCACCTTCGGAAGGCATGTCCGGGCCTTCTTCTGCATGCCAGCACACAGCTGTCCGTAACAACAAAGGAAGCTGTCCGCTATTTAAAACGGCTCGGTGTCTGCCGGATTGTGCCCGCCCGAGAGCTTTCTCTTGAAGAAATCCGGCTTCTGAAGAACGAGGGAATCGAAATTGAAGCTTTTATTCACGGCGCGATGTGCTATTCCTATTCCGGACGGTGTCTGATGTCAAGCTTCCTCGGCGGCAGGAGCGGAAACAGAGGGCGCTGCGCCGGAACCTGCAGACTGCCTTATACGATTCTGGACAGGGATGGGCGCACTGCGCTGTCGGATAAAGACTGTTATCCGCTTTCCATGAAGGATATGTGTGTTCTGGACATTCTTCCGGAGCTCCTGGACAGCGGCATTGACTCTTTCAAGATTGAAGGCCGCATGAAAAAGCCGGAATACGCAGCCGGGACAACTGCTATTTACCGCAAGTGTATTGACCGCTTCTACACATGGGATGCCGCCGGAAGAAAAGAAACCTGGAAGATTGATTCGAAGGACCGTCAGCATCTGCTCTCGCTTTATATCCGCAAGGAACTCGGCTGCGGATATTACAAAAAGCGAAACGGTGCGGATATGGTGACGCTTTCACAGTCCTGTTACGCGGGAGCGGACGGGCAGCTGCTTGCGGACATTAAAAAGAAATACCTTGAGCAGGACAGAAAGATGAGCGTCCGTGCGAAAGCTTTTTTTATACAGGGAAAGCCTGCCGCGCTCGAGCTCACAATTCCGGAGAAACCCGGCCTTACGGTACGGGTGACCGGAGATACCGTCATGCCCGCGATCAATCAGCCGGTGACCGGAGAATCTCTGCGGGAAAGACTCCGGAAGACAGGCGGCACCCTGTTTCGATTGGAGAAGGTCACTGTCTTAACGGATGGGGCATCGTTTCTTCCGGCATCTTCGCTTAATGCCCTGCGAAGGAACGCTCTTTCGGAGCTCGCAGACAGGCTGCTGCGGCAAAACACTGCCGGCGGAGAAAATGCCGCAGAGGAGGCCGCTCCGTCTGCGGTTTTGCCTGCAGACGGTTATTCTCCGGAAGAAACGGAACGCGGCGCAGGAGCAGCCGGAACACGCTGCGTGACATCGGCCGGGCCCTCGGGCCTCTGGGTTATGGTCAGCACGATCCGGCAGCTTTCCGAAGTCTGCCGCCAGGTACTTGAAGAGAGAAGTCCGGGACGCGCGGATGCGAGAATAGAAGCAGCGGAAAACGGAAAGCAGGGAAAAATCGCTGCCGTCCTTTTAGACACACCGCTTACGGAGCTGCTGGTTCTTGAACTTTCCGAAGCTGGCAGGAACTATCCGGCAGGCGCCGGCAACAGCAGCGCACTCCCGGCCGGCACCTGCAGAGGCGGAATATCCGGCCATTTGCGTGCGCTTCAGGAAGAGCAGGGAGTACCGGTGCTATCGGCGCTGCCTTATATTTTCCGGGAGAGTGACCGTCCGTGGATGGAGCAGGCGTACAGGCTGCTTCAGGATAAGGTGCAGGGCTTTTTCTTAAGAAATCTGGAAGAGCTGGAATTTTTCCGCGAAAAAGATTATGATGGAAGAGTTATTGTGGACAGCCCTTTGTATCACTGGAACAGGGATGCGCAGGAAACGGTGCTGTCCTATGCTGACGGTGCTGTCCTTCCTCTGGAACTGAACCGGACTGAGCTGCTGGAAACATTTGGCGATACGCTCGCGTCACGGGAGCTTCTCTTTTCATACGGACGGGTTCCTCTTATGATGACCGCGAACTGCGTCCGGAAGACTGCCGGGTGCTGTGCGGGAACGAATGCCGCGCCGGCGTATCTGAAAGACAGAATGGGAAAATGTTTTCCCGTTCGCTGTGAGTGCAGCCACTGCATGAATATAATTTATAACAGTGTACCGGTTTCGCTTCATAATTTCAGTACGGATCCTGCCTTTAAAAGAACGGGCAGAAAGCTCCTGTGTTTTACCGATGAGCCGGTATCGTTACTGCGCGGCGTGATCCGCGCGTACGAAAAGATATTGGATGAGAACTGTTCCCCAAATACGCGCGGGGAAACTGCGCGGGAAGTCACGGAGCTTCTCGGCAGGGACGGCTTCACCGCCGGCCATTACAGAAAAGGCGCGATTTAATATCGGATGAGAACATATATTCTGGCACTGACCAAATACGGAATAGCGGGAATTGTCATCGCGTATACGCTGGTGGCATTTTTTCTGCTGCTGAAGAATCAGGACCGTGACATTGAAATGCGCCGCGCGCTTTCTTCCGCGGAACTTGTGCTGATGCTGGCTTTTCAGATTCTGAGCTATTTTACACTGTTTGTGGCGCTTGACAATGTCCGCTATATCCTGCTGTGCCTTGCGCATACAGTTGTCTTCCTCGGTGTGAATCTGCTGTATCAGAATACGTTCCGTCATGCGCATATGCCACTGTTCAACAATATGTGCATGCTGATCAGTGCCGGCATCATCATTCTGTCCAGACTCGATATCACGCGTGCCCTGAAGCAGTTCGTCATGGTCTGCGCCGGTTTTGTCATCGCGTTCGCGCTGCCGTTTTTCCGGAAGAAGTTTTATCTTCTGAAAAAGCCTGGCTATATTTATGCTGTGCTGGGCGTCGGCGCCCTATCCATTGTTATGCTGCTGGGCGCGACAACGCTTGGCGCAAATATCACGTATACGATCTTCGGACTGACTTTTCAGCCCTCGGAATTTGTAAAGATTCTGTACCTTCTGTTCCTTGCGAGCACGCTCCGAAATGTACAGGATCTGAAAGAACTGGCCGTCATTACAGCGTTCGCGGCGGCACATGTGCTCGTCCTGATCGGTTCCAAGGATCTCGGCAGCGGCCTGATTTTCTATATGGTTTTTATTTTTATGGCCTATATGGCGCTGGACGAATGGATAATTCTTGCCGGGGGCTTCGGCGCGATGGCACTTGCTTCGGTTGTGCTGTATCACTTTTTTTCCCATATCCAGCAGAGAGTACAGGCCTTTCTGGATCCGTGGAGTCTCATCGATTCGATCGGATATCAGATTACACAGGCGCTTTTCGCAATCGGCGCCGGAGGGCCGTTCGGCGCGGGGCTTGGGCAGGGACAGCCGGATAAAATTCCGTTTGTCGAATCCGATTTTATCTTCGCGGCTGTCTGCGAGGAATTCGGCATCATCATCGGCATCTGTGTCGTGCTTTTGTGCGTCAACTGCTTTATGCATATGCTCTCGCTCTCCATGACCTTTGCGGACCGGTTTTACAGACTGCTGGCTTTCGGGTCCGCGGTCGTTTATGGTTTTCAGGCATTTCTTACGCTCGGCGGCCAGACCAAGTTCATACCGCTGACCGGTGTCACGCTGCCGCTGGTCAGTTACGGCGGCAGTTCCATTTTGTCGACGCTGATTCTGTTTACCGGTATTGAAACAATGTACATGCTGCGTGCGGACAAAATCGAGCAGAGGAAACGTCTGGAGCGCCGCAGGCTCGCGGGCAGCAGCCGGTATTCTTCGAACCGGCAGTACCGGAGACAGATGCCGGATCTGCCGGACAGCCGCCGCACAGGCGGGGACAGAAGTGATTACCGCCGGTATGACGCCGTAAGCCGCAGGCGTTATGGTGACTGAAAGAAAGCCGCCTCTTTGGAAGGAACGAGTTTATGACATACTACCCAGAAAAAAGAAGCAGCAGGGAGAACATTCCGGGCTCTTCCCGGAAAAAAGTCGAGAAAAAAAGAGTCCGGAAACAGATTTTTATTTCCGGCGGTATTCTGACGGCTCTGTTCGTTTCAATGCTCGTATACATGGTCGCCTACACAGCCGGCAATGACAGGAAGCTGCTTGAAAATGAGTATAACGGGCGCGAAAGCGCAATGCTTTCGAAGAATCTGCGCGGTAAGATTTTCTCCGCGGACGGAGAAGTGCTCGCACAGTCCAAAGCCGGCGATGACGGGAAGCAGGTCAGGGAATACCCGCAGGGCAAGCTGTTTTCCCATGTGATCGGATACACGGCAAAAGGAGGCAGCGGCGTCGAGAAGCTCGAAAACTACCAGCTGATTCATTCCGATCTCACGCTGCCGGAAAAGGCCGCTTATGATGACAGAAACGAACTATATCCCGGAAATGACATTTACACTTCACTCGATGTGAAGCTGCAGAAAGCCTGTCTGAACGCTCTTGGGAATCATAACGGCGCCGTGATCGTCAGCGAGGCCGAAACCGGACGGATTCTTGCCATGGTCTCCAATCCGGATTTTGACCCCGAAAAGGTCAACGCCGACTGGGACAAATATGTCGGCAGCATCGGAGACGGAGCGATGGTCAACCGTGTCTCTCAGGGGCTGTACGCGCCGGGATCGACATTCAAGATTTTTGACGCGATCGAGTTCATGGATGAGGATATGAATAAAGCGATGGCGTATACGTTTGACTGCCCGGGGTATACAACCATCGACGGAGAGATGATCAACTGCTATCACTGTGAGGTGCACGGAAAGGTCGATCTGAAAGCATCTTTCGCCGAGTCATGCAACTCATCGTTCGCGACGATCGGAACTTCCCTGAACCGGGATGCATTTAAGAAGACGCTGGACAATATGATGTTCGGAGAAAAACTTCCCTACGATATGGAAAGTGCGGTCAGCTCGTTTGTTCTGGATGACAGCACTTCGACAAAGGAAGTCATGCAGCTTTCGATCGGCCAGGGGCAGACACTGATGTCTCCGCTGCATCTGAACATGATCACACAGGCAATCGCAAACGGCGGTATCGTTCACAAGGCAACGGTTGTTGATAAAGTGACGTCGGCGAGCGGGACAGTCTTATCGCAGACAAAGCCGGAAGACTACAGAACTGTCATGTCTTCGGAAGTCGCGCAGAAGATGCAGGAGTTCATGCGGGAAGTTGTTGTGAACGGAACGGCGACCAAGCTCAGCACGCGACCTTATAACGCGGCCGGCAAAACAGGTACGGCCGAATTCTCAACGAATACCTCGGATTCCAACGTATGGTTCACCGGTTACGCGTATGACGACAGTCATCCGAAAGTAGCCGTGACCATTATCATGGAGAAGACGGCAGGCTCCGGCGGCGCGTACGCGGTGCCGGCGGTAAGGGATATTCTGGATACTTATTTCGGTTACACGCCCGAGCCGGGCGAAGATGACGACGCGAACTATGTTCATGTCATCAACGATCATAACGGAGACGGTGTGCCTGATAATGACGGAGCCGCGGCATCGAACGCGGACGAGGGCAGCAGCAAGGATACCGCGGCGCTCAATATTGACACGAACGGCGACGGCATTATGGACGCAATTGACCTGAACGGCGACGGTGATCCGGACGCGGTTGACACTAATGGAGACGGGATTCCGGATACGAATGTCGGCGGCGGAGCAACAAATACGTCCGGTCAGAACGCAGCCGCGGCAGCAGGCGCTGCGGGAACAACGGGTGCGCAGGACAACGGGCAGACCGGCACGCAAACGCAGACAAATACACAGAACAGCGCGGCGGCGGGAGCCGGAGCCCAGCAGGATACAGCCGGCGTGCAGACCCCTGGACAGCAGAACACGACAGCAACGCAGAACGCCGGGCAGCAGAATACAGCCGGCGCACAGCAGACCACCGGCCAGAATGCTGCCGGCACACAGAACGGGACTTTGACAGCAACGCAGGGCACAGCCGGCGCCCAGACCGGTGCGGAAGCGCAGACAGGTACGCAGACCGGGGCGGCGGGAGCCGGAACTCAGCAGAATACAGCCGGCGCGCAGGGAGAAGCCGCGTGGTCGGAAGCGGATATGCAGGCGGCCGAGGCGGCCGCCGGACAGTAAATCTGATTTTCGCGCGGGGCAAGGAGGAGGCTGATGCGGTTTCTGAAGAACCTCTACTACAGTCCGAATATCGAGCATCCGAAGACAGTCTGCTGGAGGCTGGCACATCAGGCGGGCATGCTCAGCGTCTATGTGCTGTACCTTCCTGAAGGTGAACCTGCAAGGACACCGGAGGGGCACAATCAGCTGGAGCTGTGCCACTCGGCATTTTTGCAGCAGCCCTGGTATAAAAAGCATCCGCCGCTCATTGTCGGCATTGCCATGGGAAGAGAACAGGCGCTGGAACTTGTCCGAACGATTGTGCAGGAGGCGCTGGATAAAAACCATGATACGGATATCCGGAAGCTCCTGTTCCCGGATGGCAGGACAGAGGATTATGTGGGCTGCGGCTTCCACGGACACTTTCACCCGAAGACGGGGAAGCGGAAGGGAGACGGAAAATGATTTTTTCGATCTTTTCTGTTTTGCTGAAATTGCTGCTTGTCCTTTTGGCAATTGTCCTTGTACTCCTTTGCCTGATCCTTTTTATACCGGTTCGCTATGAGATCCGGGGAGAAATCAATGATCCGGACGGCAGCAGCGATTTTGATGCGCAAAAGCTTCTGGATAACAGCAAGGTTCATCTGAAAGTGTCATGGCTGTTGCATTTTCTAGGGGTGCGGCTGGATTTTCCGGGCTCCGGCAAACCGGATCTTCGGATTCTATGGTTCCATCCTTCGCTTAAGCCGGTATCCCGCAAGCAGAAGAAAAACGCGCCATCCGAAGATAAAAATTCGTCCCGAAAGCGCGGAATCTATGATAGCATTGTAAAAAAGCTGAAAGCTGCTTACCGGCTTTTCAGAAAGCAGAGGACACAGAGAGCGGTCCGGAAGGCCGCAGCCCTGCTGCGGCGCTTTGCGGGGCTGCTTCTTCCACGCAGGTGGAACGTGGAAGGAACGGCGGGACTTGGAGATCCTGCTGCCGGAGCAAAGCTTTTCGAAGTGCTGGGGCTGCTGTATCCCTGGACAGCGGGACATATGGATATACAGCCGGAGTTTATGTTGTATCAGTTTGATCTGCATTTTCACGCGAAGGGAAAGCTGTATTTGTTTATGGTGCTGGTTCTTCTTCTGGAGGCACTGACAGACAGGGATATCCGCAGTCTGGCGGCAAAGACAGGCGCTCTGCGGCGCGAGGAGAAGGCGCCGCGGGAGAAGCGGAAAAACGGAAGAGGCGCGGCACGGGCAGCGCAGAGAGGAGAGAGTAATGTCTGACAAAAATGATTTTACGAGTGTTATCAAATCTCTTCTGGAGGGGACGGACGGAATGCTGTGCGCAAAGACTGTGGTCGGCAACGCGATCCGGGTCGGTGAAACTATTCTGATTCCGCTTTCGGATGTGACGATCGGCTGCGCCGCGGGCTCCGATACCGGTGATAAGAAGAATAAAGGCGCGGGCGGATTCTCCGCGAAGATGACGCCTTCCGCGGTCCTCATCATCAAGGACGGCAATACGAAGGTTGTCAACATCAAGGATCAGAACAGTCTCTCAAGACTGATTGATCTTGTGCCGGAAGTCGTCGATAAGTTTGTCGCCGCGAAACAGGGAAGGGACATGATGTCCGACGAGGAGGCAAGGCAGACAGCGTTCCCGGAGGAAGATCAGAAAACGGGGAAATAAATACATTGTAGTAGGATAGGAGAGCACATGAAAAAGCCATCGCGGGAATCTGATGATTCGAAGCGATGGCTTTTACTCATAATTTTTTTCCGGAAAAAAATTATAGATGATAAAGAAGCGAGTTATGCGTGCTCTACTTTACCGGCGCGAAGGCACTTTGTGCAGACATTCATCTTCTTGACTCCGCCGGAAACCTTGACAGATACTCTCTGAACATTGGAGTTCCAGATACGATTGGATCTTCTATGAGAATGGCTGACGTTATTTCCGAAATGAGCGCCTTTTCCACAGATTTCGCATTTTGCCATGTTAACACCTCCTAACGGTTCATAATTGGGTCACAACATGAGTATATTATCAAAAGCATTGCTGTTTTGCAAGAATATTTTTACTCTTCCTTTCATGTTTCGTATCGGTTATAATCTAATGTGATATTGCTTTTCCGGAAAGGAGCGGGTGATTTTATGAAATCTTCTTCCATGAATACCCATATGGGTAACATCTCAATTGATAATGAAGTCATTGCCCAGTATGCGGGAACTGTAGCCAGCGAATGTTTCGGTATCGTTGGCATGGCCGGCATCAACGTCAGGGACGGTGTCTTCCGTCTTCTGAAAAGGGATTCCATGACCAGAGGTATCAATGTGACGCTGACGCAGGATCATAAGCTTGTGATCGATTTCCATGTCATCGTTTCCTACGGCGTCAATATTCCGGCGGTAGCGGATAACCTGATTGACAGCGTGCGCTACAAAGTGGAAGAATTCACAGGCCTTGAAATCGAGAAGATCAACATTTATGTCGAAGGCGTCAAGGTCATCGACTGATACTGGAGGAATACAACGTGAGTGTGAATACGATTGATACAAGGCTCCTGCGGCAGATGTTTCTGTGCGGGGCCGAGAATCTGGCGTCCAACAAGAACTGGATCAATGAACTGAATGTCTTTCCGGTTCCCGACGGCGATACCGGAACAAACATGACAATGACCGTTGTTTCCGCCGTAAATGAGGTTGTTTCTCTTGGCGAAACGAACGATATGAAGGCTGTCTGCAAGGCGATCTCGTCCGGATCACTGCGCGGCGCAAGAGGAAATTCGGGCGTCATCCTGTCTCAGCTGCTGCGCGGATTCTGCAAGATTGTCCGCGATCACGCCGAGATTAATGTGCCGATGGCCGCCGACGCCTTTGACAAGGCAGTGGAGACCGCATATAAGGCAGTCATGAAGCCCAAGGAAGGAACCATCCTGACCGTCGCGAAGGGAGCCGCTGTAAAGGCAAGAGAGCTTGCGGACGGCGGCACCACAGATTTTGAGGTCTTTATCCCGGAAGTCATTCAATACGCGGACTCTGTGCTTGCCAGCACACCGGACATGCTGCCGGTACTCAAGCAGGCAGGCGTCGTCGATTCCGGCGGACAGGGACTCGTACAGGTTTTGAAGGGCGCTTACGAAGGCTTGCAGGGCAAGACAGCGGACATCGAACGGATTCTTCATCCCGAAGAGCATGAAGATGAGAAGAAGGAAGAGCCGAAGAAGGAATACAAATATCTTTACAGCGTAAGCTTTGTGATTCTTCTGGACAACAATTTCAATCCGAAGATGGAAAGCGATCTGAAATCCTATCTGTCTTCGATCGGTGAAAATGTCATCACATCGGTTGGCGATCAGAAAATCAGCGTGCATCTTTATACGAATGATCCCGGACTCGCTCTGCAGAAAGGCGTTTTTCTCGGCGAGCTCTATGAGCTGGAAGTTTTCAACCGCCGTCTGCATCCGGAACGGGAAGATAAGATCCCTGTAATGGATACCCCCGAAAAAGAAGCGGAAGCAGTACCCGGGGAAAAGAAGCAGCCGGAATCACCGCGCAAGGAAATCGGCATTGTCGCAGTTGCTGCGGGTGAGGGACTTGCACAGATTTTCCGGAGCCTCGGCGCGGATTATGTCATCTCCGGCGGCCAGACCATGAACCCTTCGACAGCGGATATCCTGGATGCTGCGGATAAGGTCAACGCGGATACGGTTTTCATTCTCCCGAATAACAAGAACATTATTCTTGCCGCTAATCAGGCTGCGGCAATTGACGGCGACAAGACGATTGTTGTTATTCCGACGAAGAATATTCCGCAGGGAATCACGGCGGTTATTAATTTCATGCCGGACCAGTCTGCGGATGTCAACAAAGACAACATGCTCGAGGAGATCAGCGGCGTAAAGAGTGCAGAAATCACCTACGCGGTCCGCGATACCGTCATCGATGATGTCGAGATCAAGGAAGGCAATATGATGGCGATCGGAGACAGCGGTATTCTCGGCGTCGGAACCGACCGCAACGATACCGCGATGGAAGCACTTTCGAAGATTGTCGGCGATACGACCGAGCTGATCAGCATCTATTACGGCGCGGATACTACCAAGGAGCAGGCACAGGATCTTCACGATCGTGCCGCTTCCAGGTATCCCGGCTGTGAGGTTGAGGTTTCAAGCGGCGGACAGCCGGTGTATTACTACATTCTTTCCGCGGAATAACCATATCTGGAATCAGAGCACTAACAAAGGGCGGGGCAATCCGCCCTTTTTGCGTATCAGAAAAGACGGATAATCAATGAATGCGGATACCAAACTCGTAGAGATCAAGGGAATCGGGAAAAAGACTTTTGAAATCTTTCAGAAGAAAGGGCTTGAAACCGCAGGCGATCTTCTGAAATACTACCCGAGAAATTATGAATATTATGATGATCCGGTCCGCACCAGCGAGGTTCCCGCTGCGGGCATTTGTGCCATTACTCTGACAATCGTCGGGAACGGCTCTACGGTCCGCGCGGGAGCGTATACCATCACGCGTTTTCACGCGGCAGATGCGGCAGGAAGAATCGAGCTCCGTTATTTCAACAGTCCGTTTCTTGTCAAAACACTGCGCGCCGGGTCCGTCCATGTTTTTCGCGGGCAGGTGAAGCACTATCAGAACGGAAAGCTGTACATGGAGCAGCCGGTAAGTTATACGCCTGCCGAGTATGAGCAGCTGCGCGGCCGCTGGCGCCCTGTCTATCCACTCACCAGAGACCTCTCCGGCAAGGTCATTATCCGTACACTTCAGGAGATCATAGAATCCATTCCGCCGCAGGAAGACTATATTCCGGAAAAAGACCGGCAGGAGCTTGGTCTGTATCCGCTCTGGGACGCTGTCGTGAAAATCCATTTTCCGGCTTCCCGCGAGGACATCCGGCAGAGCCGGCGAAGGCTCATTTTTGATGAATTTTTCGAATACATTGCGTTGTCAAGGCAGCAGAAGCTCTCGTCTTTGAAGATACGCAATGA
This sequence comes from uncultured Lachnospiraceae bacterium, assembly GCA_900317555.1. Classification (GTDB taxonomy): domain Bacteria; phylum Bacillota; class Clostridia; order Lachnospirales; family Lachnospiraceae; genus CAG-791. Next base: position 20,761 of record ONHF01000008.1, on the reverse strand, counting down.
AAGACCTCTTCTCAAAACAGCAGCAACCGGGCGCCTGATCGAGCAGCTTCCGTATGATCTGACGCCGTCCCAGAAAAAGGTTTTTCAGGAAATTGAAGACGATCTGTCAGGTCCGTATGTCATGAACCGCCTGCTGCAGGGCGACGTAGGTTCCGGCAAAACAATTCTTGCGTTCCTCGCCATGATTATGTGCGCGGAGAACAACAGGCAGGCGGCTTTGATGGCGCCGACCGAAGTCCTTGCGCAGCAGCACATGGAAAAGTTCACGGCAATGGTCCGGCGTTATCATCTTCCGTATCATCCCGTGCTTCTGACAGGCTCGGTGAAAGGTAAAGACCGTAAACAGGCATATCAGGAAATTGCGGACGGAACGGCGGATATTATTATCGGAACACACGCTCTTATTCAGGAAAAGCTTACCTATAAAGATCTTTCGCTCGTCATTACGGATGAACAGCACAGATTCGGCGTCCGGCAGAGAGAATCGCTGGCAGGCAAGGGAGGCTGCATCCCGGTTCTTGTTATGAGCGCAACGCCGATTCCGAGAACGCTTTCAATCATCCTGTATGGTGACCTTTCGGTCAGCAGACTGACAGATCTGCCCGCGAACCGGCTGCCGATCAAGAAGCTTGTCATGTCGTCCGCAGACCGCGGAAAAGCCGTGGCGTTCATGCTGCGTGAAATCGCAAAAGGACGGCAGGCGTATATCATCTGCCCTGCGGTCGAAGAGAGCGAGGGAATGGACCTTGAAAATGTGACCGATTATGAAAAGAAGCTGAGGAGCTGCGTCCCGGAGAATATCCGGATCGCGAAACTGCATGGCCGCATGCGCCCTGCTGATAAGGAACGGATCATGAACGAGTTCGCGGCACATGAGACGGATATTCTGATCTCAACGACTGTAATCGAAGTCGGCATAGACGTTCCGAACGCGACAGTCATTATCATAGAAAACGCGGAGCGCTTCGGACTTTCCCAGCTGCATCAGCTCCGCGGACGGGTCGGACGCGGAAGCGGGCAGAGCTACTGCATTTTTCTGTATTCGGCGGATCTGCCGCAGAAGCCAAAGCGCCTCGAAATCCTGGAACAGTCCAATGACGGATTTTATATCGCGGAACAGGATCTGAAACTCCGGGGCCCCGGAGATGTTTTCGGCGTCCGGCAGAGCGGTGAATTCGGCTTTGTGCTCGGGGATGTTATCGGGGATGCAGACATTATGATGGAGGCTTCCCGGTATGCAGACAAGGTGCTTACAGAGCATCCGGAGCGGATTCCCGCGGGGAGCAAATCGGTTGACTTTAGAAGTATCTGACTTTATTATAAACCATGTATGCCGAAAGGCGGATTTATCAGACAAAAGGAGACGAAGCCAATGTCCAGAGTAGCAATTGTAACGGATTCCAACAGCGGAATTACGCAGGCACAGGCGAAAGACCTTGGAATTTCCGTAATCCCGATGCCGTTTATGTTCGGTGAAAGCGGTGAAACTTACTACGAAGATATTAATCTCACAAGAGAAGAGTTTTTCCAGAGAATGGCAGACGGTCAGACCGTACACACCAGTCAGCCGACGCCGGTGGAAGTTCTGAAGGTGTGGGACCGGCTTCTTGAAACGTACGACGAAGTAGTGCATATTCCGATGTCGAGCGGACTATCCGGCTCCTGCCAGAGCGCGCTCATGCTTTCGAGCGATTACGACGGCAGAGTGCAGGTTGTCAACAACCAGCGCATTTCCGTAACGCAGAAGCGCTCGGCACTGGACGCGCTCTTACTTTCGGAAAAGGGTTGGAGTGCGAAAGAAATTAAGGACAAGCTTGAGGAAGTGAAGTTTCAGTCCAGTATTTATATCATGCTGGATACGCTGACCTACCTGAAAAGGGGCGGCAGGATTACGCCTGCTGCGGCAGCGATCGGAACGCTGCTGCGCATCAAGCCGGTACTGCAGATCAAGGGAGAACGTCTGGACGCTTTTTCCAAGGCGAGGACGATCCAGCAGGGCCGGAACACAATGCTCAATGCCATGAAGAGCGATATCCAGAAGCTCTACGGCGGTGCGCAGAATGTTTACCTTTACGCAGTACATGCGCAGTGCCCGGATGTATTCGGGCCGTGGGCACAGGAAGTGGAAGCGGCGTTTCCGGAGATTTCCGTGGAGCGAGATGCTCTGTCTTTGTCCGTTTGCTGTCACATCGGACCCGGAGCGCTTGCGATCGCGTGCTCCGAAAAACTCCCGGAGCTGCAGGATCAGCAATAAGGAAGAGGAATGGGTAAAGCACAGGATTATAATGCTTCCAGCATCAAGGTACTGGAAGGGCTCGAAGCGGTCCGGGTACGCCCCGGAATGTATATCGGCAGCACATCCACAAGAGGACTGAACCATCTGATTTACGAAATCGTGGACAACTCGGTGGATGAACATCTTGCAGGTTACTGCGACAGTATCCATGTTACGCTGGAGCGTGACGGATCCTGCACGGTAGAGGACAATGGACGCGGTATCCCGATTGACATGCATGAGAAGGGAGTTTCCGCGGAGCGGGTTGTTTTTACAACGCTCCATGCCGGGGGAAAATTCGATAACAAATCTTATGCCGCGTCAGGCGGCCTTCACGGCGTTGGCTCTTCTGTAGTCAACGCTCTTTCATCGCGTCTTACGGTTCACGTCCGCAAGGACGGTTTTGTCTATGAGGACAGATACGCGCGCGGTGTTCCGGTGCAGAAGCTGGACAAGGGCCTGCTCCCTGTCGTCGGCAGAGCGAAGGGAACAGGCACGACAATCAATTTTCTTCCGGATGACGAGATCTTTGAAAAGACAAGATTCAAATCGGATGATATCAAATCGAGACTTCATGAAACGGCCTATCTGAATCCGCAGCTCTCGATTGTTTTCACGGATGCGAGAGAGGGTAGTGAAGAGGAAGTGACGTTCCATGAGCCGGACGGCATCCGCGGTTTTGTCCGGGATCTCAACAAATCCGATGAGACCGTCACGGACATCGTATATTATACCGGCAGTGTCGGAAAAATCACGGTTGAAGTTGCGTTCCAGTATATTCGTGACTTTCGCGAGGAAGTCATGGGCTTCTGCAACAATATTTACAACTCGGAGGGCGGAACGCATATTACGGGCTTCAAGCAGGCGTTCACGACCATCATCAATAATTATGCGAGAGAACTCGGCGTTTTAAAGGACAAGGATGTCAATTTTACGGGCGCGGATGTCCGGAACGGCATGACGGCCGTTATTTCGATCAAGCATCCGGATCCCCGTTTTGAAGGGCAGACCAAGACCAAGCTTGACAATCAGGACGCGGCGAAGGCTGCGGCACAGGTTACTTCCGAAGAGGCAGTCCATTATTTTGACCGGAATCTCGAACAGCTGAAGGCGGTCATCGAATGTGCGGAGCGCGCTGCCAAAATCAGAAAGAGTGAGGCCAGAGCCAAAACAAATATGCTGGTAAGGCCCAGATTCTCGTTTGATTCGAACGGCAAGCTTTCCAACTGCGAGTCGAAGGACGCGAAAAAATGCGAGATCTTCATTGTGGAAGGTGACTCTGCGGGCGGTTCTGCCAAGATGGCGAGAAACCGGATGTATCAGGCGATTCTGCCGATCCGCGGCAAAATTTTGAATGTCGAGAAGGCCAGCATGGACAAAGTCCTTGCGAATGCGGAAATCAAGGCAATGATCAACGCGTTCGGCTGCGGCTTCTCCGAGGGATACGGGCAGGACTTCGATATTACGAAGCTGCGCTATGACAAGATTATCATCATGGCGGATGCCGATGTCGACGGCGCGCATATTTCAACGCTCCTTCTGACGTTGTTTTATCGCTTTATGCCGGAACTGATCTATGAAGGACACGTATACGTTGCGATGCCGCCGCTCTATAAAGTCATTCCGCAGAAGAAAGGCGAGGAGGGCGAGTATCTCTACGACGACGCGGCTCTTTTGAAATTCCGTAAGCATTATAAGGGAAACTTTACACTGCAGCGTTATAAAGGTCTTGGCGAGATGGACCCGCAGCAGCTTTGGGAAACGACGCTGAATCCTGCCACAAGAAGGCTCCGCCAGATTCAGATCGATGACGGACGCATGGCTTCGGAAATGACAGGACTGCTCATGGGGACCGATGTGGCGCCCCGGCGCGAATATATCCACACACACGCGGCGGACGCCGAGATCGACGCATAATAACAGGGGAAGGAATACATGCCTCGTACGAAAAAGACAGATGACAGGCCTGTTGAAGAAACAATCCTGAAAACAGAATATTCGGAGCTGATGCAGAAATCGTATATCGACTATGCGATGAGTGTCATCATATCAAGAGCACTTCCGGACGTGCGGGACGGTTTAAAACCGGTACAGAGAAGAACGCTCTACGACATGGAAGAGCTTGGCATCCATTACAATACGGCATACAGGAAAAGCGCCAGAATTGTCGGCGACACCATGGGGAAATACCATCCGCACGGGGACAGTTCGATCTACGACTGCCTTGTGGTCATGGCGCAGGATTTTAAAAAAGAGCTTCCGCTTGTAGACGGACACGGCAACTTCGGAACAATCGAAGGTGACTCGGCTGCCGCGATGCGGTATACGGAGGCGAGACTCCAGAAGGTTACGGAAGAGGCACTGCTTTCGGATCTGGACAAAAATGTCGTGGATTTTGTGCCGAATTTCGATGAAACCGAAAAGGAGCCCTCTGTTCTTCCGTGCCGTATCCCCAATTTCCTGATCAACGGCTCGGAAGGCATTGCGGTCGGCATGGCAACAAGCACGCCGACGCATAATGCAGGGGAAGCGATTGACGCGGAAATTGCCTATCTGGAGAACCCGGACATTTCGACAAAAGAGCTCATGCGTTATCTGCCGGGGCCGGATTTTCCGACCGGCGGGGTGATCGTCAATCAGAAAGACCTGCAGGAAATTTATGAGACCGGCACCGGAAAGATCCGGATCCGCGGCCGTATGGAAACCGAAAAAGCCAGAAACGGCCATATCAATCTTGTCATCACGGAAATTCCGTACACCATGATCGGCGCGGGTATCAGCAAATTTCTGCAGGACGTCGCGGCACTTTCGGAGACAAAGGTGACCGGAGATATTGTTGATATTTCCAACCAGTCTTCGAAGGAAGGTATCAGGATCGTCATCGAGCTTCGAAAAGATGCGGATGTTGAGAATTTCAAGGCGCTTCTTCTAAAAAAGACCAAGCTTCTTGACACATTCGGTGTGAACATGCTTGCAATCCGGGACGGAAGACCGGAGACGCTGGGCCTCCGGGATATTCTCAAAGCCAATGTGGATTTCCTGTATGAAATCACAAGACGCCGTTATACATATCTTTTGCAGGAAGAGAAAGACCGCAGGGAGATTCAGGAAGGCCTGATCAAGGCTGTCAATGTCATTGACCTTGTCATCGAAGTCCTTCGCGGATCCAAAGACCGCGCAATGGCAAAACGATGCCTTACGAGCGGTGATACGGACGGAATCCGTTTCCGCTCCGGAGAATCCAGAGTCATGGCATCACAGCTGATGTTCAGCGAAAGACAGGCGGACGCGATCCTCAACATGCGGCTCTATAAGCTGATCGGGCTGGAGCTGGACGCCCTTTTAAAAGAGCACGAAGAGACCGTTGCCAATATTTATAAATATGAAGATATTCTGGAACAGCGCTCGTCGATGACGCAGGTGATCCGCCGGGAACTGCTTTCATACAGGAAAGAGTTCGCGGTACCGAGAAAAACGAAGATCATCAACGAAGAGCAGGCAGAATTTGTAAAGCCCAGGGAAGAGGAAACGGATGTCGTTTTCCTGATGGACCGCTTCGGATACGCCAAAACAATTGACACTTCGCTCTACGAACGCAATAAAGAAACGGTTGACCAGGAAAACCTGTATCACTTTGTCTGCCGTAATACCGGCCGGGTCTGTGTTTTTACGAATACCGGCATGCTGCATACGCTCAAAGTCGGCGATCTGCCGGCAGGAAAGCTGAAGGACAAAGGAAAGCCGATTGACAACGTGACTCGTTTTGATTCCGGTAAGGAGCGGATAGTCTATATCTGCAGCCAGACCGAACTGAACCTGTACCGGATGCTGTTTGTCACGAAGACAGCTTTGATCAAGCTGGTGGACGGCGGAGAGTTCGATGTGACAAGATACTCCGTCGCGGCTACAAAGCTGGATGAAGGAGACGAGGTCATTGCCGTGGCGGGAATCACGGATCAGCAGTACGCAGTGCTTGCATCAAAGGACGGATATTTCCTGAAGATCCAGATCGAGGACATCCCGATGCAGAAGAAGACCGCGCGGGGCGTTCATGGCATGAAACTTTCCGCAAAAGACGAGCTGGAGGCAGTATTCACGGTAAGAAGCGGAGAACCCTGCAGCGTAACCTTCCATGATAAAAATGTTGACCTGGCAAGGCTGCGCGCCTCGGCGCGCGGCGGCAGGGGCAGCAGGAGGTAAAATTAATTATGAGAGTAATCGCAGGCAGCGCAAGAAGGATGCTTCTGGAAACGCCGGAGGGGAATGACACGCGCCCGACGCAGGACATCATTAAAGAGACTTTATTCAATATGATTCAGTTTGAGATCCCGGGCTGTGTCTTTCTGGATCTGTGCGCGGGTTCCGGCGGCATTGGCATTGAGGCGCTTTCCAGGGGAGCGAAGAAAGCCTATTTTGCCGAGAACGGAAAAGAAGCCTGCAGATGCATACTGAACAATCTGCACAAGACACATTTTGACGAAGAAGGCGTACTCCTGAAAATGGATGTACTGAATGCCCTCCGCCATATCAGCGAGAAGAGAGCGGACATCATCTATATTGATCCTCCGTATGCATCGGATACGGCCAAAGAAGTGCTTCTTGCGCTTGCAGAAGCGCCGTATGTAACGGCGCAGACGCTGATCATCGTGGAAACATCGCTGACCTCGGATTTTGATTTTCTGGAGGACGCAGGTTATACACTGGTGCGTGAAAAGGATTATCATTCCCAGAGACATCTTTTCCTTCGCAGAAAGGACGGCACAAGATGATCCGGGCGGTTTATCCGGGCAGCTTCGACCCGGTGACATACGGACACCTTGATGTCATCCGCAGGTCCTCGCGCATGTTCGATGAAGTCACGGTATGCGTGATGTATAACAAGGATAAGCGCGATTCGTTGTTTTCGGTAGATGAACGTGTTAAAATGTTGAAAGATGTTACAAAAGATTTACCGAATATAAAGGTCGATGCCTATTATGGCCTGTTGATCGATTACGCGGCTGAAATCGGGGCGCATGTTTCGATCAGGGGGCTGCGCGCAGTCACCGACTTCGAGTATGAGCTGCAGATCGCACAGACGAACAGGCTGCTTTCCAATGGAAGCATCGATACGGTCTTTCTTACGACGAGTCTTGAGTACGCGTACCTGAGCTCTTCCAGCGTGAAAGAGATCGCCTCGTTCGGCGGCGATATTTCAATGTGCGTTCCGCCCGAGATCGAGAAGCTTGTCCGCGATAAATACGCGGCAGGGCACGCAAAGCACTGATCATACACCGGAGGTTTCCAATGAGCGCCAATCAAATTGAACGCAAAATCGATGAGCTGGAGGATTTTGTGGAATCCTGCAAATTCAAGCCGCTCTCGAAGGACATAATTCTGGTCGATAAGACACAGCTGATCGAGCTGATCGCCGATCTGCGCGACGTGATCCCGGATGAGGTGGAACGATATCAGAAAGTGCTTGCGCAGAAGGATGAAATTTTTGCGGATGCCAAGGCAAGAGCTGCGGAACTTATCAAAAGAGCGACCGATCAGATGAACCAGCGTGTCGATGACGACGAAATCACAAGACAGGCATATGCGCAGGCGAACCAGATCGTGCAGGCAGCGAACGAGCAGGCGCAGGATATCACCGCAGCCGCGCAGCAGCAGGCGCAGCAGACAGTAGACAGCGCCGGAGAGCAGGCTGCAGCCATGATGGATAACGCAAGACAGCAGGCGGACGCGATGCTGGAACAGGCAAACGCGCAGGCCAGATCCATTGTAGACGGCGCTTCGGCACAGGTATCGGACTATAATGAAAGGGCCCAGAGTTATCTGGAAGAAATGCTGCTGCATCTGGAACAGCTGACATCTAATGTCATCACGGATACGAACAACGCCTATTCGACCTGCCTGAACAATATGAATTCTTATCTGCAGACAGTGCGCAACGACCGCAATACGCTGGTTATGCAAAGACAGAGAGCACAGCAGCAGGCCGCGCAGCAGGCGCAGGGCGCGCCGGAGGGAAACGCGGCTCCTGCCGCAAATGCGGACGCTCAGCAGTAAGGACGCCGCAGCACTGGTCAGGCAAAGGCAGAAATCACGATTTATACATGAAGCGAAGGGACGAGGAAACCCGCAGGGTAGACTCGTCCCTTTCTATCCTTACAGGAGCTTGTTATGAAAATCACCAAAGGATCTTCCGGCTACATCAGATACAGGAGAAAGCAGCAGCTTATGGTTTCCACGGCGCTCCTTCTTCTTGTTGTTCTCCTCTATTTGATTCCGCTCCGCTATTTCGAAACGAACAAAAATATTTTCTCGATTATGGCGGCACTTCTTGCGCTTCCCGCGGCGAAATTCATTGTAAATACAGTTATGTTTTTCAGGGCGCCCTGCTGCACGGAAGATCTGCGCCGCGCAGTGATAAAGACGGCACCGCACGTGCCCGGTGCGTTTGATCTGTATCTGACAAGTTACAGCAAAAATTTCGCGCTCAGCCACACCGGTGTTCTGGATAACAGTTTGATCGCGATATCGCAGGATCCTTCCTGTGACATTTCCGCGGCAGAAGCCCATATCCGCCGCATGCTGCAGCAGAGCGGCTGCCATGGATACAGCATCCGCGTTTTCGGAAACGCGAAGTCATATCTTACGGCGCTTGCAAGGATGGAGGAGACAGCCGCGCAGAAGAACATTGAACAGAAAAAAGCGGATCAGGCGCTTTCCGCCCTGAAAGCCGTTGCACTCTGATGAATAAGGATGAAGGTCATGCAGAAGGTAAATGTAACGGAAAATGATGCGGGCCAGCGGCTGGACAAGTTTATCAGAAGAACGCTTCCTTCGGCAGGCACTTCTTTTATCTTCAAAATGCTGCGGAAAAAGAATATTACATTAAACGGCGCGAAGGCAGACGGACAGGAAATTGTCCGGAGCGGCGACACGGTTACCTTCTTTTTTTCGGATGAGACATTCCGGAAGTTTCAGACAGGCAGCATGGATGTTCCGGTGCGGAAAACCTATGAAGCTGCCTGTCAGCAGATCGAACGGCAGTACGGAAAAATCCGGATCGTATTTGAAAATGACCAGATGCTGCTCGCGGACAAGCCGGCAGGACTGCTGTCACAGAAGGCGGAGCCTTCGGATTTAACGCTCAACGAGTGGTTTGTCGGCAGGATGCTCCTTCGCGGAGAGACGGATAATGTCCGCATCCGTTCGTTCCGGCCTTCTGTCTGCAACCGGCTGGACCGCAATACTACGGGAATCGTGATCTGCGCCAAAACACTGCCGGCCAGCCGCGCCGTCTCCTCGCTTTTGAAAAACCGCGGGCTGGAAAAATACTACCATCTGATCGCCGCAGGTAAAATGCCGGAACGTGGCGAAATAGAGGGCTGGCTCGTCAAGGACGGGCAGACAAATCAGGTGACGGTCTATCAGCGGCAGGTACAGGGAAGTGCATACAGCAGGACGCTCTGCCGGACGCTGCGCTATTCGAAGGAGCAGGATATATCGCTTGTGGAGGCACAGCTGATTACCGGTAAAACGCATCAGCTGCGGGCGCATCTTGCCTGCATCGGGCATCCGATTCTCGGTGACCCGAAATACGGTACAGAACCGCTTCGGCGAAAGTGGGCGGCTGCCGGTATTCACCGGCAGCTCCTGCACTGCTGCCGCGTTGTTTTTCCGGAAACGGACGGATGCCTTTCGTCTGTATCCGGCAGGACGTTCATCTGCTCGGATCCTGCTGTTTTTCAACGAATCCTGGGAAAAGGAGCCGCAGGGGAAAGAGAAGTTGAACGAACTGCCGTAAGACCGCACCACGGAAGCCGCGCGCGGGGAAAAAGGTAACAGTTTATGGCTACCTGGAATTCAAGAGGACTGCGGGGATCTTTGTTTGAGGAAGAGATCAACCGTACGAATGAAACATACAAAGAGCAGAAACTTTGCCTGATCCAGAAGATACCGACGCCGATTACGCCGATCCGCATGGACAAGGAGAGCAGCCAGATCACGCTTGCGTATTTTGACCAGAAAAGCACAGTGGATTATATCGGGGCTGTGCAGGGGTATCCGGTCTGTTTTGATGCGAAAGAGTCCAAGACGGCTACTTTTTCTCTGCAGAACATCCATCCGCATCAGGTGGATTTCATGGAGAGATTCGAGGAGCAGGACGGCATCGCCTTTTTCCTGATCTATTTCACCGGGATGGACCTGTACTATTATCTGCCGTTTCGCATGTTCCTGCCGTTCTGGAAAAGGATGCTGGCAGGCGGGAGAAAGAGCTTCCGTTTCGATGAGCTGGATAAAACCTACATTCTTCCGGAAAAGCCTGGCGTCATGGTTCCGTACCTGGAGATGATCAATAAAGATATTTCCGAACGTTGACAGACCGGGCAAAGTCGGATATACTTCGAATAATTCACTGTAGTAGCATGTTAGCATGATAAAGTGCCGGTGCGGAAAGCGAGTATGATTCTATGAGCAAACGGACAAAGCAGGATCTCCTGCACACGCCGGAAGGCGTATGGGACCATTATGGGAGAGACTGGGCAGAGTATAACTATACGGAGAAGGTCATCGGGGAAACACTGCGAAACTACGGGTACGAGGGAATCCGGACGCCTTCGTTTGAGTATTTTGATGTGTTTTCCAAGGAAATCGGTACGACACCGTCCCGCGAGCTGTATAAATTTTTCGACCGCGAGGGAGATACGATTGCGCTCCGGCCGGACTTCACACCGGGTGTAGCAAGATGCACCGCGAAATACTATATGGACGAGACAAAACCGCTCCGTTTCCGCTACGAGGGCAGCGCGTTCATCAACAATTCCAGTCTGCAGGGACGGCTCAAGGAAATGCGGCAGACGGGAGCCGAGCTTATGAATGACGCTTCGGTCTATGCGGACGCGGAGATGATTGCGATGCTTGTGCAGGCGCTGCGAAGCACCGGCCTTTCGGAATTTCTGATCAGTGTCGGAAACGTCGAATATTTCAAAGGAATCTGCGAGGCAGTATCGCTCGATGAAGAAACCGAAGAGACGCTGCGCGACTATATTTCGGGTAAAAACTTTTTTGCTGCCGAAGATCTCCTGCGCAGCAGAGATGTGGACAAGCGGTATCAGGATCTGTTTTTATCGATCACGAGTATCATGAAGGACGCCGGAGAGCTTTCACGCGCGGCGAGTGAAGCGCCGAATGAGCGTTCCGCCAAGGCACTTTTAAGACTTCTCGATGTGCTGCATGTACTGAAAGCGTACGGCGCGGACCGCTATGTCAGCATCGATCTCTCACTCCTTTCGAGATATCATTATTATACCGGCATCATTTTCAAGGGATATACGTATGGCGTAGGAGATGCGATCGCGAGCGGCGGACGTTATGACCAGCTGCTTTCCTGTTTTGGCAAAAAGGCACCGGCAGTCGGTTTCATGATCCCTCTGGACACCCTGATGGAGGCGCTGCGGGCACAGAAGATACAGGTTCCCGCGGAACCGGAACCGGAAACTTTGTATTACACGGAAGAGAACTTTGAGGAAGTACTGCAGGAAGCGAAAAGGCGAAGAGACGCAGGTTCGAGCATCGCGCTGCAGAAGAAGGAGTAAGGCATGCAGGAACTGACAATCGCTCTGACCAAGGGGCGGCTCGCGGATAAAACAATGGCTCTTTTCGAGAAAGCGGGCTTTTCCTGCGAGGAGATGAAGAAGGATTCCAGAAAGCTGATTTTCCGGAATGAAGAACAGGGAATCCGCTTTTTCCTTTCCAAAGGTCCGGACGTGCCGACATATGTAGAATACGGAGCGGCGGATATCGGCGTCGTCGGATCGGATATCATTCTGGAAGAGAACAGAAGCGTATTCGAGGTTCTGGATCTCGGCTTCGGAAAATGCAGGATGTGCGTCTGCGGATCGCAGAATAAAGAAGAACTTCTCCGGCATCATGAGATGATCCGGGTGGCAACCAAGTATCCGAACATTGCAAGGGACTATTTCTATAACCGGAAACATCAGACGGTAGATATTATCAAGCTCAACGGTTCTGTGGAGCTGGGACCGATCGTCGGTCTTTCCGATGTGATCGTGGATATTGTAGAGACCGGGGGGACTCTCCGCGAGAACGGGCTGACCGTACTGGAAACGGTCTGTGACTTGTCGGCGAGAATGATCGTCAATCAGGTCAGCATGCAGATGAAGACGCAGCGCATCAGGGACCTGATTCATTCGGTGCGCGCCGCCCTGGATGAAGAAAACGGAGGCACAAGATGAGAATTGTCGATCTTACGAAAGAGTCGCGCGCAGAGTTGCTGGAACTGTTAAAAGGCAGAAACCCTGCCAGCTTTACCGGGCAGCAGAAAGCTGTGGATGAGATTATAGGCGCGGTCCGCACGCGCGGTGACGCGGCGCTTTTCGAATATGAGAAGAAATTTGATCACTGCGATCTGACGCCCGGAACAATCCGCGTTACGAGACAGGAAATTGACGAAGCTTTCGCAGCACTGGATCCCCGGTTTATCGAAGTCATGAAACGGGCGGCCGCGAATATTACGGCTTACCATGAAAAACAACGGGTAAACAGCTGGATTACGACAAAGCCGGACGGGTCGATCCTCGGCCAGAAAGTGACGCCGATCGCAGTCTCCGGCTGCTATGTTCCGGGAGGAAGGGCGGTTTACCCTTCCAGCGTGCTGATGAATATAATCCCGGCCAAGGTTGCAGGCGTTGAAAGGATCATAGTCTGTACGCCGCCGGACGCGCAGGGGAAGGCACCGGCCGGAACGCTCGCGGCAGCCGTGATCGCCGGCGCGGATGAGATATACAAGGCCGGCGGTGCACAGGCAATTGCCGCGATGGCCTATGGCACGGAGTCGATTCCCAGAGTCGACAAGATCACAGGCCCCGGCAACATCTATGTAGCGCTCGCGAAAAAGGCATGTTTCGGCATTACAGGAATTGATTCGGTCGCAGGGCCGTCCGAAATTCTTGTCATCGCGGATGAGACAGCGAATCCGCGGTACGTCGCGGCGGATCTGCTTTCCCAGGCAGAGCACGATCCTCTTGCCAGCGCGATTCTTCTGACCACCAGCAGAAGTCTCGCCGAAGCGGTGTCCGAGGAAGAGAACCGTTTTCTGGAGACGCTGGAACGGGCGCAGATCATCCGGGAATCCCTGGACAACTACGGATACGCGTTTGTCAGCGATTCGATGGACGAACTTATCGACGCAGCGAATGAAATTGCTTCCGAGCATATGGAGATTGTAACGAAGCAGCCGTTTGAAATCATGACGAAGATCAAAAATGCCGGAGCGATCTTCCTTGGAAGCTATTCAAGCGAGCCTTTAGGCGATTACTACGCGGGACCGAACCATATACTGCCGACGAATGGAACCGCGCGGTTTTTCTCGCCGCTTGGTGTCGACCAGTTTATAAAGAGAACAAGCATAATTTCCTATTCCAGAGAAGCGCTCGCGAAGGTGCATAAGGATATTGAACTGTTTGCTGAGAATGAAGGCCTGACCGCGCACGCAAATTCCATTGCGGTGCGGTTTGACGAAGAACCGGAAGGTGAGAGGTGACCTATGGCCCGGAACGCGCAGATAAAACGAAAAACAAAGGAAACCGACATTTCGGCATTTCTCGAGCTGGACGGGAGCGGCAAATCGGATATTGCCACCGGCATCGGTTTTTTCGACCATATGCTGGACGCGTTTACAAGACACGGCCTTTTTGATCTGACGCTTCGCTGCGAGGGAGATCTGCAGGTCGACGGCCATCACAGCGTGGAAGATACTGCAATTGTGCTCGGGCAGGCTATCCGGGAAGCCGCGGGAGACAAAAAGGGAATCCGCAGATACGGCTCTTTTATTCTGCCGATGGATGAAGCCCTTGTCCTGTGTGCCGTGGATTTGTGCGACCGTCCGTATTTTGTCTTCGAAGGGGAAGAGAAACTGACCCCTCCAATGGTCGGAGATTTTGACACGCAGCTGGTCCGGGAATTTTTCTATTCGGTGTCCTATGCGGCCGGCATGAATCTGCATTTTGTTGTTTTTCACGGCTCCAACGCGCATCATATCATCGAAGCCATGTTCAAGGCTTTCTCGAAGGCACTGGATCTGGCTGTGTCCAAAGATGACCGTATCAGGGATGTGCTCAGTACGAAAGGCGCGCTGTAAATCTATGTATACATGGAAAGATTTCAAAACAAACAGCGACGGTCTGCTGCCTGTCGTGACGCAGGAATACGGCACGGGAGAGGTCCTGATGGTCGCTTACATGAACGAAGAGGCGTTTGAAAAAACAGTGGACACGAAGACCATGACCTATTTTTCCAGGAGCCGGAAGAAGCTCTGGGTCAAAGGTGAAACGAGCGGACATTTCCAGCATGTTCTGTCACTGACCGCAGACTGCGATATGGATACGCTGCTTGCCGTTGTGACGCAGAAAGGGGCCGCGTGCCATACCGGGCATCATTCCTGTTTCTTCAATACGATATTTGATGACGGCGCGCCGAAAAAGATCGTCCCTGATGTCTGATTTTTATTGACAATTGTATTTGCGCGTGATAATTTATTTGAGTATGCCGCATGAAGAGGCTTTAATGCCTGGGCGCAAGGTACTCGCGCGAAAGGTACAGAAATCCGGTTCGGCGTTACGCGTGGCCGGTGCCGCATTCAGCGAGTTTTCAGAAGAAGGAGGTACCAAATATGTACGCTATTATCGCAACAGGTGGAAAACAGTACAAGGTTTCCGAAGGTGATGTCATTGAAGTTGAGAAGCTCGATGCAGAGGCCGGAAACAAGGTGACATTTGACCAGGTTCTTGCTGTCGGAGGAGATACCCTCAAGGTCGCAAAGGACGTTGCTGGCGCTTCTGTTGAAGCTACGGTTATGGAGCAGGGCAAAGGCAGAAAGGTCGTTGTCTATCACTTCAAACCCAAGACTGGCTATCACAAGAAGAATGGTCACAGACAGGCTTTCACGCGCGTTAAGATCGACAAGATCAACGGATAACGGAGAGCACGGCGGCATATACAGCCGCAAGAGCAGCAATGATTAGAGTTCAGATATGGAAAACCCGGGAAGGGGCTTACCGTTCTTTCCAGTGCCTGGGACACGCGGACTATTCGGAAAGCGGCGCAGATGTTGTCTGCGCAGGCGTTTCGGCAATCGTGATCAGTACCGTGAACAGCCTGCAGGATCTGCTGCATGAGAAAGTTGACTGTCAGTATGATGAAAAAGACGGCGGAGATCTGACCGTCAACATACTGGAAGATCTTTCTCCCAAAGGGCAGTTTCTTGTGGATCATATGATTTACGGGCTCGAATGGATACAGAGACAGTACGGGAAGAGATATCTGAGATACGAGATTAAGGAGGTATGACATGTTAAACTTAAGCCTTCAATTCTTCGCACACCATAAAGGAATGGGTTCCACCAAGAACGGCCGTGATTCCAATTCCAAGAGACTTGGTGCCAAGAAAGCTGACGGACAGTTTGTTAAGGCCGGCAATATCCTTTACAGACAGCGTGGTACAAAAATCATGCCCGGTGTCAATGTAGGTATCGGCGGTGATGACACACTGTTTGCGACTGCAGATGGAATCTTAAGATATGAGCGTGTTGGCAAGGACGGAACAAGAGCCAGCGTTCATCCTGTAGCAGCAAACGAGTAATCTGAATCTTGAAGCTCCGGACAGGCCCAAGGGTACGGGTTTGTCCGGAGTTTTTTTACTATAAGGACTTTAAAACCGGTAAGGACTATAAAACCGGAATCAAAGGCGGTGAGAGGCGTTATGTTCGTAGATAAAGCCAGAATAATTATTGCTAGCGGAAAAGGCGGAGACGGACACATATCGTTCCGCAGGGAAAAATTCGTGCCGAACGGCGGCCCCGACGGCGGTGACGGCGGCAATGGCGGCAGCGTCTATTTTGCCGTGGACGAAGGGCTCAATACACTTGGAGAATTCCGGCACAGAGCCCGCTACAGTGCGCAGAACGGAGAAGACGGCGGCAAGAGGAACTGCTCCGGCAAAAAGGGAGAGGACCTGATCATCAAGGTGCCGGAAGGAACGGTCATCAGGGATTTTCAAAGCGGAAAGGTAATCGCGGACATGTCCGGGGACAACCGGCTTGTAAGAATCCTCGAAGGCGGGCACGGCGGCAACGGAAACCAGCATTACGCGACCAGCACCATGCAGGCCCCGAAATACGCACAGCCCGGACAGCCGTCCAGAGAGATTGAAGTTCAGCTCGAGCTCAAGGTAATTGCAGATGTGGGACTTGTCGGCTTCCCGAATGTCGGCAAGTCGACGCTCCTTTCTGTCGTGAGCAATGCGAAGCCGGAAATTGCCAATTACCATTTCACAACCCTGTCTCCGATTCTGGGGGTTGTTGACCTCGATGACGCGCCGGGCTTTGTCATGGCGGATATTCCCGGACTGATCGAAGGCGCCGCGGACGGAAAAGGCCTCGGGCATGAGTTCCTCGCACACATCGAGCGCTGCAAGCTCCTGATCCATGTCGTGGACGCTTCCGGGTCGGAAGGACGGGATCCTCTTGACGACATCGAAAAGATCAATGCGGAGCTGGACCGCTATGATATTGATCTTACAAAGAAGGAACAGATTATCGCGTGCAACAAGACCGATCTGATCCCGGACGATCTTCGGGATACCGAGCTGGATCCGGTCCGTGAGATCCGGCAGAAATATGAGCCGGAGGGGATCAGAGTGTTCGAAATCTCTGCCGCGACAGGCAGGGGGGTCCGCGAACTGATGTATTATGTCAGCAGTGAGCTTTCCAAAATCCCCGGAGGCACAAGGATCTTCGAGCCGGAATTCAATCCGGACACCGAGCTCTCTGTGCGCATTGACGGATCCTTCACCGTTACATATGACAAGGATGAAGATATGTACGTTGTGGAAGGCCCCAAGATCGAGCGCATGCTTGGTTATACGAACCTGGAGACTGAAAAGGGTCTGGCGTTTCTGCAGAAATTTATTGAGGAAAACGGTATTAACGACAAGCTGAAGGAGCTCGGCTGCCGGGAAGGCGACACGGTACGGCTCTACGGCCATACTTTCTCGTTCTATGAATAATAATGCCGCCCGCAGGCGGCGGAATTGGAGATTTCTATGTTAAACAGCAAACAGAGAGCATATCTTATGAGCCTTGCGGCAAATCTGGAGCCGGTTGTGCAGGTCGGCAAATCCGGTGTCAGCCCGGAGACGATCGACTCCCTGGAAGAGGCGTTCCATACAAGAGAGCTTCTCAAAGTCAATATCCAGAAGACTTCCCCGGATGAACCGGCCCTCGCCGGTGACAAGCTGTATAAACGCTCGCACAGCGAGCTTGTAAAGGTCATCGGCCGCAAGGTCGTCCTGTACCGGCCGTTTCGCGAAAATCAAAAGATCGAGCTGCCAAAGTAACAAGAAAGGAAGCTTATGAAAACCGGTATTCTCGGGGGAACTTTTGATCCGATTCATATAGGACACCTGCTTCTTGCGGAGGCGGCTTATGAGGCGGCGGGGCTTGACCGTGTCATTCTTCTGCCGACCGGCCGTTCCTATTTCAAGGACGGAACGGGTGTTACGGATGCGGGAAGGCGCCTTGCCATGGTCCGGCTTGCCGCGCAGGGAAACAGACATCTAGAAGTTCTGGATATTGAGGTCCGCCGCCCCGGCAAAACATATACATCCGATACTCTGCAGGAGCTTTCGAAATGCTTTCCGGAAGATGAGCTGTTTTACATTATCGGCGCGGATACGCTCCCGCAGATGGAGCGCTGGCATCAGCCGGAAATTGTTTTTCAGCTTGCGCGCATCCTTGTGGAAACAAGAAGTGATGAAGCGGGAAGCGGTGAAGTGGAGATTACCGCCCGGAGTCTTCGGGAGAAGTACGGCGCGGACATCCGGATGCTTCCGGTGCGGAACATAGAAATTTCTTCGACGGAAATCCGCAGCAGAGTAAGGGAAGGACGTTCCATCCGCTACCTTGTGCCGCGCGATGTGGAAGACTATATAGAAGAGCAGGGACTTTATCTTGCGAAGACAATGTAAAGGGAGGATATTGTGGCAAAGGACAATGACCGGCTGGACCTTTTCCGGAAAGTGGAAAAGGAACTCAAGTACACGCGCTTTATTCACACAATGGGAGTTACGTTCACGGCAACCAGCCTTGCCGCCTGTTATGGCGGGGATGTCCGGAAGGCCGAAATGGCGGGACTGCTGCATGACTGCGCCAAGTATCTGCCTCTTCCGGAAATGCGGAAAATCTGCGCCGGTGCCGGTCTTGCACTGACCCCCATGGAAGAAGAAAGCGCCGCGCTTCTTCATTCCAAGGCAGGCAGCGTTCTCGCGTCCACGCGGTACGGAGTCGATGATCCGGAAATTACGGACGCGATCCGTTATCATACAACCGGAAGACCCGGTATGACGCTTCTTGAAAAGATTATCTTTGTCGCAGATTACATAGAGCCCGGCAGGTCACAGGCACCGGACCTCCCGCGGCTTCGAAAGCTTGCGTTTGAGGACCTTGACGGCGCGCTCCTCCTGATTCTGAAAGATACGCTTGCCTATCTGCATTCGACAGATAAAGAAATCGACAGCATGACACAGAAGACGTATAATTATTATATCAATAAAGATGAGGAGGACGGAGATGTCTGACATGAACAAATCCCTTGCCATGGCCAGAACAGCCATTATGGCACTGGAAGACAAGAAAGCGGTCAATATCAACGTGATTGACATCAGCAGCGTATCTGTACTGGCGGATTATTTCATTATTGCCAATGGTACGAACCGCAGCCAGATTCAGGCGCTCGCGGACGGCGTGCAGGAGAAGCTCGAGCGCGCAGGATATCCCATGCGTGAAATCGAAGGCTATAATACAGCTGCATGGGTGCTTCTGGATTTCGGCGATGTCATCATCCACATTTTTGACGAAAAAGACAGGCTTCTTTACGATCTCGAGAGAATCTGGAGAGACGGGAAGCAGATTGATCCGAAGTCGATTACGCAGGAATAATCAGCCGTGAAAGGGTGTTCCGCAGCTGGCGGCCAATAAATTTAATTAAATAAACAGATTAAAGGTCTCGCGGGAGAACAGCTTTCTCTCCGCGGGACCTTTTACAAACCATGCGATCCGGACTATCTGCGATTATCGCGGCGCATGACTCAGCGCATATTCCGGAAAACACCGAACACACGCCCAAGGATGACACAGTCATCAACAATAATCGGTTCCATTTCGTCATTCTCGGGCTGAAGACGGATATGGCCTTTCTCTTTGTAAAAGCGTTTGACCGTAGCCGAGTCATCGATCAGAGCTACGACAATCTGACCGTTCTCCGCAGTTCTGCAGCTGTTCACAAAAATATAATCCCCGTCCATAATACCGGCATTGATCATGGATGTTCCGTGTACCTTTAATACGAAGGACTCTCCAGACGGAACATATTCCGCGGGTACCGGAAAATAGGATTCAATGTTCTGCTGGGCAAGAATCGGCGTACCGGCAGCGACCTGTCCCACAACGGGCAGCGATGAAGTTTCCGTCCGGATCATATGAAAGTTGTCATCGCAGATTTCTATTGCCCTGGGCTTGGTCGGATCCCGCCTGATAAAACCGTTTTTTTCGAGCGTTTCCAGATGGGAATGCACGGAAGAGGTCGAGCGCAGGCCTACCGCTTCACAGATTTCACGGACTGCGGGAGGATAGCCTTTCTCCAGAATCTGTTCTTTTATATAATCAAGGATCTGCTGCTGCTTCTTCGTAATCCTTCCTTTTGCCATAACTGTCCTCCGGTTACATTTTAATCCATTTCAATTATTATAAAAAAAGCACGCGGGAAAAGCAAACATATATTCGAAAAATAGGAAGATAAAGATTGACAGCAAAACATGTGTTCGATATAATTTGATTCGTAAATCGAACATACGTTCCGAACAAGATGTTCGATTCTGTTTCTGCAATGCAAGGGGGAGAACAGTATGAACAGAACTCCGGTCATAAACGGTTCCTATTACAGAATAAGGGCAGAGCGCTCGAGAAAGTGCAGGGAGAGACAGCTGCGCCGGTACTATACGATCGCCGTATGCGGCGCGGGTCTTGTTGTCCTGCTTTGCTTTCTCCTTTTCGGACTCCGTACAAAGGCTTCCGCTGATCCGGGAATGAAATACTACAAATATTATACCTGCGTTCTTCTGACATCGGACAAAGATCTCAATTATTACGCGTCCGTATATGGTGACCGGCAGCATTACCGCAGTACGGAGTCTTATATCGCAGAAGTCTGTGATATTAACCACATCGGGGTGGAAGACGGCTATGAAACAGTCAATGCGGCGCCCGGAAATTATATCATTGTGCCATATTATTCGACAGAGCTGCGCTGATAACAGATAACAGATAGTGTAAAGCCGTTTATGAAAAACGGCAGGCCAAAATAAAAGGCCTTTTGGGCCTTGAAAACTGCAGATATTTAGATTCCCAATGGGTAATTAGG
>ONHF01000018.1 GCA_900317555.1 uncultured Lachnospiraceae bacterium | reverse complement strand
GGATGGTGCAGGAGAAATGCGGACTGCGGCAAACTCCTGCGGATGAAAAAGTCTGCGTGCATGAGATTCGTTCGAATGAACAGAAGTGATAGAAAGACAAGACCGGCAAAAGCCGGCGTTCATCAGAAGACGAAGAGCATGTCACTGCCAAGATTATAGCATAGATTCATCATATCAGTTAGGGAAAATGAGAGCGAGCCGCGTGGCGAAAGCATTGAAGAGGCGGTGAGTATTGCCGCGCGGACAAAATTGGATCAGCTTCATGCAATATGAAAGCCCCGCGCCGGAAAGCATAGATAATCCAAGACGAATCCGGCGGCCGGCGCGGTATTGCCTGAAAAATGAAGAAATCTATGCAATACGCGCGCAGCCGTCTGCAATGTCTTAAAAAATCTATGCAGGCGCGGGTGAAAACGCGCTATTGCATAGAATCATCGGGAAGCGCCTGTCGTAGCCCGTGAAACTGCCGAAAAGCACTTCCGCAAAGAACAGAATTCCATAGAAATCGGCTGGCTACCGCCGCGCCAATAAATCAGGCCGCGCGGCGACCCCTTTGGATTATACGGAGAGTACCGCCGCGCGGACAAATTTACGCCTGTACAATATGCCGATAGATATAGGTCGCGTAGGCAGAAAAGAAATCTTTATCCCTTTTCATTTCCTGCGTGAACTCGAAGAAGATACCGCTGTCCTTATAGCTCGTTTTAAAGAACGGCGCTCTGAACGCATCCCATTCGGGAAGAAACGAGGAGGTCTTCCGGGTATAACAGTTCTCGGCTTTTGCCTGCTCCCGCCTTGAACTATCAACGAAAGAGGCAATTGATTTGTGCATCGCGAGATCCTGACCGGGCAGATAGTAATAGTCCTTGTAGTTCGCGTAGAAATATTTCATTTCCTGACAATACAGCGGAACTTTGATCGTAACGTGCGTCCCGTCTGTTGTGAAGTAACAGCCATCTGCGGAAGCAGTAACCGGCCGCGTCCACAGTTCTTTCTGCACTGTCACTATGTCCCGCGAAGGGACACAGTTTATGATGACTTCCTGCCGGAAAACGCCTTCCGCGTCATGATAACGGTTCGCCCGGGCGCTTTCCGCGGTCAGCCCGGCACCAAAAATCCTCCGCAGCAGCACAACCGGTGAAATCCGAAGAAGTGCTGCAAGATCGGAAGCATTGTGGGAGGATAAAGTTCTGGCGGTTTCAGGAAGATGATTTCCAAGATAGCTGCTGTAAAGCGCGATCAGGTCTTTGCCGGAGGGCGTGGGTACCTCTGTTTTGCCGAAAAATTCCTCAACCGAGGAGAGACGGTAGCTGGGGAGCGCAAGCAGCTTGCGGAACGGCTTCACATACTTGTAAAGATCAATGGAGCGTTTGTTGATCGTCGTATTCTCAATCCGGTGCGCTTCGATCCGCCTGGTCAGAAACGGGATGTCAAAACGGTCGCCGTTATAATGCACGAACGCGCCAAACGGGTTCGCATACGCGAGGAAAGAAACCAGCAGATCTTTTTCACTGTTTCCGGTATCGTCAAACCACTGCGTAATGTTCCAGCTGTCTCCCTTGAAACATGCGCAGCCGATCATCCAGATTCTGTCCTGCTGCGCCGAAAGACCTGTTGTTTCAATGTCAATATAAAGGGCGTTTTCCAGCGGCGTCTCGAAAGACAGAGCCTGCGCGGCAGGTTCCTGAACTGTACTGGTTATGATCTGCATAATGGCAACCTCCCTGAATATGAATCCAGTCTAGCATAAAAGTACTGCGTTTTGTATAATGGAATATATTTTACCGCCGGCTGCGGAACGGACCGGGCGGCGGAAAAAGGTGTAATTTTTATGGCAAAACATACTTTTACAGGCGGAGTTCATCCCTTCGAGGGGAAAGACATGTCGAGAGACGTGCCGATCAAGACGCTCCTCCCCGACACAGGGGAGATGGTTTATCCGCTTCTTCAGCATATTGGGAACCCGTCGGTTCCGGTCGTGCGGCGCGGCGATTACGTGCGCACCGGTCAGCTGATTGCAAGGGCTGACAGGGACCCGAGCGCAAATCTGCATGCTTCCGTTTCCGGGCAGGTACTTGGCATAGACAAAAGGAGAACGGCTGACGGCTCACTGCAGCCCTGTATTATTATCGCAAATGACGGAATCTTTCTGGAAATCGGCTATCCGCAGAACAGGGAACTGTCGCTTTTAACGAGAGAAACTGTTTTAACTGTAGTTAAAAACGCTGGTATTGTAGGTATGGGCGGCGCCGGGCTTCCGACGCACATCAAGCTCCGGAGCGCAGGGGAGGAAGATATCGATACCATCATCGCCAACTGCGTGGAATGTGAGCCTTATCTTACGAGTGATTACAGAAGACTCCTTGAGAACCCCTGGAAGGTGATCAGCGGCCTCGCGGTGCTTCTGCAGATTTACCCGGGTGCGCGCGGTTATATTGCTGTCAGCGAAGACAACGCGGAGGGTTACCGGCTGCTGCGGGAACTGCTGCGGGACGATCCACGGATTTATGTGAAGCGTCTGCGGACCAAGTATCCGCAGGGCGCCGAACGCCAGCTGATTTATGCACTGACGGGAAGAACATTGAACGCGAAAATGCTGCCCCGGGACATTGGCTGCCTGGTCTGCAATACGGACACGCTGGTTGCCGTGAATCAGGCTGTTATTATGCATGAGCCTTTGATTACGAGGATTGTGACGGTCACAGGAGACGCCGCCGCGCAGCCGGGAAATTTCCGCGTCAGAATCGGAATGAGCTACCGGCAGGTACTGGAACAGGCAGGCGGACTTGCGGACGGGTTAAAGCAAGAGGATGCCCTGATTCTCGACGGCGGCCCGATGACAGGCGTTCCGATCAGGGATCTGGATGTACCGATTACAAAGCTCAGTTCCGCAATCGTGTGTCTTCGAAAGGAAGAGATGCAGCGCCAGAAAGAAACTGCCTGCACGAGATGCTCCAGATGCCTGGACGTATGTCCGAACCGCCTGATGCCTGTTGTGCTCTATCAGGACGCGAGAAGGAGCAGCGCGCGTTCTTTTATCGACCATAACGGCCTTGAGTGCTGCGACTGCGGCTGCTGCAGTTACATTTGCCCGTCCAAGATTTCTCTGGCGGCACCGATCATTGCCATGCGGCACGCACTCCTCAAAAAGCCGGAGCTGGCAGGAGATTATGCGAGGAGGTTTCAGAGGGAATGAAAAGACGTGTGTACAATGTTTACCGGCATGCGCCGTTCTCCAGATCGCGACTTACAACCTCCGAGTGCATGTTCTGCGTGATCCTTTCGCTCCTTCCGGCAGCCGGTCACGGAATCTACAATTACGGGATGCATGCAGCGCTGCTGATCTTCATCAGCATTGCTTCCGCGGTGTTGTGTGAACTGTCTGCCGACGCGGTTCTGCGGAAGGGCGTTACGATTCCCGATTATTCCTGCATAGTGACAGGACTTGTCGGAGCGCTGCTGCTTCCGCCTTCCGTCCCGTTGTATTATCCTGTCGTTGCGAATGCTGCCGCGATCATCGGCGCGAAGATGCTTTTCGGCGGAATCGGAAAGAACATTCTGAATCCGGCGGCGACGGGTAATCTGCTTCTGATGATTGTTTTCCGCACAAGGATGCGTGATTTTCACGGCGGCGTATTTGCAGCCGGGGAAGAACCGCTGCAGTCACTCCTTTCAGGTACGCTTCCTGATTTGAAGGCGCTGATCACAGGCAATACACCCGGTAGAATCGGCACCGGAAGCGCGGTTATGATCCTGCTTGGCGCTGCCTTTTTATTTGCGGCCGGGATCGCGGATATCCTGATTCCTCTTGTTTCGATTCTGACATTCGCGGTCCTGTTTTCGTTGTTTGGCGGGCAGGGACTGAGTCCGTATTATCTTCTGGTTCAGCTGATCGGCGGCGGTTTCCTGTTCACGGCGTTCTTTATGGCAAACGATTATACAACCACCCCGATGTCGAAGAGGGGGAAGGTGTATTTTGCCATGCTTTTCGGAGCTTTTGTCTTTATTCTCCGGAAGGCGTCTTTTCAGGAAGAGTCTGCGGTGGCCGGACTGCTCGCCGCGAACGCTCTTGTCAGGCTGATTGACAAGGCTTCCATGACAAAGCCTTTCGGCGTTGTGCAGGCGAAAAAGATTATCCGGATCGGTACGCCGAAGAAGCGGCCTGCGGGCAGTGTTTTGACGGAGAAAGAAGCGGAGCGGATTCCTGCCGCGCAGGTCACGGGTTCGGAGACAGCCGGTACGATCAGTGATGAGGCACTGAACGCGCAGAGACAGCGCCGGCCCGTCGAGCATAGAGAGCCGGAAATCCGGGACAGCGATATGACAGAGCTGCAGGAAATTGTTGCGAAGGAAAGAAGACGCGGCAACAAAGCCGCGAGGAAGAGAAGAGGAGGACAGACGAGAATGGAAGTTATGTATAAGAGCACCAGATCTGACGCGGCACCGATCACGGCTTCCGCAGCTATCCTGAAGGGTCTTGCGGATGACGGAGGACTTTTCGTTCCCACAGTCGTTCCCGCGCTGGACAGAAGCTTTGAAGAGCTGGCCGGAATGAATTATAAAGAAGTCGCCTATGAAGTCATGAAGCTTGTCCTTACCGATTTCACGCAGGAGGAGCTGCGCGGGTGCATCGACAAGGCATATGGAGAGAACTTTGATACCGCCAAAATCGCGCCGATCAAAGATGAGAGCGGAACCTATTTCATGGAACTGTTCCATGGCCCGACGATTGCGTTCAAGGACATGGCGCTCCAGATTCTGCCGCACCTTATGACAACTGCCGCGAAGAAGAACCATCTGGACAGGAAAATCGTGATCCTGACCGCGACCAGCGGAGATACAGGAAAAGCCGCTCTCGCCGGCTTTGCGGGCGTTCCGGACACAAAGATTGTTGTCTTTTATCCGAAAGATGGTGTTTCCGCAATCCAAAAGCGCCAGATGGTCACGCAGCAGGGAGACAATACCTGCGTGATTGCCGCGGAAGGTAATTTCGACAACTGCCAGAGCGGCGTGAAGCAGATCTTTACGGACGAGGCTCTCCGCGAAAAAATGGAAGCCGCGGGATATCAGTTCTCCTCCGCAAACTCGATCAATATCGGCCGTCTCGTGCCGCAGATTGTTTATTATGTCTGGGCTTATACAAGGCTTCTTCGAAACCGCAGAATCAGTTCCGGCGATGAGGTCAACTTCGTTGTTCCGACCGGCAATTTCGGTGATATTCTCGCGGCGTACTACGCGAAAGCCATGGGAATTCCCGTGCACAGACTGATCTGCGCCTCTAATTCCAATAAAGTTCTGTTCGATTTCTTCCGAACAGGAACCTATGACAGAAACCGGGAATTCATTCTGACAAGTTCACCGTCGATGGATATCCTGATTTCGAGCAATCTGGAACGCCTGATTTATCATATCGCCGGCGACAACGCGGCGGTCAACGCGCAGCTGATGAAGGATCTGTCGGAGAAGGGCGTATACCGCATTTCGGATGAGATGCGCTCAAAACTGGATTGTTTTTACGGCGGATACGCGGATGAGGACCAGACAGCCGACGCAATCCGTCTGATGTATGAAAACCACCGATATGTGATCGACCCGCATACAGCCGTCGCGGCGAGCGTATACGCGCAGTACCAGACGGAAACCGCGGATGAGACGCCGACGGTGATTGTTTCCACGGCAAGTCCGTTTAAGTTCGAGACGAGCGTCATGCGGGCTCTTGGCAAAGAGACAGACATGGATGATCTGGATCTTGCGGATGAACTTGCCAGAACAGCAGGCGTCCCGGTTCCGCAGGCTGTCGCTTCTCTTCGCGGCGCAAAGATTCTGCATAAAGGTGTCTGCGGCAAAGACAAGGCATCCATGCAGTCCATGGTTGAAAAGTTTCTCGGTCTGTGAGGGAGCGGCAAATGGATGAAGTTATCAGCATACTGATTATCGTCTCCGGAATCTATGTCCTGTACGCGGCAATCCGGCTGAAAAATGACGGACAGATTAATAAAAGTCTCATGATCTCTCCTTCGCAGCCGGCAGACAGAACAAACTGCAAAAATATACAAGGATTTCAGAAGTTTATGTTCCCGAGAACGCTCGCGCTGTCGCTTGTTACAATTCTTCTGGGAATCTGGGAACTGGCCGGAAAGTATACCGGCCTGTTTGAGATTGTTTCTGATTTTGCGTTGTTTTCGGAGCTGGCGGTATTGATTTTGTTTTTCAGTACCTTTATCTATTATCTGCGAAGCGTCAGAAAGGCGGGAAAGTTGTTTTTCTGATTCTTCCGGTTCAGTCGCGGAGGGGCACTGCGTCGGAAATAACAGTCAAGGAGGGCTGTGAATGGAAAAAGAAAAAGAAATAAACGCGTACTCGCAGGTCACACCGGAAATTGACGCGCTCGCGGACGGCGTACGCGTGGCGGATCGCATTGATCCGCAGCTTTATACCAGATATGATGTCAAGCGCGGGCTTCGTGATCTGAACGGTAAAGGCGTTCTTGCCGGGTTAACCAATATTGCAGAAATCCGGGCAAAGAAGGTTGTTGACGGAAAGGAAGTTCCGGATTTCGGTCATCTCTTTTACCGGGGATATCCGATCGAGGACCTGATCGGCGGCTTTGTTTCGGAGAACCGGTTCGGCTTTGAGGAAATGGCGTATCTTCTGATGATCGGAAAACTTCCGGACCGGAAAGAGCTCGACGAGTTCACGAAAACATTGAATTTTTACCGGAGCCTTCCGACGAATTTCGTCCGGGATGTCATCATGAAGGCTCCGAGCGCGGATATGATGAATACGCTAGCGAGGAGTGTTTTGACGCTGTATGCGTATGACGACAAGGCGGATGATATATCCCTGCCGAATGTTCTGCGCCAGAGTATGATGCTGACCAGCCTGTTTCCAATGCTGTCCATTTACGGATATCAGGCGTACAATCACTACGTGAACGGGAAGAGCCTTGTCATTCATCCGCCGCTGATGGAAGGCAGTATTGCGCAGAATATTCTGCACCTGCTCCGCCCGGACAGTCAGTATACGGATATGGAGGCAAAGGTTCTTGACGTATGCCTTGCGCTTCATATGGATCACGGCGGTGGCAATAACAGCGCTTTTACGATGCATGTCGTCACATCCACGCAGACGGACACGTATTCCGCGGTTGCGGCATCGCTCGGGTCCCTGAAAGGACCGCGCCACGGCGGCGCGAACATCAAAGTCGTCCGCATGTTTGAGGACATGAAGAAAAATGTGTCTGACTGGACAGACGAAGATGCGGTTGCCGATTATCTGGCAAAACTTCTGCATGGAGAGGCTTTTGACCACGCAGGGCTGATTTACGGTGTCGGACATGCTGTCTATTCGCTTTCTGACCCCCGCGCGGTTATATTCAAGAAGTTTGTTGAAAAACTGGCGCACGCGGACGGCTACGACAGGGAGTTCCGGCTGTATTCTCTGGTCGAGAAGCTGGCTCCGCAGGTCATCGCGAAAGAACGCAAGATGTATAAGGGTGTTTGTGTAAATGTCGACTTTTATTCCGGCTTTGTATATCAGATGCTGGGGCTGCCGATGGAGCTTTTCACGCCGCTTTTTGCGATGGCCAGAATCGTCGGCTGGAGCGCGCACCGTATGGAAGAGCTTGCCAATAATGGCAAGATCATCCGCCCGGCATACCGTTCGATCTGCACGGAGTATCCTTATAAACCGATGAAAGACAGATAGGAGGAAACGAAAATGGCACAGAATGTCTGCGTGTCCAGACTGGACGCGCTTCGAAAAGCCATGGAAAAAAACGGCATTGATGTCTACATGATTCCGACCGCGGATTTTCATGGCAGTGAGTACGTAGCGGACTATTTCAAGGTCAGAGAGTATTTTTCAGGATTCACAGGGGAAAATGCAACGCTTGTCGTTACAAAAGACGAGGCGGACCTGTGGGTGGATGGCAGGTTCTTCATCCAGGCAGAGCATGAGCTGGAGGGAAGCGGCATTATCGAGCAGCGCATGGGAGAGCCGGGCGTGCCGACACTGCACGAATTTCTCCGCAAAACAATGCGGGACGGTGAAACCCTCGGCTTCGATGGCAGGTGTGTAAACGAAGCGCAGGGAAGAGAAATTGCAAGGCTCCTTTCCGGAAAGCATGTGAAGATCCGCTCGGATAAGGATCTTGCGGAAGAGGTATGGAGTGACAGGCCGGTGCTTCCTTCGCATCCTGTTTTTCTTCTGGATGCGGAAAAGTATGCCGGCGAAACCGCGGCATCCAAGCTTTCGCGCCTGCGCGCGGTCATGGACGAAAAGGGAGCGAAGTTTTATGTCAGCAGCAAGCTTGACGAGATCATGTGGCTCTACAATATCCGCGGCAATGACGTTATCTGCAGCCCGGTGGCGCTCTCCTATACGTTTGTCACGCCGGATGAAGCATTTCTGTTCATTCAGGACAGCGAAGTGACCGACGAGCTTAGGGAGTACGCGAAGGGAATCGGCCTCGTTATCTGTCATTATGTTGCTTTCGATGAGTTCTTGAGAACACGTGTTGTCTATGACGGACCGGTACTGTATGACCCTGCATTTACAGGATATCAGACCTGCCGTACAATCCGCGAAGCGATGACAGCCGGGGGCGCGGATGCTTCGCTCCTTATGATCCCGGTCAACAGTCCTGTCGATTACATGAAAGCGGTCAAGAACGAAACGGAGATCCGCAACTTCAAGGAGATCTATATTGAAGATTCGGCGGCCGTTACCAAATTTATTTACTGGCTGAAGAAGACGGTCGGCAGGGAGAAAATGACGGAAGGCAGCGCGGCCGCGCATCTGGATGGTCTTCGCGCAAAGATCAAGGATTATGTCGAACTGAGCTTCCCCACGATTTCCGCTTACGGTGAAAACGCGGCGATGATGCACTATGAACCGAAAGGGGAGGGCGCGGAAGTGAAGCCCGAAGGTATGCTGCTTGTCGATTCCGGCGGACAGTATATGCGCGGCACAACCGATGTCACACGGACAATGGCTCTCGGTCCTGTGACAGATGACATGAAGAAGAGTTATACGCTGACTGCAGCCAGCATGCTGCAGCTGATGGATACGAAATTCCTCGCGGGCAGCTCCGGCATCACGCTTGATATCATGGCGCGGGAGCCGATGTGGCGCGAGGGTATGGATTATAAATGCGGAACCGGCCACGGAATCGGCTACCTTCTGAACGTACATGAAGGCCCGCAAAGCATCCGCTACAGAAAAAGAGACGCCGCCGATATGACAGCGTTTGCACCGGGCATGGTTGTTTCCGATGAGCCGGGTGTCTACAAGTCAGGTAAGTACGGTATCCGTATCGAGACGATTCTTCTGTGCGTCCATGAAAGGACGACCGAAGACGGCGAGTTCTACGGCTTTGAGCCGCTGACTTATGTTCCGTTTGACCGCGATCTGATTGATCCGGCTTATCTTTCCGGGGAGCTTCTCGCGCTGCTGAATGCCTATAATGCGCAGGTTCTGGAAAAGATTGCGCCGTTTCTTGACGGAGAGGAAAAAGCATGGCTCGAAGAGCAGTGCGCACGCATTTAACAGGCAGAAAAAGAAGTGTCCGCGGGGCAGCCGCGGCACTTCTTTTTCTGATCATAGCCCTGCAGCTGCTGTCAATGGGATACTGCGGTACGCGTAAATTCGGAATGCATGAAGATGAATACTACTCGTATTACTCAACGAACCGCAGCACCGGACTTTACCTTTCGGACCGCACGTGGGTGGACTCCGGCGATCTGCGGAAAGAATTTATCGCGCTGCCGGGGGAAAGTCTTGACCTTGCCCTCGTCAAAACAGTACAAAGCTGGGACGTCCACCCGCCGCTTTATTACTATGCGCTTCGCACTGCGTGTTATCTTACACCCGGCGTGTTCAGCAAATGGCAGGGGCTTGCCGTAAACTTTATCGGTTTTTTCTTCGCGCAGCTGATTCTCGCCGCGCTTTCGTACCATCTATCCGGCTCACGTGCGTTTTCACTGATGATTACCGCGGCGTGGGGCTTTTCACCCGTCGCGTTTTCCGCTGTCATGTTTATCAGAATGTATCAGTGGCTGATCGTCTGGACGTTGCTGCAGCTGCTGCTTCTGGTCCTGCTTATGGAGGAGATGTCCGGGCCGGCCGCGGGCGGGCGGTGTTCTCTGCCGGAGGCGCCGGCGACTGCGGCATACCGGAGCAACATGAAGTTCAGAAGCGAGCCGCGCGGCGGCGCCGGAAAGTCTTTTTGCGCGACGAAGCGGCCCGGCGGGACGCCGGAAAGCCGGCCACGGCGGCAAACGCCCGTGCGCCTGCAACGGATGCGGCAGCACAGGACCACCGTGCTGCTCGCGCTTATGGCGCTCTGCACCTTCTGCGGCTTTCTGACCCAGTATTACTATCTGATCATCTTATTCTTCGAAGGGGTTTGTTTTGAATTGTATGCGCTCACTCATAGTAAGGGTGAACAGCGTTTGAAGACCTGCGGAGAATATGCGCTCGCGCAGCTTCTGGCTCTTGCCGCCGGCGTGTTGTATTATCCGGCGAGTCTGTCGCAGATTTTCCATGGATACCGCGGCAGGGAGGCGCAGACCGAGTTTATCGATCCTTCCAACACGCTGGATCGATGGAAAACATTTCTAGGCCTGATTAACGACCAACTGTTTGCAGGAAAGCTTGGCTGGTTTCTGCTTGCAGCGGCTGTCTGTGTCCTGATCCCCGCGATTACCGCATGGGTTTTACGGTACAGGAGAGAGCGCTTCAGGAAACCGGCCGGTGATAATACGCCTGCCGCCCTGAACGCAAGAGAACTTTCTTTATATCATTCTGAGTATGCGATACTGCTTGTCAGTACTGCAGCCTCTTTTCTTGTTGTGTCGAAGACTGCGCTGATTCTGGGAGCCAGCTCCATCCGGTACGTGATAAACTTGTGTCCTTTGCTGCTGTTTCTGATCCTGCTGCCGCCGTTCCGGCTGATTACGAAGCATGCGGCGGCAAGCGGAGCAGCGCCGCGGCCGGCCGGAATATCGCAGCGGCTGGCAGCCCTTCTGCTGGGAAGTATTCTTCTTGTGACAGATTCGGCGGGGCTGTCTGCAGGAAAAGTTCAGTTCCTGTATCCGGAGGACCGGCATCGAATGGCCTATGCAAAGGAACATGCGGAGGAAACAGTTGTCGTAGCCTATAATCCGGCGAACACATCACATATTTATTTTCTGAGCAATGAGCTGCTGACTTATCGCAGGTTTTTCTGTATAGATGAAAGCAACACGGCGCCGCTGGATGATGTCCTGCCGAAGTCAGAGGAAGGACTGACTGCGTACATCGCGGATTCGGATAACGCGGATCAGATTCTGCACAATCTTGAGAAAGCAGTGGAAGCGAAGCATGAGGCTGTCCTGCTGGACACAAAACAGATGTGGAAAAAATACAGAATATATTGAAATTTCGGAGCAGGTTGTATCGCGGGAAATGATTTGCTATACTCGAATTGCCTGAAATCCTTTTGCTTTATTTGATCCTACAAATACTTTAAACGGGAGTTCTAAATTGTTTCAGCAGCTGTCACGCCCTCGGCAGCGGCTCCGGCCGCGGCAATGGTCAGGGGAAGGCAAAAACTGTTCTGCGGACCCCCACCTGGCTTGAGGCTAGGAGTCAACTGGCAGGGGGAGGACAGGTCAATAGGAGATGAGAACCGGTGCAGGCGGCGGCCTGTACCGGATTTTTTATTTTCGGATGGTTTTGCCCAGGATGTCTTGGAATATCTATGCAAAAACGGCCCCATATGCCATACTGCATAGAAACTCCATTTACTGATTCTGCAAAAGCATTGACAAGCTTGTGCCGGGGCCTGATATCCGCCGCGACCGACAGTTCATTCATGCCGCGCTTCTGATATCCGCCGCGACCGCTTCTTCTTTCCACGCCGCGGCAGTTTCCACCTCGTCCCACTTGACGTTTCCCCTGCTTCCGCCCTATAATTCATGCAGATTTTCAAAATTTCAACAAATGCATTGACGGAGACAGACATCCGGTACCCGGAACAACAGAGAGGAAGTTCACCGGCTGAAAGACTTCCTGAACGGGCCGCATGAATTCACTCCCGAGCAGGTCAAAAGAACATTTGGTATTCTGCAGCTGCCTTTAAATTGCAGCGGCAGGCAGACCGAACCAGTAGTTTGATCCGCAGAGCCGGCGTTACAGGTATGAATGAAGTGCCGTCTATGACGGAATACGGGTGGTACCGCGGAGCAGAGAATAAGCTTCGTCCCTGAACAGAAGCAGGGGCGGGGCTTTTTTACGTGCATTCCCGCCGACACCGCAGCCGCGCGCCGCGCGGCTGCGGCCAACCGGCCCGGCTGTCATCGGCAATGCCGGCGCAGCCGGCCACACCGCCGGCAGAAATGCCGGCGCACGTGCAAAGCCCCACAGAAAGAGGAGGAATTATGATTCAGGAAGATCTTGAGAAGATCAGACTTCAGGCAAAAGAAGCGCTGGAAAACGCGAAGACTTCAGAGGACATTAACCGCATCCGCGTGGATATTCTCGGAAAGAAAGGCGCGCTGACCGGAATCCTGCGCGGCATGAAGGACGTTTCCAAGGAAGACCGCCCGAAGGTCGGACAGATGGTCAATGATGTCCGCGCGAAAATCGAGACCAGGCTCGAAGAAGCGCAGAAAGAGATAGAAGAGAAAGCGCAGGAGCTGCGTCTTGCATCCGAGACGATCGATGTGACACTTCCTTCCAGAAGGATGAAGAGAGGCCATCTGCATCCCAATACAGTTGCTCTTCGCGAAATAGAAGATATCTTCATCGGCATGGGATATGAAGTTGTCGACGGACCGGAAGTCGAGAAAGACTACTACAACTTCGAGGCGCTGAACATCCCCGCGGATCACCCCGCAAAGGATGAACAGGATACTTTCTACATCAACGGAGACATGCTTCTGCGCACACAAACATCCGGCGTTCAGATTCACGAAATGGAAAAGGGCAGGATCCCGATCCGCATGATCGCACCGGGCCGCGTTTACCGCGCGGACGAGGTGGATGCTACGCATTCGCCTGTTTTCCATCAGGTGGAAGGCCTCGTCGTCGACAAAGGCATCACATTTGCGGATTTAAAGGGAACGCTGGCAGAATTCGCGAAGGGAGTCTTCGGCGAAAAGACGCAGGTCCGTTTCCGTCCGCACCACTTCCCGTTCACGGAGCCGTCCGCGGAAATGGACATTTCCTGCTTCAAGTGCGGCGGTAAGGGCTGCAGCTTCTGCAAAGGAGAAGGCTGGATCGAGATCCTGGGCTGCGGCATGGTCCACCCGCATGTACTTGAGATGTGCCATATTGACCCGGAGGAGTATTCCGGATTCGCTTTCGGCATCGGCCTGGAACGTATCGCCCTTCTGAAATACGAAATTGATGATATGCGTCTTCTGTATGAGAATGATGTCCGCTTCATCAACCAGTTCTGATGAGCTTACGGAAGGCATTGTTTTGGCGGATTAACAGAAGAAAGAGGAGACAAAATGAACACACCACTTTCATGGATCAAGGATTACGTTCCTGAACTGGAATGCACGGATAAAGAATACTATGACAAAATGACACTCTCCGGAACCAAAGTCGAAAGCTGGGAGCGTCTTGACAAGAACTGCGAGAAGATCGTCGTCGGCAGGGTAGAAAGCATTGAGAAGCATCCGGACGCGGAACATCTCTGGGTCTGCGAAGTCAACATCGGAAAAGCCTATGAAGGAAATTACACAAAGGAGACCGACGGACAGGACGGGAAACTTCCGTACTGCATCCAGATCTGCACATCGGCGCAGAACCTTGTAAAGGGCGCGGTCGTACCGGTCTGCTTAAACGGCGGCAGAGTCGCTGGCGGGCATGACGGCAGTCCGCTTCCCGAGGGCGGCATCCCGATCAAAGCCGGCAAAATGAGAGGCCTTGCCTCTGTCGGCATGATGTGCGGCATTACCGAGCTCGGCTCCGACGAATCCATGTATCCCGGATCGACCAATGACGGCATCTATATTTTCCCGGAGGATCAGGCGAAAGACCTGCCGCTTGGAAGCGATGCAATCGAGGCACTGGGACTTCACGATACAAATTTCGAGTATGAAATTACTTCGAACCGCGTGGACTGCTACAGCATGCTCGGCATCGCGCGGGAAGCGGCAGTAACCTTTGACAAGCCGTTCCGCGCGCCGCAGGTTATGGTAAAACATGAAGGCCCGAAAGACACAAAAGACTGCGTCACTGTCGATATTGAGGCGAAGGATCTCTGCACGAGATATGTCGCGGCGATCTGCACGGACGTCAAAATCGCGCCGTCCCCGCGCTGGATGCAGAGACGCCTTGCGAACTTCGGTATCCGCCCGATCAACAATCTGGTCGACATCACGAACTTTGTCATGATGGAGTATGGCCAGCCGATGCATGCGTACGATTTTGACAAGATTCACGGCGGAAAGATCATCGTAAAGAGAGCTTCTGACGGAGAAACCTTCACAACACTGGACGGGCAGGAGAGAAAGCTTGATTCCAACGTCCTTATGATCAGCGACGCGGACCGGTATGTCGGCATCGCCGGCATCATGGGCGGCCAGGATTCGATGATCACGGACAGCGTCAAAACAGTGCTTTTCGAGGCCGCAACATTCAACGGAACAAATATCCGCAAATCCTCGAAGAGAATCGGCATGCGCACGGACGCTTCCGCAATTTTCGA
Organism: uncultured Lachnospiraceae bacterium; assembly: GCA_900317555.1. GTDB lineage: Bacteria > Bacillota > Clostridia > Lachnospirales > Lachnospiraceae > CAG-791. The sequence continues at coordinate 36,737 of ONHF01000018.1, read as the reverse complement.
GAAAGGACTGGATCCGTATAACGCGCTGGCTGCCATGGACCGCGCCTGCCAGCTGATGGAAGAACTCGGCTGCGGCACTGTCGCGAAAACATATGTGGATGTGCACGAGGAGCTTCCGCAGCTGCGCAGAATTCCGTTTGAGCCGGAGAAGATCAATGCGTACCTCGGAACTTCTTATACAAGAGAGCATATGCTGGACATCTTCCGCAAGGAAGAGCTGGTCTATGACGAGGCGGCAAATGAGCTGGTCATTCCGTCTTTCCGGCAAGATCTGAAGCAGATGTGCGATCTTGCCGAAGAGTGCGCACGGTTCGATGGTTACGATAAAGTACCGTCCACACTCCCCAGGAGCAGCGCGACAATCGGCGGACTTACACCGATGATGCATCTGCAGGACGGCGCGCGGGATATCGCGATGGACTACGGATATTCGGAATCCGAGACCTTCTCGTTCGAGAGCCCGAAGGTATTTGATACGCTGCGGATCAAAGAAGATTCGCCGATGAGAAATGCGATCCGCATTTCCAATCCGCTCGGCGAAGATTATTCCCTGATGCGTACGTCCATGCTGAACGGTATTCTGACGTCGCTTGGTACGAACTTTGCCCGCCGCAACAAAAACGTCAAGCTCTTTGACCTTGGAAAGATTTATATCGCAAAACAGCTCCCTCTGACAGACTATGCCGACGAGCGCCCGCAGTTTACACTCGGCTTTTACGGGGACGGCGACTTCTTTGATCTGAAAGGGGTTCTGGAAGACTTCCTTGCTTTTGTCGGCATCAAGTCGAAAATGGAGTGCCGCAGAAGCTCTCTGTCTTTCTTCCATCCGGGCAGACAGGCAGATGTTTTGATCGATGGCCGGGTCCTCGGCTTTATGGGCGAGATTCATCCGGACGTGGCAGCGGCTTACGGTATGAGCGGCCGCGTATACGTCGCGCAGATCGATCTGAAGAATGTCCTCGAAATGGCAAGCTTTGCCCATCATTTTGAAGGCATCGCAAAGTTCCCGGCAATGAGCAGAGACATTTCCATGCTGGTTCCGAAGCATGTGACAGCAGGTGAAATCGAAGCTGTCATCGAACAGCGGGGCGGCAGGATCCTTGAAGAATATCATCTGTTCGACATTTACGAAGGCTCGCAGGTCAAAGAAGGTTACAAGTCCATGGCTTACACGATGACATTCCGTCATAAAGACACAACTCTTACGGCGGAAGAAGTCGACAAGGCGATGAAGAAGATCCTGAACGGACTTGAAAATCTGGGTATCGAGCTCAGATCGTAAGCAATAAGCCGCAAGGAGAAACAGATGAAGAAAAATTCACTGCGGCTGCCGGCGGTTATCAGTGTGGCGCTGTTTGTTTTGACGCTGATCCCGATCATTCTGATCGCGCCGTTCGGCCATGCGACCGGGGACGATCTTGGATACGGGGCGCATGTCATGCAGGCGCTCCGGGACGGCACCGGCATTGCAGGCGCCCTTTCGAATATCGCGGGAGAAATTGTCTCCAAATGGTACACATGGCAGGGGACGTGGGCGTCCATCTTCCTGTTCTGCATCGAGCCGAGCGTGTTTGGTGAAAGGCTTTATACGATTGTACCGCTCCTTGCGGTTGCCATGTTCTGTATCGGCACAGGGTATTTCCTGTATCACTTCCTGACACGGGTGATGCGGATCAGCCGGTCGGCGTTCGTAACGATCTTTTCGCTCCTGTCCATTCTTGCGATACAGTACATGCCCTATATGCGCGGAGGCATTTTCTGGTATACGAGCGTCGCGCACTACCTGATACCGTACTGCGCGGCGATGGTCAGCGCCGTCTTTGCAGACCGGTTTCTTCAGACCGGTCAAAACAAATACCTCGCCGGCATGTGCCTTCTGATGGCATATCTTGGCGGCGCGAGTTATCCGGCGATAGTACTTTCACTGGAGCTGACCCTGCTGCTGATTCTGTATGCGGCGGCAGACGGACGGATGAGTCGCCGGTGTCTCCTGATTCTGCTGCCTCTTGCGCTTATGCTTGCGGGCTTTGCTGTTTCGGCGGCGGCGCCGGGCAACAAAGTGCGTGGCGGCGAAGGGTTCGGAAGCCGCGGCGCAGCCGGCATTGTGATGGTCATTGTTAATTCCATCAAGGTCTGCGCAGTCCGCGGCGCCGGGTATTTCCTGCGGGCAAGACCTCTGATCCTGCTGCTCCCGATTACGCTTGGGTTTGCGGCGGAAGGCTATGACGCGTGCGGGGAGGCCTCGCCGGCAGTCATCGCCTCGTCAGCGGGATCTATACCGGCAGCGGGCGCTGTGCCGGATCAGTTGACGCCGGGCGTGTGCGGCGTAAAGGGCCTGCCGCGGCTGCGGGCGTTTCTGCGGCATCCGGTTACCGTCGCGGTTCTCTGCTTCCTTATCGCAGCCGGTGTGTATGCCCCGGAGGTATACTCCGCTGTAGATGTATCCGGCGGGGTTCCGGATACGGAATATTTTGTGACGCTGTTCATGCTGGTTGTTGCTTTGTCTTATGCGGGGTGCGCGCTGAGGCGGCGCGCGGATCGCGCAGCACACCGCGCGGGCTCCGCAGCGCGGCAGCAGGTAGCTTACGCGGGTTCCGCAGCGCGGCAGCAGGACGCTTACGCGTGCTTCGCGGCGCGGCAGCAGGTAGCTTACGCGGGCTTCGCCACGCGGCAGCATGTACTAAACATGTTGATGTTTTTCGGAGCACTGGTACTCTGCGCAATCTTCGGAAAACACCTGATCGGAGGCAGCGTTGACTATACCTGCTATACGTTCTGGAAAAGCGGACAGCTTTCCGACTACACAAGGCAGATGGAAGAGAAACTCTCGATTCTGCAAAGTGACGACACCGGCGACGTTCTGGTGCCGGAGATGAACAACGAGCAGGGACCGTTCATGTGCATGGCGGAAATCGGCGACCCGGACAACTTTAACAACGTTTCGTCGGCAGCGTTTTACGGAAAACGCTCCGTTACCGCGGTGCCGAGGCAGGAGCTGGTGGAAAGAGGTGTTTTACCGCCGCTTCGCGGAGAAAAGTAATTTCCGGGGGACAGTTTTCCTTTTTTGTTGATGATTATTCTTCCGGCTTCATGCTACAATCATATTGTAGTGGTGACAATGCCGGCTGCAGAACGAGCCGGCCGGGACGTCATCCGGAAAGGAAATCTTATGAAAGGAAAGATGCCCGGAAAACTGGCAGCGCTGTTACTTACGGCTGCCCTGTGCGTAGCCGGAACGCTGTTGCCGATGAACGCAAACGCGGCTACACAGCTTACCGTGAAGGATGCCCTGCTGATAATTTACAGTGACAAATCGAACTGCGGCGACACGGCGTACAAAAGCGTGCGCTCCGGATTAAAGAGCGCGGCTTCCGGAGATATTCTCGCCGGCAGATATACGAAGAATGCGGTGGCAGCTTTTCTTGATCACGGATATTTTGCGGATTCGTATTCCGATTTTCTGGAGAAGGGACTTCTTCCGGACGGATACCGGCTTCCGGAGAAGACATATCAGGTTACGAGAACGCAGGACCCCGTCAATTACAGCAGGAGCGGAGATCTTGTACGCAGAAACGTGATTGTCACGGACTCTTTGTACCTGCAGACCGAACAGCTGTATCAGATTGCTGTTTATCACGGCTTCGCGCAGACAAAGGAGTATGAGAAGCAGCTTTCGGACTTTGATTCCGAATATGTGCCGAAATATCAGTGGGATCAGAAACAAATGGACAAGGCGGAGTCTTTGGATGCCGGAGAGGACGCTGATACATCGGCGGCAAAACAGACAGAACCGGCCGTGATCACGGCCCGGCCGGTGCAGGAAGAGAACCTGCTTCCGGTGATTGAAGAGGAAGGAGAATAATTTTAGCATGGAACGATTGAACGCATGGACAACTTATGATCTGGACACACAGAAAGCGTGCCTTTCGTTTGCGGATGAGTATCGTCAGTTTATTTCGGACAACAAGACAGAGCGCGAATGCGTTGACACATTTGTCAACGAGGCGGCAAAGGCCGGCTATGTCGAGCTTTGCGAGGCTGTCAAGCAGAAGAAAGAGTTAAAGCCCGGCGATAAGGTTTACTGCGCGTGGATGAACAAGTCCATTGTGCTGTTCCAGATCGGTACGGAGCCGATGGAAAACGGCCTGAACATTCTGGGAGCGCACATCGACAGCCCCAGAATGGATGTCAAACAGAATCCGCTGTACGAAAAAGGCGGCTTCGGTTATCTGGATACACACTATTACGGCGGCATCAAGAAATATCAGTTTGTTGCCCGCCCGCTTGCGCTGCACGGCGTCATTGTGAAGAAGGACGGCGAAACCGTTGTCCTTTCCGTAGGCGAGGATGAGGACGATCCGGTGTTTTTCGTATCGGATCTTCTGATCCATCTTGCACAGGATCAGATGCAGAAGAAAGCGTCCGAAGTCATTGAAGGCGAAGCCCTCGACCTGATCATCGGCAACAAGCCGATCATCATTGACGCGAAGACAAAGCCCCTTACCGTACAGGATAAATTTGACGACGAGAAGAAACTCGCTGCGGACGCAGTCAAGAAAGCACTGCTGCAGCTGCTCGAAGAGAAGTACGGTATTAAGGAAGATGACTTTGAGTCCGCGGAGCTTGAGGTGGTTCCTGCAGGCAAGGCCAGAGACGCCGGCTTTGACCGCAGCATGATTCTCGGCTACGGACAGGATGACAGAGTCTGCGCGTATCCTTCTTTCCGGGCGCAGCTTGCTGTCGAGATGCCCAGGAGAACCAGCGTCACGCTGCTCGTCGATAAGGAAGAGATCGGAAGCGTCGGCGCGACAGGCATGCAGTCGCACTTCTTTGAGAACGCGCTTGCCGAGGTTATGAATCTCGCAGGCCAGTACAGTGAACTTTCCCTGCGCAGATGCCTTGCGAATTCGGATATGCTCAGCTCCGATGTTTCGAGCGCGTTTGATCCTTCATGGGCGCAGTGTTTTGAGGAGAAAAATACCGCTTACCTCGGCAGAGGCATGGTGTTCAACAAATTCACGGGTTCCCGCGGCAAGAGCGGTTCCAATGACGCAAGCGCGGAATACATCGCGCATCTTCGCGCGATCTTCGATCAGGAAGGCGTCATTACGCAGACGGCAGAGCTTGGCAAGGTCGATGTCGGCGGCGGCGGAACCATCGCGTACATTCTCGCGCGGTATGGCATGAACGTCATTGACAGCGGCGTACCGGTTCTGAACATGCACGCGCCGTCGGAGGCAACGAGCAAGGCGGACATTTACGAAGCGTTCAAAGGATACAAGGCATTCCTGCGGGAAGCGTCTCTTAGAAACGAATAAGCTTAAGACTGCCCGGCGCCCGGTCCTTGCAGGCGGCGGGCACTCTTTACATCATGAAAGAAGCTATTATGTCAGAAGAACAGATGCAGAACAAAGCCGGAACGGAAGAGCATTCCGTTCCGGTTGGTTATGCTACGAAAGATTATTATTTTGACCTGCCGAAGGAACTGATCGCGCAGGACCCCATGATGCAGCGGGATAACTGCCGCATGATGGTTATTGACAGAAAAACCGGCGCACTTGAGCACAGGGTTTTCCATGACATCATTGATTACCTTGAACCCGGCGAGACACTGGTGCTCAACGACACCAAGGTTATCCCGGCAAGGCTCCTTGGAACCAAGGCGGATACCGGAGCGAATGTCGAGATTCTGCTTTTGAACCGCAGGACCGAAGATACCTGGGAAACGCTGGTAAAGCCCGGCAAGAAGCTTCGTCCGGGCGCAAAAGTCACCTTTGGCGACGGGAGTCTGACTGCGGAAATTCTGGACATCATCGACGACGGCGACCGGCTGGTGAAATTCCACTATGACGGAATCTGGGAAGAAGTGCTGGACCGGCTCGGAGAAATGCCGCTTCCTCCGTATATTACACACAAGCTGCAGGATCCCGGCATGTATAATACCGTTTACGCGAAATTCGACGGCAGCGCCGCAGCACCGACAGCGGGACTGCACTTCACGAAGGAACTTCTGCAGAGAATTCAGGATAAGGGCGTAAACCTCGCGTATGTGACGCTCCATGTCGGTCTCGGAACTTTTCGTCCGGTGAAAGTGGATGATGTGACCAAACACCACATGCATACGGAGTGGTACAATGTTACGCCGAAAGTCGCGGATCTGATCAACAGCACGAAGGCTGCTGGCAGACGCGTCATCTGTGTCGGCACGACCAGCTGCCGCACCGTGGAGAGCGCGGCGGACGAGAACGGCATCATACACGCGGGATCAGACAATACCTCGATCTTCATCTATCCCGGCTATAAGTTCAAGGTAATGGACGGGCTGATCACCAACTTCCATCTTCCGGAATCGACGCTGATCATGCTGGTGTCCGCTTTCGCGGGCAGAGAGAATATTCTGCACGCGTATCAGACCGCCGTTGAGGAGAGGTACAGATTCTTTTCTTTTGGCGACGCCACATACCTGCATTGAGATCATGAGGATGCCATGAAAAAAATCCTTCTTATCGCCAACATGGTTTCAGGGCAGAACAGCTCCCGCAGCCACCTGCCGGCGATCATTGAAAAGCTTTCCATTCTGGGCTGTGAAGTGACCGTTTACCCGCTGATTCCGGGTGAAGGCCTGACTTCGGAGGCGATTATTCCAAAGGCCGGCAGCCGTTTTGACGAAATTGTCTGCAGCGGCGGCGACGGGACGCTCAACCACCTTGTCAATGCCATGAAAAAGTGCGGCAACACAACGCCGATCGGCTATATCCCGAGCGGCAGCACCAATGATTTTTCCCGCAATATCAACGGCAAACTGACAACGGAGCAGCTTTGCGAAGTCATTGCCGGGAGTAAGACCATGCAGTATGACCTCGGGAAGCTGCAGCATCAGTATTTCAATTACGTGGCCGGCTTCGGCGCGTTCACCGAAGTCAGCTATACGACACCACAGAACATCAAGAACATCTTCGGATACGGCGCCTACGTCCTCAACATCATCGGAACGCTGCCCGGAAATCTTTCCTATCAGGTTCACGCGAAAATCGAGCATGACGGCGTGACCGAAGAGGGAGATTATGTTTTCTGCGGCGTTACGAATTCAACCTCTGTCGGCGGCGTGCAGTCGCCGATTCTCGAGAAAGCGAATCTGAGCGACGGCGTTTTTGAGGTCGTTCTGGTTTCCGCACCAAGAGACCTGCTTTCACTGAACGGCATCCTGCAGTCTCTGAGCAAGGGCAGGGTAGATAACGAGTACGTCAAGGTGTTCCAGACGAGTCATGTCCGCTTCCGGACGGATAAGCCCGTGAACTGGACGGTAGACGGTGAGTTCGGCGGTCAGTATCAGGACGCGTCGATCGAGGTCATTCCCAGAGGAATGACAATCATGGTGTAAACGCATGCGTGAGAATTCTGCAACTACGGCAAAACAGCGCTCCGGCCTTCTTTCCGTTGTGCTTCCCGCATATAACGAGGAGGCAACCCTGTTTAAGACCGCAAAAGTGATCCCTTCGATTCTGGATGCGGCCGGAATCCCATTCGAAATTGTCTTTGTCAGCGACGGCTCCAAAGACGGGACATGGGATGAAATCTGCGCTGCCGCAGCGGGGGACCCCAGAATCCGCGGTGTCCGGTTTTCGAGAAACTTCGGCAAGGAAGCGGCTGTTTTTGCGGGCCTTGCGCAGGCTAAGGGAGAATGCACGGCTGTCATGGACTGTGATCTGCAGCATCCGCCGGAAAAGCTGATCGAGATGTACCGGCTCTGGCAGCAGGGATACGATGTAGTTGAAGGCGTCAAAAAGGACCGCGGCAGGGAATCCGCGCTGCATTCTTTCGCGGCAAAAGCCTTCTACAAAATCATCAGTTCGGCGACCGGTATTGACATGTCCAACGCTTCTGATTTCAAGCTTCTGGACAGAAACGTCGTAAACGCGCTTTTAAACATGAACGAGAAGCACGCGTTTTTCCGCGCGCTTTCCTCGTGGGTCGGCTTCCGCACGATCGCGGTTCCTTTTGAAGTGCACGAGCGGGAAGCAGGCAGTTCCAAATGGTCGACGAAATCGCTGATCCGGTACGCGGTCTTCAACATCACTTCGTTTACAACGCTGCCGATGCAGATCGTCACATGGCTCGGTATCATCATGTTTATCCTGATGATTCTGCAGGGAATTGACTCACTGCGTTCGTATATTCTGGGGCGGTCCGTGCCCGGCGCGACGACGATTATTCTGCTGCTTCTTTTTATTGGCAGCATTGTCATGATGAGTCTTGGCGTGATCGGATACTACATCGCGAGAATTTATGAAGAAGTGCTGGGGCGGCCCAGATACATCATCGCGCAGAGGACGGAGAACACGGCGGCAGGTGCGGCCGCCGCCGGACATGACACTGCGTCCGCCGGCCCGGCAGTCTCCGGTAACAGCGCAGCCGGCGGCAAAACCGCGGCGCCAAAGGAGCGCAGCCCTTATGAGAATTGAATTTCACGCGGATGACTACGGACTTTTTCCGGCGCAGAGCTGCCGGATTCTGGACTGCTATCATCATGGTGTGCTAAACGGCATCAGTATCATGCCGAACAGCCCGTGTCTTGAAGAATGTATGGAACTTGTCCGCCCGGTCCGCAAAGACCTGCAGCTGACGATTCACCTGAATCTGGTCGAAGGGAAAGCCCTTACGCCGGCAGTAGAAATACCGCATCTGACGGACAGCAGCGGCATCTTCCGTGTTTCGTTCGGAAAGCTGCTTTTCGCGTCCTGCAATCCGTTTATCCGTCAAAGCTACTATCAGGAGATTAAGAAGGAGATGAAGGCGCAGATCACGCGGTGTCTGCCCTATTTCGGTGCGGATTTCTGTCAGATGGATGATGGCAGAACATGCCCCGAAGGCGGCCTCCGTCTCGACGCGCATGTCCATTATCAGATGCTGCCGGTCTTTTTTGACGCACTCTGTGATCTTATCCGGGAAGAGAACTGGAAAGTGACGTTCATCCGCGTACCGCGGGAGAATACAGCGCTGTATAAAGCGCACCGGAAGGAAATTCATGATCTCACGGCACTTAACAAAGTCAAAGTGCTGGTTCTGAACTTTCTTGCGCGCAGAAACGAAAAGCGCTATCCCGAATTGCGCGCGATCCTGCAAAGCTATGATTTCATCGGCGTCATGCTGTCCGGGCACATGTGCCTTTCGAATGTAAAGCCGCTCCTTGCAGACGCGGAAAAGGCAGCGGAAAAACGTGGCAGGAATCTCGAAATTCTGTTTCACCCCGGATCGGTTCTGGAGAAAAAAGACATCGCGCAGCTTACGAGCAGGGATGATCTCACGTTCCTGACCAGCCCGTGGCGGGCAAAGGAAGCGGAGGCGCTGCGCGGCCTGCGGAAGGCGCGGAAATAACCGCCGCAGAATCTCCTGCAGGCACCTGAGTAAACGCCGCGCAGCCAACGGCTGGCGCAGCTTTCATCACAGCGGAGCCGCCGGAAGGCAGCAGACGCAGCCCTTCACCACAGGCTCCGGTACTCGAGCGGCGACATTCCTTCAATTTTCCGGAACAGGCGCGAAAAGTAATTCGCGTCGGAAATGCCGACCATGCTGCTGATTTCCTCGACGGTTTTGCCCGAAAACCGCAGCAGCTGCTTGGCCTTCGTGATCCGCACATGATGCAGATACGAAACGATACTGATGCCATACTGCTCGCGGAAAACTCTCGTCAGATAAAATTTGTTGAACCCGTATTTTCTTGCAAGATCGTCCAGCCGGATCTCTTCGGCATAGTGAAGATCAAGGTCCTCCTTCACCTCGCGCACACTCTGCCGTTTCAGGGAGACGGCCGCCGTTTTGCCTGCCGCGTTTTCGGGATGCCAGCTTTCCTCCATAATCAGAGACAGAAGAGCGGAGAGTTTCTCGTTGATCCGCATATCCCGGATGTAATCCTCTGAAGCAGCAAGAGCGTAAAGAGAAGACAGACACCCCAGATATGCGTCCAGTGTGTCCGGGTGAAAGACAGGACTTCCTCCGCGTTCCATATATTTCCCGTAAATTTCCCGCATTGTCCTGCCGGAAAAGTGCACCCACTCCAGTTCCCACAGATTTTCCGAAGTTGTGTGCGAATAGCCTTCACTGCAGTCGAGAAAGATACAGTCGCCGCGCCGCAGCGCGTAGGTGTTTCCCTGAAAAGTCAGCGTCCCTTCGCCGGAACGCACAATGAAAAACAAAAATGACGGCAGATTCTTCCTTGCACTTGTATGCGGCTTCCTTGCCTGCAGCGCGCCGGTTTCCTGCAGATACAGGAGCGTATTCTTCGCAAAAACAGACGGCGTGTAAATGATCCGCCTCGCCGTTACCATATTTCCATGAAAAAGAGAAGTATCCATCGTTGCGCCTCCTGCCTTTTTGATAGTAGTTCAATTTTGTGCTAAAGTAAATCAATATCCTTCATTCATTTTCCTTGAAAACTGCGTTATTATCGTTACCGTCAAGCATGGCAGTACCGGATTCTGCCGCAAAAATCCGCAGCAAGATAAAGCAGTCCGGGGGACTGCGTCAACAGGAGGTTTTCTATGTCTCACAAAGCGCTCATAACCGGAATCACCGGTCAGGATGGTTCCTATCTCGCCGAGTTCCTTCTGGAAAAAGGATACGAGGTGCACGGCATCACCAGACGGAGCTCGATTTCCAACACAGCAAGGATTGATCATCTGATCGAAGCCGGTTCCATTACACTGCATGACGGCGACCTGTCCGATTCATCTTCCCTGATCCGCATCATCAGTGAAGTACAGCCTGATGAAATCTACAATCTGGCCGCTCAGTCGCAGGTGCAGGTTTCTTTTGATGCTCCTGAATACTCGGGCGACGTTGACGCGCTCGGCGTTCTTCGTATTCTTGAAGCGGTCCGGATCTGCGGACTTGCGAAGAAGACGAAAGTTTATCAGGCGTCGACGTCCGAGCTTTTCGGCAAGGTCGAGGAAGTGCCGCAGAGAGAAACGACGCCGTTCCATCCGTACAGCCCTTACGCAGTTGCCAAGCAGTACGGTTTCTGGATGGTCAAGGAGTACAGAGAAGCCTATGGCATGTTCGCGGTGAACGGTATTCTGTTCAACCACGAATCGGAGCGGCGCGGCGAAAACTTTGTGACGAGAAAGATTACACTGGCAGCCGGCCGGATCGCGGAAGGACTGCAGGACCATCTCGAGCTCGGCAACATGGACTCCAAAAGAGACTGGGGCTACGCGAAGGATTACGTTGAATGCATGTGGCTAATCATGCAGCAGGAAAAACCCGAAGACTTTGTCATAGCAACCGGCGAGCAGCATACCGTGCAGGACTTCACCGACAAGGCTTTCCGCGCGAACGGCATCCGTCTTCGCTGGGAAGGCGAAGGAATCGACAAGAAAGCCTATGATGCGGAGACCGGAAAGCTCCTTGTCTGCACGAATCCGAAGTGGTACCGGCCGACCGATGTCGACAATCTCTGGGGCGATCCGGCCAAAGCCAAAACAGTCCTCGGCTGGAACCCGCAGAAGACCAGCTACGAACAGCTTGTAAAGATCATGGCAGAACATGACAGAGCACTTGCAAAAAGAGAGAAGGCGCTGCACAGCGCGGTTTAAGCCGCAACGCATGCAGAACACATAGAAAGAAGGCAGTGAAATGACAGAAATACCAGTAGAATACAGATCCAAACAGCCCCCGATGGCCAAAGACGCGAAGATTTACGTTGCAGGCCACCGCGGCATGGTAGGCTCCGCGATCGTGCGCGAGCTCGAAAGACAGGGTTATACCAACATCATCACGAGAACGCACAAGGAACTTGACCTTACAAGACAGGAAGCCGTAGAGGCGTTCTTTGCACAGGAAAAGCCGGAGTATGTTTTCCTCGCGGCAGCGAAGGTCGGCGGCATCGTCGCAAATCAGGAAGCGCTTGCGGACTTCATGTACGACAACATGACGCTCGAGATGAATGTCATTCATTCCGCATGGAAAAACGGCGTGAAGAAGTTCGAGTTCCTCGGCAGCTCCTGCATCTATCCCCGCATGGCGCCGCAGCCCATGAAGGAATCCTGCCTTCTGACTTCGGAGCTGGAAAAGACCAACGAAGCATACGCGCTCGCCAAGATTTCCGGTCTGAAATACTGCGAGTTCTTAAATCGCCAGTACGGTACGGACTACATTTCCGTTATGCCGACCAACCTGTACGGCCCGAACGACAATTATCATCCCACGCACAGCCATGTTTTGCCGGCGCTGATCCGCAGATTCCACGAAGCGAAGGAACAGAACCTTTCTTACGTAACCTGCTGGGGCGACGGCTCGCCGCTCCGCGAGTTCCTCTATGTCGATGACCTCGCGAATCTTTGCGTGTTCCTGATGAACAATTACAGCGGCAATGAAACCGTAAACGCGGGCACCGGCAAGGAGCTGACAATCAAAGAGCTGACAGAAAAGGTCGCAAAGATCGTCGGCTACAACGGTGAGATCCGCTGGGATCCGTCAAAACCGAACGGAACCCCCAGAAAGCTGCTCGATGTATCCAAGAGCAAGGCAATGGGCTGGGAGCCGAAAACTTCTCTTGATGAAGGCATCCGGCTTACCTACCATGATTTCCTGACAAATCCGATGCGCGCGGAGAGATAAACCATGCATATTATCCTTTTATCCGGCGGTTCCGGAAAGCGGCTCTGGCCGCTTTCCAATGATATCCGCTCCAAACAGTTCATTAAGATTTTCAAGACCGAAGATGGCGGCTATGAATCCATGGTCCAGCGGATGTATCGTCAGATCAAAGCTGTGGACACAGACGCTACGATTACAGTCGCGACATCCAAATCGCAGATTTCCCAGCTCCGTAACCAGATCGGTGAAGAGGCGGGAATCTCGGTAGAGCCCTGCCGCAGGGACACGTTTCCTGCGATCGCACTCGCGACGGCTTACCTGCACGATGTGCAGGGAGTAAGCGAGAATGAGCCGGTAGTTGTCTGTCCGGTGGATCCGTATGTGGAGCGGGATTATTTTGAGGCGCTGCGGGACCTTTCCTGCCTCGCGCAGGAGGGAGAAGCGAATCTGACCGTCATGGGCATCGAGCCGACCTACCCGTCCGAGAAATATGGCTACGTGATTCCCGAAAATACAGATAAGGTCAGCGTAGTCCGGACCTTCAAGGAAAAGCCGGACGCGGAAACGGCTGCGCGGTATATCGAACAGGGGGCGCTCTGGAACGCGGGCGTTTTTGCCTACAGGATCGGCTACGTTCTGCAGAAAGCCCACGAGCTGATGGACTTCACCGACTACGACGATCTTTTCTCCAAATATGAGACGGTGCGCAAGATCAGTTTTGACTACGCGGTCGCGGAAAAGGAGCCGAAGATTCAGGTCATGCGTTTCGCAGGCCAGTGGAAGGACATGGGCACCTGGAATACGCTGACCGAAGCCATGGAAGAGCCTGTCATTGGCAAGGGAACCATCGGCGATGCCTGCGAGAACGTGGATATCGTCAATGAACTCGACGTTCCGATCCTTGTCATGGGGCTGAAGAACGCGGTCGTCGCGGCCAGCCCCGAAGGCATTCTCGTTACGGACAAGGAGCAGTCAAGCTACATCAAGCCGTATGTGGACGCGATGGACCAGCAGGTAATGTTTGCGGAGAAATCCTGGGGCAGTTTTCAGGTGCTGGATGTCGAAAAAGAGAGTCTGACAATCCTTGTTACCTTGAAGCCTGGCCACAGAATGAATTATCACAGCCACGATCACAGAGACGAAGTCTGGAACGTGATTTCCGGGAGCGGCCGCACGATTGTGGACGGCATGGAGCAGAACGTACACGCCGGCGACGTCATCACGATGCAGGCCGGCTGCCGGCACACCATCATTTCGGATACCGAAGAGATCCGGCTGATCGAAGTGCAGCTCGGCAAATCCATCAGTGTACATGACAAGAAAAAGTACGCGCTGGAGGAATGAACTTTATGGCTCCATTGCACGAACCGTTTTTATTATCGCCCGCGGGTAAGGATTACCTGTGGGGCGGAGAGCGGCTGCGGGACGATTTCGACAAACAGCTGCAGCTGCAGCCCCTCGCGGAGACCTGGGAATGCTCCACACATCCGGACGGGGAAAGCCGCGCGGCTTCAGGACCTTTTACGGGAAGGCTGCTTTCTGCTATTCTAAGAGAGTATCCGGAGTTCATCGGAACGCATCCCGGGAATATTGGCGGCGTCCGGACGGACCGCGGAGAGATACCGATTCTTGTCAAGTTTATTGACGCTTCCCGTGACCTGTCCGTGCAGGTACATCCGGATGATCAGTACGCGCGGTGCAGAGAGAACGGCTCTTTAGGCAAAACAGAACTCTGGTACGTCGCCGACGCCTCCAAAGACGCTAGCCTGATTTACGGTTTCAACCGCGACGTTACGAAAGAGGAGCTGCGGAAGGCTCTTGGAGACGGGACGGTTTTGAAGCTCCTGCAGAAAGTCCCGGTACATAAAAACGATGTCTTTTTCGTTACGCCGGGGACTGTGCACGCAATCTGCAGCGGCAGCCTTGTCGTGGAAATTCAGGAGAGCTCGAACCTCACGTACCGTATGTTTGACTATCACAGAGTTGATAAGAACGGAAGAGAGCGGGAACTGCATATCGACAAGGCGCTCGATGTTGCGAACCTGCATGGCAGCAGTACGCCGAGACAGCCGATGCGCGTGCTCCGCTATAAACCGGGGTATGCTTCGGAGTTCCTTGGAAGATGCAGGTATTTTTCGGTCGAACGCGTAAGCGTCAATACCCAGCGCGTCAGAGATCTTGCCGCGTATCATACGGATGAGACTTCGTTCCAGGTGCTTGTATGCATAGACGGCTGCGGCACGCTGTTTTTCCATGCGGACGGGGAGAACGCGGACGGCGAAAAGTTTCTCCGCTTCTTCAGGGGCGACACGATTTTCGTTCCGGCGGCGTCTGTAGACATCCGCATCCACGGCTGCGCGCAGCTTCTTGCAGTCAACTGTTAGGCCGGCCGCTCCCGCGAAAGGTAAATGATATGAAGAAATTAAACGGAACAGTCATAGTCACATACCGCTGCAACGCGCGGTGTACGATGTGCAACAGATACAAGGCGCCTTCCAGACCCGAAGAAGAGCTTTCAATTGAAACGATCAAAAAGCTCCCGCCGATGTATTTCACGAATATTACGGGCGGCGAGCCGTTCATCCGGACGGATCTGCCGGACATCGTTCGGGAGCTGAACAAGATCAGCGACCGCATTGTCATCTCGACGAACGGGTTCTTTACAGACCGCATTGTCGCTCTGTGCAAAGAGTTTCCCAATATCGGCATCCGCATTTCGATTGAGGGACTGGAACAGACGAACAATGAGATCCGGGGTCTCCCGGACGGTTTCAACAGAGGCTATGAGACGCTGCGAAGGCTCCGCGCGATGGGCATGAAAGATGTCGGCTTTGGCATGACCGTGCAGGACCGCAACGCGAAGGATCTTGTTCCTTTGTATGAACTCTCTGACAAGCTGGATATGGAGTTCGCGACAGCTTCTCTCCATAACAGCTTTTATTTCGTTGAGGCGAAAAACATCATTCATGACCGTCCGATGGTCGCGCAGAACTTCGAGAATCTGATCAACGAGCTTTTAAATTCGAACAGCCCGAAGAAATGGTTCCGCGCCTACTTCAACCACGGCCTCATCAACTACATTTACGGGCAGAAGCGCCTGCTTCCCTGTGACATGAGTTTTGACACGTTCTTTATCGATCCGTACGGCGATGTCATGCCCTGCAACGGAACAAAGGACAAGGAAGTCATGGGCAACCTGAACACGCAGACTTTCGATGAGCTCTGGAACAGCGAAAAGGCGGAGGAAGTCCGCAGAAAGGTGCGACACTGCGAGCGCCAGTGCTGGATGATCGGGTCTGTCAGCCCCGCGATGCACAAATACATCTGGAAACCGGCGCTGTGGGTTTTCCATCACAAATTCCTTCGTTTTTATAAGAAGAAAAAGTACAGCATGTATGAACTGAAGGTTGTCCGGGATTACAGGGACGGTAAGGTCACGAAGGAGCAGCTCGACCGCTGCAGCACCTGCGATCTGCACGCGGTTGTGAATAACGGACTTTCCGCGGCGTCCCAGGAGCAGCTGAAAAACCGCTCCGGCGAGGAAATTGTTGCGGAAGATATTGCAAATCAGCAGAAATAACGGTATAACGTAAAAAGTTTGTAATTATATTGTAATGTATGCGGCGGATGCATCCCGCGTTATCAGGAATCCTATGACCAGAAAGAAAAGAAGCAGAAAACCCCAGCAGAAGAGAAGGCCGGCGCGCCGAAGCAGCGAAGAAATCAAGGTGGAGCTGATAGACCTTGGAAGCCGCGAAGCAGATGCCGGAGAGCCGGCGGATACGGGAGATGAGACAAGGATACAAAAGCTCCACCCTGCCGACGAACGGAAAAGGGCAGAAGAGAAGCCGCAGGAGCAGGCGGCGGATTCTGATGCCGCTGCTGCAGCTCCGGCTTCCGCGGAAACGGCCGCTTCGGCGCAGTCCTCTTCGAAAGATGCCGGGCAGCAGGCAGAAGCCGCGCAGGATGCAAAGACTGGCGAAGAGCCGGCAGACGCGGCGCAAGGTGCCAGCGAAACGAAGAGCATCAGGCCGTCCGGCGGCGAACTGCCAGACGTAGAAACGACCGGCAATAAACTGTCCGACGGGAAGAAGCCCGGAAAGAAGCTGACCGGCAAAAAGCTTGCGGTACGGATTCTGCTGATTGTTCTTCTGATCCTTGCGATTCTCGTAGCAGCGCTTTACGGTGTATATCACTTTGAGTTTTCGAGACTCCAGAAAGAAGATAATGGAGCGTACAGCGACAAAAACGTCGAGGCGCTTGTAGCGGGAGACGCGAAGGACAAGGAAATTCAGGAAGTCAATGATTCTGTCAAGAAGCAGCTGGCAGGCCTCGGAGAGGCGGACGCGAAGGCTGCGGAAGGCGATGTTTTCAAGGATGATTCTGTTTACAACATCCTGCTGATCGGAACGGACGACCGAACCGATAACTTCTCGGAAAATGCGCGCGGAGACAGCTGCATTCTGCTGTCTTTGAACAAAGACAACGGAAAGGTTTATCTTACAAGCTTCGAGCGCTCGATCGGCGTTCCGGTACTCTGGGGCGCTTATGAGGGACAGTGGGACTGGCTCACGCATACTTTCCGTTACGGCGGCGCACAGATGCAGACCGCGGAAGTCCGGGAAAATTTCAAGATCGATGTGGACCGCTACGTCCGCGTCAATCTACATACGCTGATTGAGACAATTGACGCAATCGGCGGCGTTGATGTCGCGCTCACGAAGCCGGAAGCCGAGCACCTCAATCACCCCGAAGGCACTTACACCGCGGGCTATATCACCGGCATGCATGTTGAGAAGCAGATGCAGGTTGTGCATCCCGGCATGAACCATTTGAACGGCGCGACGGCAATGGTCTATGCGCGTACCCGCGCGATAGACGACGACTGGCACCGCGTGAAAAGGCAGAGAAGAATTATTATGGCTGCCGCACATAAGCTGAGCAGTCTGAACGCTGTCGATATGATCTCCACGCTCAATAAGCTGGTGCCTTATATCCAGACGAATCTCACCGAGGGAGAAGTCGCGAATCTCTTAACACTTGCGCCGAAATTTATGGGCGCCAGCGTAACACAGATGACTCTGCCGCAGAAGGGCACATACGGTGCGATGCGCGGTATGGAAGGCAGGACGCTGACCGCGGTGGATTTTGACCTGAATTCCAAGATTTTCCGCAAAACAGTCTACGGCGTCGATTATGATGAAGCAGGCACGGCTTCTACAGAGGCGGATACACTGGAAGGGAACGGATACGCAAAGCCATACGACGCGGCAACCGGCAAGAGATCCGGCAGCGGTTCCGCAGGTTCCGTCAATGGCGCGGCGCAGAGCAGTGTGATTGCGGCGCCGCAGTCGTCAGCGCCGGTTTCTCCTTCCGCTTCTACCGGCGGGCAGATCATTACGACGCCGGAGGGCGCGGCCGCAGGGGCTTTGGAGCAGACGATGACAAGCCCTGCGAACCCGCAGGATGCAGCCGCGGCGCAGACGCCTTCTGTAACCGCACCTTCACTGAATACGACTGCCGGTCAGGACGCAGCTGCAGCCGGTCAGAACGCGCAGGCGGCAGGACAGAACACACAGCCTTCTGGTGCCGCGGGACAGGGCGAAGATGCGGCTTTGAAAGCCGCCGCGCAGGCAGCCGCGGAAGCCGCTGCAGCACAGGCATTTGCGCAGGGGGCGGACCAGAATACAGCACAGGCCGCCGCACAGGCAGCTGCCGAACAGACCGTGCAAAATGCCGGTGGAAGTCAGTAACCAATGAAGCGGCAATGGCGCCGGTCATCAGGACAAGCCAGCAAGGACGCTACTATGAAGACGCAGGAGAGCGGACATCAGAATAAGTTCACCGCGAAGATCATCGTCACGACGCATAAGGTTTACCGTATGCCGCGTGACCCGATTTATCTGCCGCTCCAGGTGGGCGCGGCTGTTGCGAAGAATAAGTCCGGCAGTGAGCTGGATCTCGGCTATCTCAAGGACAACATCGGCGATAACATCTCGAGCAGAAATCCGCATTTCTGCGAACTGACGGGACTGTACTGGGCATGGAAGCATATCCACACGGATTATGTCGGGCTCGTGCACTACCGCCGGTATTTCCGCGGGAGCGGAGCGAAGAAATCCGGCATCCGGGGCGACATATTCGATCATGTTCTGACCTATGATGAGCTGGAGCCGATGCTCGGCAGATACAAAGTGTTTGTGCCAAGGAAGCGCTACTATTTTATCGAGACGCTCTATTCGCACTACGATCACACGCATTACATCGAGCATCTCGACAAAACCCGCGAGATTATAAAAGAAAAATATCCCGGGTACCTTGATTCCTTTAATAAAGTCATGAAGCAGCGCAGTGGCCACATGTGGAACATGATGATCATGGAACACGACATGCTGGACCGGTATTGCACATGGCTGTTCGATATACTGTTCACACTCGAGAAGAAGGTCGATTATAAGGACTACAACTTTTATCAGGGCCGGTACACAGGCCGCGTCGGCGAGCTGATTCTCAATGTCTGGCTGATGCAGCAGGTAAAGGACGGCGTCCTCAAAGAGGATGAGATCAAGGTCCTCCCTTACCTGTATGTCGAACGCGTGAACTGGGCGCTCAAGATCAAACAGTTTCTTGTCGCGAAGTTTTTCCACAAAAAGTACGATGCGCAGTGACGCGCAGAGCCGGAAGTGACGTATGAGTCTATCAACGCTCGAAGTTTTCAAGCATATACAGCCGGAGGGCGCTGTTGTTTTGACGGATGAGCAGCTCCTTGACCTGCAGAAAACGCTGAACGGCATTCTGCGGGATATTATTTCGGTCTGCGCAAAACATCATCTCCGATATTTCCTCGGCGGCGGCAGCGCGCTTGGCGCCATCCGGCATCACGGCTTCATTCCGTGGGATGACGACATCGACATCAACATGCCGCGGGAGGATCACGACCGGTTTGTTCAGGTTTTCCGGCAGGAATTCGGGACAAAGTACTGGGTGCATACACCGGAGGAAACGGCAGGCTACGGCCTTCTGCTCTCCCGCGTATTATTAAAGGGGACGAGCGTGCGCACAAGGGAAGATTTTCACAACCCCGAGTGCGGCGCTTTTATTGATATCTTCGTCATCGAGAACACTTACAACAACGCGTTCCTCCGGAATATCCACGGCTTCGGCTGCATGGCTTTCGGTTTTGCGCAGTCGTGCCGGAAGTTTTTCCGTGACAGAAAAGAGCTGATGGAACTAGCGAAGACCGCGGAGGGTGATGCTGACAGGCGGAAAGAGTATATCCGGACTTTCCGAACGAAAATTGTTCTCGGGGCACTTCTTTCGTTTGCTTCGCTTGACACATGGATCCGCTGGTCCGACCGCTGGTACAGCCGCTGCCATGACGGCAGCAGCCGCTATGTTACGATTCCCGCAGGCCGCGGACACTTTTACGGCGAGTTGTACAGACGCGAAGATATCTGTGAGGGTATTCCGGTGCAGTACGATGATATGAAAGTCTTCGTTTCCAAAGGGTACGATCTGTACCTGAAAAGACTGTACGGCGATTACAGGAAGATACCGGAAGAAGCGGACAGGGAGAAGCATGTGTTCTTCGCGCCGTTTTATCTGCATGCGCAGAATACGGACAACCCTGCGCAAAGCGCGGGTATCACAGATCGCGGACGAAGCTGAAAGCGGCGAAGTCCGCGCAGAACCTGATTCATAAGGAGACTTTGGCATGAGTAATGTGGCCTTGATATTTGCCGGCGGTACCGGCAAGAGAATGCATGCCGGCGGTGTGCCCAAACAGTTCCTCGAGCTGTACGGCAAGCCGATCATCATCTATACCCTTGAAAAATTCGAAAACCACGATTATATTGACTCCATTGTCATTTCGTGTCTCGACGGATATATCGAAAAGCTCTGGAAGCTCTGCGCGAAATTTCACATCACAAAGGTGAAGTCTATTGTCCGCGGCGGCGCGACCGGCCAGGAATCGATCTATAACGGGCTTGTCAAGATTCACGAGCTTGATCCGGACACCAACTCGGTCGTCCTTGTACACGACGGTGTCCGCCCGCTTGTTGATCCTGCGACCATCACGGAAAACATCAAATGCTGCCGCATCAACGGCAGCGCGATTACCGTGACGCCGGCGATTGAAACCGTGATTCTGGACAGGGAAGCGAATCCGGACATCCATGAGACGAGAGAGCTCGGCACCATCCTTGACAGGAAACAATGCCAGCTCGCGAAAGCACCGCAGACGTTCTTCGTCGACGATCTTCTGGAATGCCATAACAAAGCGATTGATGAAGGCAGAAATGACTTTATTGATTCGGCGAATCTGATGCGCTACTTCGGGAAGAAGCTTTATACTGTCGAAGGCCGAACCGAGAACATCAAGATCACAACGCCGATTGACTACTACATCTTCAAGGCGATCGTCACCGCAAAGGAGAGCTCCAATGCGTTCGGGCTATAAGCTGCGGCTTATTGCCGTGGCGGCAGCCTCTCTGATTCTCTGCGTTCTGTTCGCGCTCTGGTATCCGGGTTATATGCGAAAGTACCGTCTGGAAACCTGCGAAAAGGCAAGGCGGGTGCTCGAATACACGTACACGCATAAAGTCGAGGCAGCGCTCTCTGCAAACGGCGGCCGCGAAGACGACGTCGACTACGAAAAGCTGCTGCGGGAGTCCTACACGGAATGTTTTGGCAGAACGCCCGGAGAGGATGGCCGTATCTGCGGCATCTGCCGGGGCGGCGGAACCTGGACGACAACCATTGACCCTGAAACGCATCATATCCGGACCGTCTGCGATGAGGACGGGCACGGCGCGGTGCAGACTTTTGTCAAGGAGCCTTTTCAATACGCACAATAGAAGGAAAAACAATGCTGGTTTTACGCGTACTTAAAAAGAAATTCAAATCTCTGCCGCACGTCATGGTGGAAGGCAAGACGTTGAAACGTCTCGGAAACTGTTTTAAACAGTTTAATACGTGGCTCGACCGCAAGATCGGGTATCTCGCCCGTTCTGTCATGTGGCCGCATGTCAAAGTGGTTCCGAACCAGATCATGTTCCTGCCGTTCAACCACAGCGTTTCCTGCAACATGAAATATATCAGCGAGGAAATCATCCGAAGGAAAGCGGATGTGGAGCTGTACTGGAGCGTCACTTCACCGGAAACCGCGTCCATCGGCGCGCAGGAGATCCTTGCCCGCGACTGCGGCACGCTGGACCGGAAAGACCCGAGGGTCAAAGAGCTGCAGGAATATATCGATCAGCACGTTCATTTCGTCAAAACAAACTCCTACGAATACTTCCACGCCGCTGCGTCCTCGAGGGTGATATACATCAATTCCCTGCTCGGTGACAAGTTCTATCCGTTCCCGACCAAAAAGGAGCAGCATATCGTACAGACATGGCACGGGAGCCTTGGCATCAAGCGCTTTGACATCGCGCATTACAATACGAACATGTCGTGGCCGGTTGCGGCAATGCGGATGGGGCGCCTGACGACCGAGTGCATTTCAAATTCGACGTTCGAGGACGGTGTTTTCCGTGAGACGTTCTGGAAGGAAACACCGATCCTGAAGCTTGGACACGCAAGAAACGACATTTTCTTCCCGAACTATGAAAAGACGAGAGCGTACCTGCGCGGCCGCTTCATCAGGGACTATGATCTGCCGGAGGATATTCATTTCGCGCTGTACGCGCCGACGTTCCGCGACAATCATAATTTCGCAGTCTATGACCTGCACGCGCGCGCAGTCGTAAAGGCGCTTTCGGAGCGCTTTGGCGGAAAGTGGTGCCTGCTTCTTCGTTACCACGACAACGACAAGAAGAACGAAGCCGGCAAAAACACCGTCCGCTCCGATGAAGTCATCGATGTGACCAAATATCCGGACATGCAGGAGCTGCTTGCGATTACAGAGGTTGGCATCACCGATTATTCATCCTGGATTTATGATTATGTCCTGATGCGCAGACCCGGCTTTATCTTCGCGATGGATATAGAAGACTATAACAACGAACGCGGTTTTTACTTCAAGCTTGAGGACACGCCGTTCCCGGTTGCCACGGATACATCGGAGCTTGTTGATCACATTCTTTCGTTCAACGACGATGTGTACCAGAAGAAGGTCACGGAGTTCCTCTCCGATAAAGGCTGCATGGACGACGGCCATGCGCAGGAGCGAATCGCTGACGTCACTCTGCAGTGGCTGCAGAAAGCATAAGCGCCGGGACGCAAAAACGCATCGGCGGCGCGGTCTGCCGCAGCTGCCGGATTGGAGATTGTATGGAACAGCGCAACCGCGAAGTGGATTTTCTTCGCTTTGTATTTGCGGTTATCATTATGCTGCATCATTCCAGATATGTGCTGGGAGACGAAAACTGTCTGTTTCTGGGCGGCTCGCTTGCCGTGGAGTTTTTCTTCATCGTATCCGGATATCTGATGATGGCGTCGATTCTGCGGGCAGAGCGGAGGCAAAGCACCGGCGTGACACGGGCGACGCTTGGAACCGAAACCTATCATTTCCTTCTCCGCAAGATCAGGGCGTTCCTGCCTGAATATCTGATTGCCTGGTTCATCGGGTTTTTCCTGATCGAGGGCTTTGGTTTCCCGGGACTGCGGCATGTTCTGCATGATTTCGGCAAGTATTTCTTCGAGCTGTCGCTGATCAAGATGAGCGGTATCTTTACAGGCGGCATCGACGGCTGCATGTGGTATCTGTCCGCGATGCTGCTTTGCATGGCGGTGCTGTACCCTCTGATCCGGCGGCATAAGAATTTTATGGTGCATATCGGGGCACCGCTTACGGCGATGTTCCTTCTGGGCTACCTCTGCCGGACATTCGGACATCCGAGGGACCCGGTGGAATGGACCGGACTCGTATATAAAGGAGATCTGCGCGCGATGGCAGAGCTCTGCCTGGGTGTTGTCGCATTTTACGCCGCGGCCAGGCTGCGGATGCTTCGCTTGACAAAACCCTCGCATATCCTGATCCGGCTTGCAGGAACCGGCATTTATACAGCCGTGATTTTTTACATGTATAAAGAAGATCCTTCGACCGCGGATTATTTCTATATCTTTCTGCTGCAGATCGCGGTCATCCTTACGTTCAGCGGACAGGGATCCGGGAGCGGCCTGTTCGATAAGCCGGCCGCCGCGAAAATGACACAGTTCTGCGCGAAATACAGCACGGCGCTTTACTTCTCGCATTTATATTTCGCGCAGCATATCAACAATGTTTTGCCGCCGGAGCATTACTCCGGAAGGCTCCGGATGACGGTTTATGTCGCAGTATCGCTCCTGAACGGACTGCTTGTCCTCCTTCTGGCCGGCTGCTGGCGCAAACATGGAAAGAAGCTTACCGCGGCACTCCGGCGTTTCCTGATCGCGCAGGCGTAAATGCCGCGCGATGGCATACTGGACACAGAAAGATGCCTGTGAATTTTTTCGAGGTTGTCAAGATGAACATGAATTCTCCGGAAGCTCCAAACGATCACACTCTGCAGGAAGATCTGCAGATTATTGCGGAAAGTCCGCTTGTCCTTGACAACAGGGACAAGCTTACAGGGCGTACGTTCCTGATCACAGGCGCGACAGGGCTGGTCGGCTCTGTCCTTGTGAAAGCGCTGGCCTGCATCAACCGTACAAAAAACTACGGAATGCGTATTCTGCCGGTGATCCGCAGCGAGGAGAAGGCAAAGACCGTATATGGAGAGCTGTGGGGGCGGAAAGATCTTTTTCCGGTCCTTTCGGATATCACAGCCCCGGATTTCAACGAAAAGGTACAGGAAATTTCCGGCGGCCGTCTCGACTACATTATCCACTGCGCGGCTGTGACGACATCCAGAGTGATGGTTTCCAGACCGGTTGAGACGATCCGTTCCGCGATCGAAGGAACTACGAGGCTGCTCGATGCAGCTATGGCGGGTACCTCTAAAGACGAGCAGCAGCCGGTTTTTCTGTACATATCTTCAATGGAAGCCTATGGCGACATGAGCGTCTACGGACAGGACACGAGAGCTTCTGAGGAGCGCGGCGGCTTCGTTGATCCCATGAAGGTGCGGAGCAACTATCCTCTCAGTAAACGGATGTGTGAAAACCTCTGTGTTGCTTACCATGCAGAATACGGCCTTCGGACAAGAGTCGCAAGGCTCGCCCAGACGTTTGGAGCGGGGACACTTCCCTGGGAGGGCAGAGTTTTTGCGCAGTTTGCGAAGAGTGCTTTGCACGGCGAAGACATTGTTTTGCATACAAAGGGCCTCTCGGAGGGCAATTACTGCTACACGAGAGACATGGTGCTGGGACTTCTGACAATTCTTGTGGCAGGACAGGACGCCTCCGCTTACAATGTATGTAACGAGGCGGCACACACGACGATTGCCGGTATGGCACAGCTTGTAGCCGAAAGAATCGCGGAAGGCGTCAGCGGCCGGAAAATCCGTGTGACATATGATATCCCGAAAGAAAATGTTTACGGGTACGCCGCGGACACGAAGCTGACGCTGGACAGCCATAAGCTGATGGTGCTTGGCTGGAAACCTGCGGTCGGCCTCGAAGAGGCTTTCCGCAGAACGATCGCAAGTATGAAAGAGCGGGGAATTTCCTGATCCGGAACAAAGTGCAACAGTGAGGTCTGGCATGTCATTTCGTAAAAACAAAAAATCCGCCACACGCATCGCCATGATCGGACAGAAGCATGTGCCGTCCAGAGAAGGCGGCGTTGAAATTGTCGTCTGGGAACTGGCAAGACGTCTGCGCGACCGCGGATACTCGGTGGAGTGCTATAACCGGTCCGGCTATCATCTGCATGCGAAAGACTATGAGAAGATCAAGGGCATGCCCGGGCACTATTACAGCGGAATCCGGATTCTGACGATTCCTACGTTCAGGAGCAGCAAGCTGAACGCGATTGTTTACTCCACGCTTGCGACGATCCGCGCCCTGTTCGGGCACTATGATGTCATCCATTATCACGCGGAAGGCCCGTGCCTGATGCTGTGGCTGCCGAAGCTGTTCGGCATCCCTGTCGTCGCGACGATCCACGGCCTTGACTGGCAGAGGGCGAAATGGGGAAAGTTTGCTTCTCGCATGCTGAAAGCCGGAGAACGCACGGCGGCAAAACATGCCGATGCGCTGATTGTTTTGTCCAGAAACATGCAGGAGTATTTCCTCTCGGAATATGGCAGAAAAACCCTCTTTATTCCGAACGGCATCGACAAGGGCTATCATCTGGAGCCGGAAATCATTACGAAGCAATATGGCCTGAAGGGAGACGACTATATCCTGTCGCTCTCGCGTATCGTTCCCGAGAAGGGCATTCATTACCTGATTGAGGCTTTCTGTCAGATCCCGACGGATAAAAAGCTTGTGATTGCCGGTATGAGCGGCAATGCACAGGAATATATGGACGAAATCACACGAATGGCAGCGGAAGACCCGCGGATCATCCTGACCGGCTTTGTGCATGACGAGCTTCTCGAGGAGCTGCAGAGTAACCCGTATCTGTTCGTCCTGCCCAGTGACGTCGAAGGCATGTCCATCGGTCTTCTTGAAGCAATGAGCTACGGCACCTGCTGCCTGGTCAGCGATATCAAGGAAAACATCGAAGTCGTCGAAGACAAAGCCGTTTCCTTCCGGCAGGGCAGCGTCGAAGACCTCAAGCAGAAGCTGCAGTACCTTCTGGAGCATCCGGAGGTTGCGCACGCTTACAGAGACGCATCGACTGCATTTATCCTGAACAAATACAGTTGGGAGAAGATGACAGACGAGACAGAAAAGATTTATGCGTCCGTCTGCGGAGAGGAAAACCACTAGATATGGTCGTCTGTTCGAGAGAATACAGAGGTTCCACATATCTTCTGCGTGAGGCCGTGCCGTCCGACTGCAGGCTACTATATGACTGGCGGATGGATCCGGTCACGCGGGCAGGGTCATTTGGCCACGACACCTTCCCGTATGAAGAACACGAGAAGTGGTTCCGGAAGCTTATGGCTGATCCCTGCAGAAAGCAGTTCATTCTGCTGCGGATGCCGGCTGCTGGCAGCAGCGCGGCAGAGCAGCCGGGCACAGCTCAAACCGCAGCGGATTCGACAGAAGCTGTACTGCCTGCTGCAACTCCCGCCGCACAGCTGCGGCTCGATCTCTCGGGACAGAAAGCCGAAATCAGCTACAGCGTCGCCGCTTCGGAGCGGGGAAAGGGCCTCGGAACTTTGCTGATACAGATGGCGGTTTCCCATGCGCGGAACGTATCCGGTATCCGCACGCTGACTGCTGAAGTCCTGCCGGACAATACGGCCTCCCGCAGGATCTTCGAAAAGTGCGGCTTTCACCTTTTGAGGAAAGAGCCCGGTAAGCTTCTGTACATTTACAATTTGAAAGGGGACACCGATGGGTAGATATTTTGGCACCGATGGTTTCCGCGGAGAAGCCGGCAAAAACCTGACGGCGGATCACGCATACAGGATCGGACGTTTTCTCGGCTGGTACTGCACAGAGCTCAAGCACAGACAGGGCTTTGACGAGCCGGCAAGGATCGTGATCGGCAAAGATACAAGACGTTCCAGCTACATGTTCGAATATTCTCTGGTCGGCGGTCTCGTGGCAAGCGGCGCGGACGCCTACCTTCTGCATGTAACGACTACGCCGTCTGTGTCTTATATTACGCGCGTCGACCGTTTTGACTGCGGTGTCATGATTACGGCGAGCCACAATCCGTTCTATGACAACGGCATCAAACTGGTGAATCATCTCGGTGAAAAGATGCCGGATGAAGTCATCGATCTGATTGAAGATTATCTGGATGGAAAGCTTTTTGTTTTCGGCGAAGATCACAGAGAGCTTCCCTTCGCGGCGGGAGACAGGATCGGAACAACCGTCGATTATATCGCCGGACGTAACCGTTATATCGGTTATCTGATTTCTCTTGGCGTATACGATTTCCGCGGCGTAAAGGTCGGCCTCGACTGCGCGAACGGCGGCGCCTGGACCATTGCCAAGGCGGTTTTCAATGCGCTCGGCGCGGATACCTATGTGATCGGCGACCGCCCGAACGGACTCAATATCAACCTTAACGTCGGTTCCACCCATATTGAAAACCTGCAGAGATTCGTAGTGGAAAACCGGCTGGACGTCGGCTTTGCCTATGACGGAGACGCAGACCGCTGCCTTGCAGTAGATGAAAAGGGAAATGTTGTCACCGGCGATCATATCCTGTACATGTACAGCAAATATATGAAGGAGCGCGGCAAACTGATCGACAACACCGTTGTTGCGACAGCACAGTCGAATTTCGGCCTGTTCAAGTCACTCGAGCGGGACGGTATCAGCTATATCCGCACGAAGGTCGGAGACAAGTATGTCTACGAGGCGATGAAGAAGTACGGCTACAGAATCGGCGGAGAGCAGACCGGACACATCATCTTTTCCAAGTATGCGACAACCGGAGATGGAGTTTTGACGAGCTTGAAAGTCATGCAGGTCATGATGGCCAGAAAGAAGAAACTCTCGGAGCTGGCAGAGACGATGCTGGTATATCCGCAGGTGCAGGATAAGGTCGAAGTTACAGATAAAGAGGCGGTTTTCAGCTCACCCCGCCTGCAGAACCTCCTTTCAGAGATTGCGGATAAGCTCGGAGACGACGGGAGTCTTCTGGTGCGGCCTTCCGGCACGGAGCCGGTGATCCGGATCGGTGTCGAGGCGGGTACGATGGAGGAAGCCGGGGCGTATGCGGAACAGATCGCTGCGGTGATTAGAGATCTGAATGCAGAGAGCAGGAACTGAAAAGCCTGCACATTTACAAAGCCTTATGAACGATGACGGGCAGTGCCCGTATGGTATTTACTACATGAAACGTACAATCGATCGTCTTTTCCGTAACCTGTCCACGAACATGTTCCTTTTTGAAGAACTCGTGAAGCGTGACTTTGAGAAGAAATACAAGCGCACGGCGCTCGGCATGGCATGGAGCGTTCTCTCGCCGATGCTGACTCTCCTTGTCATGAAGATTGTCTTCACCAGATTCTTCGGCAAGGATACGCCGCACTATACAACTTACCTGTTCGCCGGCAACATCATCATGTCGTATTACCGTGAAGCGACGAACAACGGCATGTCGAGCCTGATGAACAACGCGAGCGTCATCACCAAGATCAATATCCCGAAATACCTGTTCGTCCTGTCTCAGAATGTATCCGCTCTCATCAACTTTCTGCTGACTGTGGTTGTGTTCTTTGTGTTCGCGCTGCTGGACGGTATCACGCTGCATCCCAGAATGCTGATGCTGTTCTACCCGACGTTGTGTCTGATTATCTTCAACATCGGCGTCGGCATGATCCTGTCCGCGCTGTTCGTCTTCTTCAGGGACATCCGGTATCTGTATTCCGTTTTTCTGATGCTGTTACAGTACCTGTCCGCCATCTTCTATACCGTGGACAGATTTCCCGCAAGCGCACAGAAGCTTTTCCTTCTGAATCCGATCTACGTCTATATCAAATATTTCCGTACGATTGTGATTTCACAGCAGATTCCTTCGCTTGCCTACCATGCGCTCTGCGCCATGTACGCAGTCGTGCTTCTGATCATCGGCGGTGTCATTTACAAGAAGTACAATCACCAGTTTGTATACTATATTTGAGGTAAAACATGTTAGCAGTAGAATGCGATCACGTTAATATCCGATATATCACCGGCGACATGAAGTCCATCGGACTCAAGGAATACTGCCTTCGCCATATCACGGGCAACTACCATGTCAAGGAGTTCTATGCGGACAAGAACATCACGTTCTCGCTGGAGCAGGGCGACATGCTCGGTATCATCGGCTCGAACGGAGCCGGCAAGAGTACGCTCCTGAAGGCGATCAGCGGCATTCTGATTCCGACCGGCGGCACGATCCGCACGCACGGTAAGATCGCGGCTCTGCTGGAACTCGCAAGCGGCTTTGACGCGGATATGACCGTCCGGGAGAACACCTACCTTCGCGGCGCAATGCTCGGCTACACCAAGAAGTTCCTCGATGAAAAGTATGATGAAATCATCGCGTTCGCGGAGCTCGAGAAGTTTCAGGATTATTATTTCAAGCAGCTATCCAGCGGCATGAAGAGCAGGCTTGCCTTTTCGATTGCCTGCCTCGTTAATCCGAAAATCCTGATTCTCGATGAAGTCCTGAGCGTTGGAGACGGCGCTTTCCGCAAAAAGAGCGGAGACAAAATGAAGGAGATTCTGGACAGCGGCATCACCGGCATTCTGGTTTCTCATTCCATCGATCAGGTCCGGGAGCTGTGCAACAAGATCCTCTGGCTCGATCACGGCAATCAGATCGCGTTTACAAGCGACGTCGAGCATTATTGCGATGCTTACGAAGAATATCTGATGACCAAAAAGCTGCCACGATGTCTTGAAGATATCGACAAACTCGCGGACGGCTGGTCAGTCCGGTGCGAAAGAGAGCGTCTTGAAAAGGAGGCGAAAGAGACACAGAAGCTGGAAAAGCTTCTGGAATCCGGGAAGTCGGATACCGCCATCAATGCGGCTCTTGACATTATCCGTAAAAACAAACCGGAACTGCTGCGGGAAACCGCTGAATGAGAGGGGAAGTGTCTTTATGTTCTATCTGTCGCATAAAGCGAGGAGAAGAATTACATTACTGCTGGATTTGATCGCTGTCTTTGCGTCGGTAGAGATCGCAATTCTTTTGCGCTTTCATTCGTTTGTGCCGACCTGGCAGCACCGGTTGTACCGGACAGTCCTTCTGTTCGAAATACTGATCTGCCTGATCCTATACGCGTACCGGTCGAACGAGAATATCTTCCTGTACGTAGAGAAACATGACCCGATCGAAAACCTGACCAGCGTCCTTCGAAGCTCGGTCATTATCTTTACCTCACTCGTCATTTTTCTGGTCGCCACACAGAACGCGCAGCAGCTCTCCCGCATTGCGTTTGGTTACAATTTCCTTTTCTATATTATTCTGGATTACCTGCTGCATATGCTGTTCCGCAGGTATTATAAGAAACATTGCAACAAGGAAATCGTCAGCGCCAAGATCCTGCTGCTGACCTGCAAAGATATGGCGGACGGTGTCTGGTCGCGTCTCAAGACTACACTGAATCAGGAATCCGAACTTGAAGGAATGCGCCTGCTGGATGAGGACAAAGACAAAATACTGCAGGAGATCGAAAAGAGAAACGTAACAGACGTCGTGATCGCCGTTCCCGCCGAAAACATCCGGGAGCTTGGCATCCCCGATTTTGTCCGGACACTGGAACGCCGTGGAACCGGCGTTTACCTCTGCCTTTCCTATGACGGCGACTTTATTCCGTCGAGGGCGGTATCGAAGATCGGTGATCTGCAGGCGGTCTATTTTGACGGACTTAGAAAGAAATGCGATGTCCTCGGCATTCATTACACTGTCTCGAATGTCGATGAAGCAGCGATATATATTAAAAATGCAGTCAAAGAGTTAAAGGGACAGTACATCTGTTTCTCCAATGTCCACACGACAGTCATGGCGCACGACAATCCGGATTATCGTGCGATCCAGAACGGTTCCGCGTATACCTTCCCGGACGGCAGCCCGATCGCGCGGCAGCAGAAGCGTCTCGGATATATGAATGCAGAGCGCGTGTCCGGCCCCGATTTTATGAACGCCATGTTCCGCGGAACCATGGACGGAAAGATATCGCATTACTTCTACGGCTCTACCGAAGAGACAATTGAGAAGCTCCGGAAAGGACTTGAAAAGAATTACCCCGGAATCAATATCAAGGGAATGTATTCTCCGCCGTTCCGGGATCTGACGCCCGAAGAGGATGCACAGACAGTGCAGATGCTGAACGATTCGGGCGCGGATATTATCTGGATCGGACTCGGCGCGCCCAAGCAGGAGAAGTGGATGGCCGCCCATAAGGACAAAGTGAACGCACTGATGATCGGCGTCGGCGCGGGCTTTAATTTCTACGCCGGGACTGTGAAAAGAGCGCCGAAGTGGGTGCAGAAGGCCGGCATGGAATGGCTTTACCGCCTGCTGCAGGATCCGAAAAGACTCTGGAAGAGATATTTTGTTACCAATATCAAGTATATATGGTATACGATATCGGCTATTTTTTAGTGTGCGAAAAAACCGGGGAGAAAACTCCCCGGCTATTAATTATTCAGATCGATTTTCATGGGATCCAAGAACTTGATGTACACACGATAATCGATATCGTCCTGTTCCGGTTCCTTTTGTATCCGGTCTCCAATACTCCTATACTGACATGACTCATAGAAGTGGAAGAGTTTTGGCTTATGCTCGCACTCAAGATATACAATGCGCCCGCCCGCTTTGTAAAATATCTGTCCTACCTGCTGTTCGGCAAGACGCAGCAGTTCTGATCCGGTAACGGGGAACTCTGCGTTTTCATTTTTCCCGATTTGCGCGATCAAGATGCCCGGCACTGTGATTCGTGTTCCTGCCGCGTCATATTTTCCGAATTTCTCCAGCTTCTTCTGCAGACTACTGCTGATGTTTTCTGTTTCAACCGTCAGCGTTTTGTTTGCCAGAGTAAAGATACCGACAAGTTCGTCAGCATCTGAATACACAAGATAGGTAATGGATAGTCCTTGTTTCGCAAAAGGTAAGGCTTTTTTGCGGATAAATGTATCGATCTCCTCATTTTTATGACATACAAATTGGCCTAATAATTTACTGATGGTTTCATTATCATACTTTTTCAGAAGATCCAAAATATTATCAACATAATACGTCATTTGGTCTCCTCCATCCTTTTTAGTACCCGGTCAATATGGGCAAAGGATGAAGGATTTTTAGATAATGTCTTGGATACCGGTATTTCTTTTTGCCGCTGTTCAAACTCATCATAAGCATCGCAGAGACGCTTTGCTTCTTCGTTTGTCGTCAGTACTACGTTTGCAAAAATACTCGAAGTAGCCATCCTATTCCTCCTTTCAACTGGTTGTTCCCCATCTGGATACATTTATATCTACCGTGGAGACACCCGCCATCCCTTGATAGTTTTCCACTCATGGGATTGCTGCAGTGATATTATACCACATATAAATGCTGAAATCTGACGCGACGATGGAGAGCCCCGAATATTTATATAACAATCTGCTGCCCGGCAGCGTATAATAAAGGCTGCCAGTCGGGAGGCTCCTTTATTTCTAATGAAAGGAGCAAAATGGTACATCAGATTGTACACCTGCAAATCCGCATCGCGAAAAAGCCTTTAGAATCAGGGAATAAAGCATAGAAATATAATGAAATTATGGTATATAATAACAAACCGATAATATGATTGCAGACGGCTGCTTCTATCGGCGGCTGTCTGCTCTCATGTTCAATCGTCCGCACCACGGGAGGAAGAATCTTATGAAATATGATTATCTTGTTGTCGGCTCCGGCCTGTACGGCGCTGTGTTCGCTAGAGAAATGACGGATGCCGGAAAGAAAGTGCTGGTCATCGACAAGCGCCCGAATATCGCCGGCAATATCTATACCGAGGACATCGAAGGAATCCATGTGCATAAATACGGCGCGCACATCTTCCATACCAATAACAAAACTGTGTGGGATTATGTAAACCGTTTTGCCGTGTTCAACCGTTTCACGAATTCGCCGGTCGCGAACTATAAGGGAGAACTCTTTTCCCTGCCGTTCAATATGTATACGTTCAACCGGATGTGGGGCGTCGTAACGCCGCAGGAAGCGGAAGCAAAGATCGAGGAGCAGAAGAAGGCTGCCGGCATCACGAATCCCCGGAATCTTGAGGAGCAGGCCATCAGTCTTGTCGGAACAGACATCTATGAGAAGCTGATCAAAGGCTACACGGAGAAGCAATGGGGCCGCCCCTGCACCGAACTCCCCGCTTTTATCATCAAGAGACTGCCGGTGCGTCTGACGTTTGACAATAACTATTTCAACGCGCTGTATCAGGGAATACCGATCGGCGGTTATACGCAGATGGTTGCGAACATGCTGGACGGCATCGAAGTGCGTCTTGGCATTGATTATCTGGAAAACAAAGAAAAACTGGACAAGCTCGCCGATAAAGTGATCTATACCGGCCCGATCGACGCATACTTCGGTTACAAGCTCGGACCGCTTCAGTACCGCTCGGTCCGCTTCGAAACGGAAGTTCTGGATATGCCGAATTTCCAGGGCAATGCTGCGGTCAACTATACGGACAGGGAGACACCCTGGACCAGAATCATCGAGCACAAGTGGTTCGAGTTCGGTAAGGATGCACAGGGAAACGACCTGCCGAAGACCGTGATCAGCCGCGAGTACAGCTCGGAGTGGAAGCCCGGCGACGAACCGTATTATCCGGTGAATGACGCGCAGAACGGCGCGCTGTATCAGGAGTACAAGAAGCTCGGTGATGCCGAGAAGAACGTCGTGTTCGGCGGAAGGCTTGGAGAGTACAAGTACTATGATATGGATGCGGTGATTGCGTCGGCGCTGGAGAGGGCCGGGGAGCAGAGGTAATAAGGTACTACGAGGCAGTGCTATGTTTCACCATTACAATGAGAATAACCATCATTCATTAATTCCTTCAACTGTTATGTTGTCTATCCTTTTTGCAGGAGCTATTATGCTCAGCCCGTCAATTGTGGCGCATGCAGAAGAAGAGCAGAATATTGCAGCCACGCAGGCCGTGGATACCACTGGGGAAGATACAATTGAAGATGCCCCCGTCTCTGAATATGAAAAAGAGGATACTCCGGCCGAAGAAGTGAATACACCAAGTGTTTCGACTGATGTAGGAGCCAGTGACGTTTCGACAGAAGTCGAAAACAATTCAGAATCCGAAAGCAACGATGTGGTTGCCGCAGATACTGTAAATGTACAGGCTGCTATTTCGGAAGCGAAGGAGGGAGCATCCGATGCCGGTAAGGCAACTCATGAAGATGCACTGGTAACCGATGGTGGAACAGAAGATGCAGGAGAAGCAGAAAGTGACAATACACAGAAAAATGATACCGTAATTACGGAAGCTACTGATTCTGCAATGACTGATTCGACTGAAATATCAGCGAACACGCAGAAAGAAAATGCCAGTGAGCAGGAAGCCAGTGATGCATATGATGCAGCGCGGACAGATTCGGATAATCAAGTTTCGAATAAAACCAATGATAAGTCATCTGTTGAAAAAACATCTGATGGAAAAGGTTCAGATGATCAAGAATCTGTAGAAACAACCTCAGAGGATAACACACTTTCTACAGAGAATGCTTCTGATACGGAAGAAGGAGAGATCGCCGACACTCCGAATCAGCCGCCTGTTCAAGATGGCGAGAATAATTCGCAATCTACTGCCAATTATGTTACGCCGCAGGATTTTGGCGCAAAGGGAGATAATAAGAGCGACGATACAGAAGCAATAAATCAGGCAATCGGAAGCCTTTCTACAGAACACGACACATTGTATATTCCTGATGGATCTTATCGTGTTAATACGATACAGAAAATCAACCTTCGAAGCGATATTAAGGTAATTCTTGGCAATAATGCGAAGCTGATTGCCATTCCGAACGGAGAAAAGAGTTATTGTATTCTGTCTTTGCGTGGACTGAACAACGTCAGCATTACTGGCGGACAGCTATACGGAGACCGGTATGAACATCAGGGATCAGAGGGCGAATGGGGACATGGCATCGGAGTCTTTGACAGCAGCAACATCATACTTGATGGAATAAAGATTTTTAACTGCTGGGGAGACGGAATCTACCTCGGGTCTGATCACGAGTGGACGCAGGATGCAGGTTGCAGCAACATTATAATTCAGAACTGTGAGCTTGCCGGAAACCGCCGGAATGATCTGTCGATCGTGTCAGCGGATTATGTTACGTTGAAGAATTGTATATTCAGAGATGCGAACGGTACAGATCCACAGTTTGGTGTAGACATTGAGACCAACTACGAAAGCAATCCGAATCAACATATTTATTTAGACAATTGTACATTTTATGGGAATGCCAAGGGCAGCGTTCTAATCAATAGCGCGGCGAACGACGTACAGATTAGTAATTCGGTATTAAACGGTAATTTTATAAATTATGCCGGAACAGATGTTGTTCTGTCGAATACTACGGTGAACGGAGATGCGTATTGTCGAAAAGGTATTGCTCTGAAGGAAAATTCGGTCATCAATGGCCGTGGTAATACGAATGATGTCGCAGTTGTGGATTATTCTGCAGCGAATGCGGCACCGCTGCATTCGTATCGTCAGGATTCTTCGAACAGGATCTCTTCGTGGTTTGCATCGGATACGAACAGTCCCAGTGGAAGTTATATTGGGATAGTTCGTACTGGATGGGGCACTCACGATGCAGGCATCACCCTTCGTCTGGCAGAACTCTCTGGCGGACGCTTTGGTAAAATGATTCCCGGCCGGACATATCGCATTCAGTACACCGTGATGGGCACTGGCGCATGGGGATATATTTCGAATCAGACCGGCTGGTATCCGATTTTGCCTCAGAACGATGCATATTCGACTGGCATCGTAACTTATCTCGCTGGAGATACCGCAGATGGGACTCTGTCTTTTTATGCAACGGGGCTCAATGATGGCATGTGGCTCAGAATCGCCAATATTCAGGTGCTGGACGAAGACTACAGCGGCATGTCTCAGCAGAATGATGGAACATGGGTCTATTCTGAGAATGGTAATGTTGATACCCAGTATACCGGGATGGCGTCGAACGAGAATGGCTGGTGGTACTTCCAAGATGGAGAGCTTGACCAGAATTACACCGGAATGGCCTCAAATGAATACGGCTGGTGGTACTATCATTACACAGGTATGGCGCTAAACCAATACGGGTGGTGGTATTACCGTGACGGCAGGCTTGACTGGACATACACCGGCGAGGGAGAGAATGACGCAGGGACATGGTATTATAAGAATGGCCATGTTGCATGGGGACTGACCGGAATGGTGTTAACTAATAAAGAATGGCGCTATGTTCGAGACGGCAGGATTGATACTGATTATACCGGCATGGCTGATAATCAATATGGCTGGTGGTATTTCCGAAACGGTAAGCTGGACTGGCATTACACAGGTATGGCGCTAAACCAATACGGGTGGTGGTATTACCGTGACGGCAGGCTTGACTGGACATACACCGGCGAGGGAGAGAATGAC
>ONHF01000009.1 GCA_900317555.1 uncultured Lachnospiraceae bacterium | reverse complement strand
TTTTCTCACTACATAGAGTAGCATAAAGCCGTATATAGTGCAACTAATATTAGTTATTTTTCTCACTACATATGGAGATTCTTAAGTTAATGACATTGCGTATTTAAGCCATTCTTCGTTCTACTTTCATTATTCCAATTCGATCGTTCCCGGCGGTTTGGACGTCAGATCATACAGTACCCTGTTGACCCCCTTCACCTCATTGATAATCCGGTTCATGCAGGTCTGAAGTACGCTCCACGGAATCTCCGCCGCCACTGCGGTCATAAAGTCCGAAGTCAATACGCCGCGCAGCGCAACAGCATAATCATATGTCCTGTGGTCACCCATGACGCCTACGGAACGCATATTGGTAAGCGCAGCAAAGAATTGCCCTTTGCCCATATCAATGCCGGCTTTCTCAAGCTCCTCACGGTAAATCGCATCCGCGTCCTGCACGATGCGGACCTTCTCAGCCGTCACCTCTCCGACAATACGAATGCCAAGCCCGGGGCCGGGGAACGGCTGGCGATACACCAGTTGTCTCGGTATTCCAAGCTCAAGACCGACTTCACGAACCTCATCCTTAAACAGATTCCGCAGCGGCTCGACAATCTCCTTGAAATCAACATGTTCCGGAAGACCTCCGACATTATGGTGCGACTTGATCGTCGCGCCCTTGCCGATGCCGGACTCCACAACATCAGGATAAATTGTGCCCTGTGCAAGATAGTCTACCTTGCCGATCTTTTTCGCTTCACGCTCAAAAACATTGATGAACTCGGCGCCGATAATCTTCCGCTTCTGCTCCGGATCAGTCACGCCCGCAAGCTTTTCATAGAAATAATCCTGCGCGTTCACGCGGATAAAGTTCAGTTCATACGGACCGTCCGGTCCGAAGACGGCTTCCACTTCATCGCCTTCATTTTTACGAAGAAGACCATGGTCAACGAAAACGCAGGTCAGCTGTTTTCCGATCGCCTTTGAGAGCAAAACAGCACACACCGAAGAATCCACGCCACCCGAAAGTGCGCAGAGAACTTTGCCGTTTCCGATCTTTTCCCGCAGCTCCCGGATCGTCGTTTCCGCGAACGAGTCCATCTTCCAGTCGCCGCTGCAGCCACAGATATCATAAACAAAGTTATGGAAGAGTTTCTTTCCTTCCTTTGTATGCACGACTTCCGGATGGAACTGAACAGCATAAAGCTTTCGGGCCGGATCTTCTGCGCCAGCAACAGGGCAGGCTGCGCTGTGCGCTGTAATATGGAAGCCTTCCGGTACCTTCGCAATATAGTCTGTATGGCTCATCCAGGCCGTTGTCTCTTTGTCCCAGTTGCCTAGAAGCAGTGAGGTACTGTCGTCAACGCAGACATCGGTATGCCCATATTCCGACTGCGGTGCCGTCAGGACAGTTCCGCCGAGCTCATGCACCATCAGCTGCGCGCCATAGCAGATTCCGAGAACCGGGACTCCAAGGCTGAACAGGGCCGGATCATAGCCGAGTGAATCTTCGCGGTAAACGCTGTCAGGTCCGCCGGTCAGAATAATTCCCTTGGGATTCAATTCCTTCAGCTTCCCGATCGGCATTGTGTACGGATGAATTTCGCAGTACACATGATTCTCGCGGACGCGTCTGGCAATCAGCTGCTTGTACTGGCCGCCGAAGTCCAGAACAACAATCATTTCTCTTCCCATGCGCTTTTCCTTTCCATTTAATTGATGATCCTTCGGATCGTTACATATGCGCGGTATGTTGCGGCACTATATTTAATGCCGGTCGCCGGCGTACTCGCGTGAATGATCGTTCCGTTTCCGCAGTAGATGGCTACATGGCCCGGGTAACAGATCAGATCGCCCGGTTTTGCGTCGGCAAGGGAGGCAACCACAGTGCCGTTGCTTCTTTGCGAAACAT
The DNA here is from genome assembly GCA_900317555.1 of uncultured Lachnospiraceae bacterium. GTDB lineage: Bacteria > Bacillota > Clostridia > Lachnospirales > Lachnospiraceae > CAG-791. The sequence continues at coordinate 107,653 of ONHF01000009.1, read as the reverse complement.
CGGTACGGCCGAGAGAATATCCGAAATGCGAATATACACTCTGCGTAAAACCGGAGCAGTCCGTTCCATTGGTCAGGCTGGTGCCGCCGTACACATAAGGGTTCCCAAGGAACTGGGATGCATAGGCAACAATGTCCTGTCCGGAAATACCGGATGAACTGGAGCTGCCGGACGAACCGGAGCTGCCAGATGAGCCGGAACTGCCGGATGAGCCGGAACTGCCGGACGAACCGGAACTGCCAGACGAACCGGAGCTGCCGGACGAATCCGCCGCATCCTGCGAGGACGAATTCTCAATAACCGGCAGAGAAGAGCCGTTCACAGCTTTGACGCTGTTCTGGGTGTTCGATGTTTTGCTCTTATCCAGAGCTTCCTGCGCCGCCTTCTTCGCGGCAGCCTCCGCTTCCGCTTTCTTTCTTGCTTCCTCCGCGGCCTTCGCCTGCGCCTCTACCTCGGCCGAAATAGCTGCTGTCTGCTCCTGCAGCTGCTGCGCGAGCGCGGAAGCCTGCCGCCTTGCCTCCTCAATCTGGGCATTCACGTTACTGTGCTTGGCCTTCAGATCGGAAATCTGAGACTGCAGCGCGGACTGCTCCTCCACAAGGCCGGCCTTCGACTCTTCCTGTTCGGATTTCTTGTCTACCAGCGCTGTCTTGGCGGCGGCTGTCTGCCTGCGCGTCTCCTGATACTCTTTTAGAAGCTTGCGGTCGTAATCATAGAGCTTCGAAATATATTCGCTCTTGTTCAGCATATCCGTGAGAGAAGTCGCATGCATCAGGATTTCCACATAATCTGTGTTTCCCTTCTCATACATGTACTTGATCCGGATTTTCATCAGTTCGTACTGATGATCTTCTTTGGCTTTCGCGGCGTCGTATTCCTTCTGTTTCTCGTCAATCTGCGTATTCAGCTTGTCGATTTCCTGTTCCAGCATCTGAACACTCGCCATGTTCTGCACGAGGTCCTGACTGACCGCCGCCTCTGCCTCGCTCAGAGCCTCTTCCTGCCCTTCGAGGGAATCGGACTTATTGTTGGCGGCATTCAGTTTCTCCTGCGTCCGGCTCTTCTGCTGTTTGAGGTCGGAAAGTCTGCTGGCATTCACCTGCGCGGCAGGCGAGAGCGCAAGCACCCCCGCTGCAAGCACCGGCAGAAGCGTACGAAGAAAAACGCTTTTCAGTTGATCGGCTGCGTTCTTATATAACATGAAAATCCTTTTCGGTTCGTAAACAAGATATACGTAGTCCGGGCTGGGAATATCGCTCTCAGTCCGGACAGACACTTTTGCTATAATCAGCCCCGTCAGCTGCGTGCTATATCAGAGCTCGCAGTTACCAACGGTTCTCGGGAACGGCAGAACGTCACGGATATTCCCCATACCAGTAATATACATGACTGCTCTCTCAAATCCAAGACCGAATCCGGCATGGCGCACACTGCCATACCTGCGCAGATCAAGGTAGAACTGATAGCCGTCTTTGTTCATGCCAAGCTCATCCATTCTCTTCTCGAGAATCGCAAGATCATCTTCTCTCTGCGAACCGCCGATGATCTCTCCGATGCCGGGTACAAGGCAGTCGCAGGCCGCAACGGTCTTTCCGTCCGGATTCAGCTTCATGTAAAACGCCTTGATTTCCTTCGGATAATCCGTCACGAAAACAGGCCGCTTGAAGAGCTTCTCCGTCAGATACCGTTCATGTTCAGTCTGAAGATCACAGCCCCAGTATACCTTGTTTTCAAACTCATCCTGATGTTTTTCGAGCTCTTTGACCGCCTCCGTATAGGTAATGCGTCCAAATTCGGAGGAAGCCACATGCTTCAGGCGCTCGATCAGGCCTTTTTCAATGAACTGGTTGAAGAATTCCATTTCCTCGGGACAGTTTTCCAGCACATAGTTAATAATGTACTTGATCATTGCCTCCATGCAGATCATGTCGTCTTCCAGATCGGCAAAACAAAGCTCCGGCTCAATCATCCAGAACTCCGCAGCATGTCTTGTTGTGTTGGACTCTTCCGCGCGGAATGTGGGACCAAAGGTATATACGTTGCGGAACGCGAACGCGTACGTCTCAACGTCAAGCTGGCCGGAAACCGTCAGGTTCACGGGCTTCCCGAAGAAATCCTTCGAATAATCAACCGTTCCGTCCTCCTGCAGCGGAAGATTGTTCAAATCAAGGGTTGTCACCTGGAACATCTCGCCTGCGCCCTCTGCGTCGCTGGATGTAATCTCCGGTGAGTGCACATAGACAAAGCCCCGCTCCTGAAAGAACTTGTGAATCGCGTACGCGATGACGGAGCGGACTCTCATCGTCGCTTCAAATGTATTGGTCCGGACGCGCAGATGCGGGATTGTACGAAGGTATTCCAGCGTATGTCTCTTCTTCTGCAGCGGATAGTCCGGCGTGGACTCTCCTTCGACTTCGATCTTTGTGACCTGCATTTCGAGCGGCTGTTTCGCCTGCGGCGTCAGAACAATCTTTCCGGTCGCGATAATGGCAGAGCTGATATTGAGCTTTGCGACTTCCGCGAAATTCGGCAGATCGGCGGAATAGACAAGCTGCAGATTCCGGAAACATGTCCCGTCGTCGAGCGCGATGAATCCGATATTCTTGGAGTCACGGTTGCTCTTGATCCAGCCGCCGACCGTAACTTCTCTGCCCTCATACTTCTCCGGCAGGGCAAATATTCTTGAAACCTCTTCCATCTGATACTGCTCTCTCATTGCCTGTCTCCTCACTGCTTCGTAAGCTTTACTTCTGCCTTAAGCTTTACTGCTGCGCGGCTGCTTCTGTCGATGCTGCTGCGCTTTCGGTCGTCCCGGCTGCACTGCTGCCGGACGCGTCTGCCTTTGCCGCGCTGCTGTCCTTCGCTGCGTCCGTTTTCGTCGTAGCGGCTGCAGCGCTTTCCGTCGTTCCCGCTGCTGCGCTTTCGGTCGTCCCGGCCGCGCTGCTGCCGGATGCAGGCGCCGTCACATGCACCTTGTCTTTCAGGAACTTAAGTACATTCTGCACCATCAGATACTCGCGGTACGCCTGTGTATCCTGTGACTTCTTGTATTCCTCAACACTGGAATAGCCGGCCTGCGCAGCCTGCGTGGAAAGCGCGGTGTTGAAATCACGGTCAGTTACGTTGAGCTTCTCCTTGTCCGCGATCACCTGCATGACCAGATATTCCTTGGTCGTATCCTCCGCCATCTTCTTGATATCATCCTTGTAGGAATCCTTGGTCGATCCCTGCATAGTCTCCATCAGGTTTTCAAGATCCGTGCCGTACTGCTGTGCGTAGGAAGTCAGCGTCTCGGTATAGGACTGGTTCCATCGGTCAACCATCTCCGCCGGCAGATCCTTCGGATATTTGCTGTTCTCCGTCAGATACTTGATGATCTGGGAATTGACCTCGCTGTCATAGGAAGACTGCGCCTGCTTGAGGAGGTAGTCCTTTACATACTTCTTGTACTCGTCCACGGTCGTAACGCCGTCGATATTCTGATCCTTGACATAGGCATCGTCAAGCTTCGACTCTTCTTCCTGCTTGATGCTGTTAATCTTCACCTCGAAGACAACGGCCTTTCCGGCAAGATCCTTATTGCCATAGTCCTTCGGGAATGTCAGGTTGAGCTTGACATTCTCTCCGACCTTCTTACCGATGAGGCCGTCTTCAAAGCCGTCGATAAAGCTCGAAGACCCGATGACAAGATCGTAGTCCGTCGCGCTGCCGCCGTCGAAGGTCTTGCCGTTCATCTTCCCTGTATAATCGATATTGACCTGATCGCCCTTCTGCACGGCCTTGCGGTCAGTCTTCACATATTTCTTGTCCTGTGAAAGCATGTACTGGATATACATATTCACATACTCGTCGCTGACCGAAGGCTCCTCGGCCTGCACTTCAATCTTCGAATAATCCGCGGGTTCCGCATAATCCTCCGCCTTGATGCCGGAAAGATACGCGGGATCTTTCTTCCCACAGCCGGCAAGCATCGATACGGCAAGCACCGCGCCGGTAAGCATTACGAAAAGTTTTTTCATGTCAGATATCCTTTCAGTCCGCGGCTTCCCCGGGTTTTCCGGTCATTCCGGCAAAACACAGCCCGTCCGCAGTAAAGTTTAGTTTAGCACATTCAAAGAGGGGGTAAAAGTGTTTTTTCTTGCCTCGGTTATGAATCAATGTTAAAATACTGCGTGTTCAAAAGACGCATTTTATTCAGTTCCGGAGGTTGCACTGTGAGTACAGGTACGATTGTTTTGCTCGTCATTCTGGCGGTTCTGGCTGCCGCGCTGGTCGCTCTTTATTTTTACGGGAAAAAGCTTCAGAAGAAGCAGGAAGAGCAGAACGCGGCCGTTGAGGCATCGAAACAGCCGGTGACAATGCTTATCATTGACAAGAAAAGGCTGCCGATCAAGCAGGCCGGCCTTCCCGACGCGGTATACGAATCCACGCCGCGCTATCTTCGAAGATCCAGGCTCCCGATCGTAAAGGCCAAGGTCGGTCCGAAGGTAATGAATCTTGTTGCGGACGAGAAAATCTTTGATCAGATTCCCGTCAAGCAGCAGGTCAAGGCAATGGTCAGCGGCATCTACATCGTAGAAGTCAGGGGCGCGCACGGACAGGTGCTCAAGGCTGAGCCGAAGAAGAAAGGCTGGCTTGGACGCACGATGGACAAGATCCGCGAAAAGGGCGGCGCCGCTCCTGTAAAACGCAAATAAAACCGTGTGCTGCTGTGCACACTATTCATAAAAGGACATCCGGCTCAATCGCCGGATGTCCTTTTTGTTACAAACTTTTGAAACGTACTGTATTCCGGAACGGCATCCAGCGCATCTTTTGCCTTAACCGCAGCCTGCTGCTCCGTAAAGATGCCGAAGACCGTCGGACCACTTCCCGTCATAATCGAAGTAATCGCGCCCTGCCGCAGAAGAAACGCCTCAAGTTCTCCAATGACAGGATACGCCGCGCCTGTTTTCTGTTCGAGCACGTTTCCACAGAGGGCTGCCATGGCTGGAAGGTCTTCCTGCCGGATTGCCCGCGCCATCGCGTCGACATCCGGATGCCGGATCTGATCCTCCGGAATACTGTCATATTCCCTGTAAACCCAGGGTGTGGAAACAAAAATGTCCGGTTTTACAACGACGAGGAAACAGTCCGGCATCGGCGGAAGCTCTGTCAGGACCTCCCCGATTCCTTCGCACAGCTTTGTGCCACCCTGAATGCAGTACGGAATGTCCGCGCCGAGAGGGAGCGAAAGCTTCTCGAGCTTTTCATCTGTAACTTCCCCGCACATAAGGTCCCGGATGCCGCGCATCACCGCAGCCGCATCCGCGCTTCCCCCCGCCATGCCGGCGGCAATCGGGATGCGTTTGATCAAAGTAATGTCAAATCCGCCCGGCAGATGAAATTCCCTGCGCATCCGATCTGCCGCCCGGAAAACAAGATTATCCGGACCCGCGGGAATATCCCCGCTGTTCGTATGCAGCGTGATTTCTCCGGATGCAGCGGGGCGAATCGTCACCGTATCGTATATATCGACCGTCTGCATGATCATCTTCACAAGATGGTAACCGTCTTCCCGCTTTCCCGTCACGTCGAGGCAAAGGTTCAGTTTTCCGTATGCTTTAACCGTAATCTCTTCCATGTTGTTTCCCGCGTCCTTCGTACCGGTTCTGCACTGCGTCGATGGCCTGCGTCCGGCCGGACGACGCGCCGGTCATCTGCATCAGTCATGCACTGCGCCGATAATCTCCGTAATTTTCGAAATCTTGTGGCGCACTGCGTAATCTTCCATTCCCGCGACGATTTTCTCCATGCAGTGCGGATCGTGGAAATTCATGGCTCCGACAGCGACTGCGCTCGCGCCCGCAAGCATCATTTCCACGGCGTCCTGCCAGGTGGCAATTCCGCCCATGCCGATCACGGGGATCGACACAGCATGCGCAGCTTCATAAACCATACGCACGGCAACGGGATGGATCGCGGGACCGGAAAGGCCGCCGGTCCGGTTCGCGAGCGCGAACTTTCCGCGTTCGACATCAATCTTCATACCGGTAATGGTATTGATCAGGGAGATGCCGTCCGCCCCTCCTTCTTCCGCCGCCTTCGCCATCTGCGCGATGCTGGTCACGTTCGGCGTCAGCTTCATGATGACCGGCTGCGCGGCAATGTTTTTAATCTTACGCGTAATATCGCGCAAAACATCCGGGTCTGTGCCGAAGGCAATTGCCCCCTCTTTGACATTCGGACAGGAGACATTGATTTCCAGAAGATCGACGCGTTTCTCGTCCCGCAGTCTCTCCACAACGCGCAGGTATTCTTCGATCGTGTGTCCGCAGACGTTGGCGATCACACGGGTATCGTAAGAGGAAAGAAATTTCAGATCCCGCTCGATAAAAACATCAACGCCCGGATTCTGCAGCCCGATTGCGTTCAGCATGCCTCCGTACACCTCCGCGATGCGGGGCGCCTTATTCCCCTCCCACGGCACGGCCGATACACCTTTGCACTCGATTCCTCCAAGGCGGTCAAGGTCTATAAATTCCCCGTATTCCATTCCGGAGCCGAAGGTTCCGGACGCCGCCATCACGGGATTTTTAAAATGAACGCCGGCAATATCCACCGAAAGATCCGGCTCTGTCTGCACGCGTGAAGCAGTATTCGACATCATCTAGTCCTCCGAATTCAGTTGTTTTGTCCCGCCTTACCGTTAAATATCGACATCTTCGGCCAAAAAAACAGGTCCTTCCGTACAGATCCTCGCGTTCTTCACATGCGAGTGCGGGTCCGTTTTTACTGTCTTCACAACGCAGCCGAGGCAGGCGCCGACACCGCAGGCCATCCGCTCTTCCAGCGAAAGGAATGCCGGAACCGAAAGATCCCGCGCCAGCTTTTTCACCGCCCGAAGCATCGGGAGCGGCCCGCAGGCACAGATAACATTAAAACGGAGGCGCTCATTCTTCTCCATAGCAGTGCGCACGGCATCCACGGCATTTCCGTGAAAGCCTGCCGTCCCGTCATCGGTGGCAATCAGTACGCGGCTAACCTGTTCAAAATCCTTTTTGAGGAACAGGTCGTTTGTCCGGTATCCAAGCGCCGTGGTTACGCTTCCTTTTCCCTCGTGGATATTTTCGGCCGTAATTCTGCCGGCAAGCTCCAGAAGCGGCGGTGCGCCGATGCCTCCGCCGACCAGCAGGACGCTTCTGTCTTTGAGACTTTCGAGGTCATAACCGTTGCCTAATACATCCAGAATCCGCAGCGTATCTCCCTTTTTACAGGAGGCAAACTCTTCGGTCCCCGCGCCCACGACACGGTATACCAGCACAATGGAATTGTCTTCGCTGATCCAGCGGCAGATACTGATCGGGCGCGGAAGGAGCCTCGCACTGTCTTTACTGTAAACACCGACAAACTGGCCGGGAAGGATCTGCTCCGGCGCCTCCTCTTCCTTGTAGCGGAGTGTCATCATGTAAATTCCGTCCGCGATGTTTTTATTGCCCGTGACGGTGACGGTATGAATGTTTTTCATGCTCTGCCTCCGGTATAATTCTGCATCATGAGATCACGGCACCGCTCCGGCAGTGTTTTGCGCTCCGCGATGGGCATGCCCTGCGTTTCAATCGGCGGGCTGATGATAACCGTGACTTTCTTTGCCTTCAGTTTCGGAAAATGGTCCTCGAAAATATCACCGGTGCCGATGATCGTGACCGGAACGACCGGCGCGCCGCTGCGGATCGCGATCTTAAAGCTGCCGCCGTGGAACGGAAGGAATTCTCCTTCCTTCTTCGATCTGGTTCCCTCGGGGAAAATGAGAACATTGTATCCGTTTTTCAAGTAGTTCACCGAGTCCTGCACCATCTGCACGCCGGCCTTGATATCTGTCCTGTCAAGAAATATAGTATGAATCCGCTTCATCCAGAAGCGCAGCGGCGCGATTTTCGAAAGCTCTTTCTTCGCGATGACAACGGTACGGCCCGGAAGCTTCGGGAAAAACAGAATCACGTCGAAAATCGACCGGTGATTCGCGACAAAAAGAACCGGCCGGTCTTTCGGAATGTTTTCCCACCCCTGAACCGTGACGCGGCTTCCGGAAACCGCGCTGACAAGGCGAAGGCCGAACCGGACGAACGCGTAGGACATGCGCTCTGCCGCCGCTTTGGAAAACAGTCCTGTGATCAGGATCACCAGCCCCGCAGGAAGTCCCAGGATGAAGAAAACAACAGCGGAAAGCAAGGTGATCAGTGCATGAAGATATCCCATAAGAAATTCTCCGTTTCTGTTATTAAACATGATCAGTATAGCATACGAAACGAAAGGCTATGGTAGAATTATTCTATGTGAAACGCACAGGAGGAATTGTTTTATGCTGCTTGTTAAAAACGGATACATGATCGACCCGCGCTCACAGAGGGAAGGCGCGTTTGACCTTCTGCTGGACCACGGAAAAATCGTCCGGATCGCGCAGCAGGGTGATCTGGAGGACACGGTCGGTCCGGATGCCGCCGTTCTGGACGCCTCCCGCTGCATCGTCGCGCCGGGGCTTGTCGATACGCACGCGCACTTCCGTGACCCGGGGTATCCTGAAAAGGAAGATATTCATTCCGGTGCCGCTGCTGCGGCGGCCGGCGGGTATACGAGCATTATCATGATGGCGAACACGAATCCGCCGATCGATAACACCAAAGTGCTGGAAAGAGTACTTGAAAAATGCGCGAAGGAAAAAATCCATATCTACAGTGCCGCAAACGTAACGCTTCACATGCAGGGGAAGGAACTGACAGACTTTGAGGCGCTGAAAGAAGCCGGCGCGAAGGTCTTTACTGATGACGGCGTTCCCGTGCGCAACCGGCTGCTGCTCCGCAGCGCCCTGCTGCACGCGAAGGCTCTGGACATGCCGGTCAGTCTGCATGAAGAAGATCCGTCCTTCATTTCCGAGAACGGAATCAACGGCGGCGGTGCCGCGGCAGCATACTACGGGATTAAGGGTTCTCCCAGAGAAGCCGAGATAACAATGATCCGCGAAGACGTACAGGCAGCCGCGCAGACAGGTGCCGCGCTCTGCATACAGCACATCAGCACGGCAGAGGGCGTCGCTCTTGTACGCTATGCCAGGCAGATCAATCCGCTCATCCGCGCCGAGGCAACGCCGCACCACTTCTCTTTAACCGAAGAGGCTGTGATCCGCTGCGGCGCGCTCGCGAAGGTCAATCCGCCGGTCCGGACAGAACACGACCGTATGGAAATCATCCGCGGCCTGCAGGACGGCACGATCAGTTTCATAGCAACCGATCACGCGCCGCATACGGCCGCGCAGAAGGCCGTCACGCCGCTCTGGAAGGCGCCGAGCGGTATGATCGGACTGGAGACCGCGCTTTCGCTTTCCATCCGGGAACTGGTGAACCCCGGCTTCCTTACGATGATGCAGCTGCTCCGGCTTCTGACCTGGAATCCCGCAGAATACTATAAGCTGCCGGCAGGTTCGATCGAGGAGGACGGTCCCGCAGACCTTGTGATCTTTGATCCGCAGGCGCAGTGGACCGTACCGGACCACTTTGCTTCCCGCTCTTCCAATTCTCCGTTTATCGGCGAGACCCTGCCGGGCGTCGTCCGCTGGACGATTGCGGACGGAGAAATTGTCTATAAAAATCCGCAGTAAAGTGATTTTCCGTACCTGCCCGAAGGGGCTGTCGCTTCAACAATTGCGACAGCCCCTTTCCACGGTCAGAAGCATGCGCCGCCGGGCGCTCCCCGGAGAAAGAGGAGCCGGCTTATGCCTGCTCCTCTTTCTCTTTCACATATTGAAACAGTTCTTCCAGTGCCATTCCGCGGGATGCCTTGAAAAGGAACGCGGTGTCCGAAGGGCTTTCCAAAAGAATCTTATCCAGCACGGCCTTCGCTTCGCGTTTGTCCGCACAGGCGCGCACATCGGAAAGTCCGTTCTTCTTCGCTTCCTCCGCAATATAAGCCGCTGCCCTTCCGGTCGTGACCAGCGTATCAATGGATAGTCCCGCCGCGAACGCGCCGACTTCGCGGTGCAGTTCTTCTTCCCGCTCTCCCAGCTCGAACATGTCGCCGAGTACTGCGATCCTTCGGACACCCGCTGCATGCGACAGAGTCACAAGCCCTGCCTTCATGGACTGGGGGTTGGCATTATAGGTGTCATTGTACAGTGTCCGGTTCCCCGGTAAATGCAGCGTTTCCATCCGCATGCCGGTCGCCGTATAATGCGCGATACCGGCCGCAATCTCTTCATTCGACATGCCGTAGTACGCGCCGATCGCCGCGGCTGTAAGCGCAGGATAAATCAGGTGTCTTCCCGCTGCCGGAACGTCAATGTCATAGGTTCCCGTGGGTGTCACCGCCGTAAACATCAGCTCTTCCGGAAGCGTGTCCCGGATGTTGACCGCGCGGAAATCGCAGTTCTGCGCTTCTCCGATAAAGACGAAATGGAAGCGGCGCTGTTTTTCCGCATCCTCCCGGAGTTTTACAAGGAACTCATCGTCCCCGTTCATGACTGCGAGACCGCCGTCCGTAAGACCGTTAAAGATCTCGCATTTTGCCTTGAAAATGTTCTCTTTACTGCCGAGATTTCCGATATGTGCCTCACCGATATTCGTGATCGTGCAGACATCGGGCTTTGCGATTCTCGTCAGATAATCAATCTCTCCGCGGTGGTTCATGCCCATCTCCAGAACCGCGATCTGCGTATCCGCGCCGATCGAAAGGATGGTTCTGGGCAGTCCTATATTGTTGTTGAAATTCGCCTGCGTCTTGATGACGTTGAACCTTTCGGAGAGGACGGAGGCGATCATGTCTTTGGTCGTTGTTTTGCCGACACTTCCTGTCACCGCAACCGCGGGAACGGCAAAGCAGCGCCTGTAATAAGCCGCGAAATCCCCCGCCGCGCGGATCGTGTCCTGTGTCAGAACATAGAACTTCCCCTCCATATAGGTGCCGGGGTCCTTCGAAACAACACAGCCCGCGGCACCGGAAGAAAGCGCTGCCGGAACGTATTTATGTCCGTCGCTTTTTTCTCCGGGATAGGCGAAAAAGACATAGCCGTTCTCTACCTTCCGGTTATCCGAGACAGCGCCGGTGATCATGATGCTCTCGTCCGTGCAGGGACCCAGGAGCTTCCCTCCGACCGCGCGGACAAGCTCGCCAAGCGTAACAGCTTCCATCAGTCTCCTCTCCTCCGCAGCGCATCCTTTACAATAATTTCACACAGCTCTTCGTACGAAATGCCGACGGCTGCCGCTTCCTGCGGAACAAGGCTGGTCGGCGTCATGCCGGGGAGCGTATTCACTTCGAGGAAATAAATATTGTCATTCTGATCGATCATAAAATCGCTGCGGGAGTAGGTGCGAAGCCCCAGCGTCTTATGAACGAGCACCGCCATCTCACCCATCTTCTTCGAGAGCTCCGGTGAAAGGCGGCCGGGGCAGATTTCCTGCGTTGCGCCTGCGGAATATTTATTACTGTAGTCATAGCCGCCGGTCTTCGGCACGATTTCAACGCAGGGAAGCGCTTTGTCCTGCAGCACTGCGTTTGTAAACTCCCTGCCTTCAATGAACTGCTCGATCAAAAGGTCGCTGCCGTAGTGGAGGCAGTCTGTCAGCGCAGGCTCCAGCTCTTCCTGCCGGCGGACAATGTAAACGCCGATGGTACTGCCGCCGGTCGGTGTCTTCACAACACAAGGGACAGAGTTTTCCTGCATGATCCGCGGGATATCCTCTTTGCTGACTCCATGGTACGCATGCCAGTCCGGGGTTGTAACGCCGGCGGGGCGGACAAGCTGTTTGGTCAGCGTCTTGTCCATTCCGATGGCCGCCCCGAGATAGCCGGAGCCGGTATACGGAATTCCCATCAGGTCAAAAGCCGCCTGTACGCGGCCGTCTTCGCCGTTCAGGCCGTGCAGCGCGATAAAAACAACATCCGCCTTGCTGCAGATTTCGAGAACGCCTCTGCCGAAAAGCGAAGGGCTTTTGAACTTCCGCTCCTCCCGTACCTTTGCAAGGTCCGGCGCCTGCCCGTCGAAAACAGCCGGCTGCAGCGGCGGGAGCTCATCAAAAAGTTTCTCCGGCGCCGCGAGTACGTCGTCTCCCATATCTTCGAGTCCGTTGAAGAGATCGACCAGAACCGCTTTATGTCCGCGGCTTCGAAGTGCCGCGCAAACCTTTGTTCCGGACAGGAAAGAAATCTTTCTCTCCGTGCTCAGTCCTCCGCATAATACTACGATTTTCATTCTGAAGCTTTCCTTTCATTCTCCGCATGGTCGCCAAAGGCCAGATCGCTTTCAAGAAGGATGATCCTTTCGCTGCCCTGCGTTTCTTTCGCAAGCTGCCACGCGGCCGCGGTTGTTTCCGCTGTCATCAGCCGGTCCGGCAGGAAGCCGGCACTCATGATACCACTTCTGATGGCCCTTGTGTTTTCTTTTCCGACAAGAATTATATAATCGAACACTTTGGACGCTGCCGCGCCGAATCTTCTCGCGCTTTCACCGCGGATCGCGCCAAGTTCCGTGATTCCGGCGGTCATCAGGATTTTGGTCCCTGAAAACCACTGCATGCTTTCCAGCGCGTCGAGTACGCCTTCGGGCACGGCGTTCGCCGTATCGTCAATGACGGTCATTCCGTTTACAACGCGCCCCTCCATCAGATGCGGTTTGCTCGTAAGCTCCTGCAGAGCGCTTTTTAGCTTCTGCATCGGGACGCCGAGCTTATAGGCAAGCACTGCCGCGCCGAGCGTAGCCATCGTATTTCTCGCGCCGATGCGTTTTAAGCGGAAGGTTTCCGTATCCCCTTCCGGAAAAACAACTTCGGCCTCCGTCCCCTCATGCGTAACCCCGAGGATCCGGAACGAGTACGCGCACGCCTCATCGGTTCCGAAGGAAACCGGTTCGGTAAAAACAGGATTCTTCCCAAGAGAAGCGAATTTCCTGCTGTCCAGAACAATCAGACTGCAGATCGCAGAAAGTCCGTGAATCATTTCCGTGCTGACAGGACAGATCAGGTACCGGTGCCGGTCTTCCAGTTTCGTGCAGACCGCTTTCGCGAGCTCACTCTCCATTTCATCCGTCTCATCAACGGTCAGCACATCGTAGGAAACAGACAGCGCAGCGGAAAGCGCTTCGATGCTCTGCTGCTGTCCGCGTTTACCGGCAATGCCGATCAGTGTCAGATCCGGCCTTCCCTTTAACGTATCTATGGCACGCTGCACCGTTTTGGCCTGTGCCGCCTGCTCCAGAGGGATCGAAAGCAGTGCCGAAAGCACCGTAAGAAACGGCAGAAACGCGCAGGTGAACGACGCAAGATACAACAGAGGACTGCTTGACGGCATATACGCAAACAGAATGCAGATCACGAAGACCGCCAGTAAAAGCAGGTAATTTACGGCAGCAATCCGCAGAATTCTTCCGGAATGGCGCCGCGCGTGATTTTTCGTTCTGCCAGGGAAATAAATAATAAAGATGGCACAAAGATAAATGATTCCGGCGATAAAGCCCGGAAGAGAATAATCCAGAAGCAGCGCGGACGCGGGTACGAAAATAAAGATCAGCGGAAGCCACCGGATCGGCTCAGCCGCAAGATACCGGAAATAATCGCTGAAATGATACCCGCCGAGGCGGAAGATATGGAGAAAATAATACGTGGCGGCTGCCATCGCCGGCAGGTAAATGGCCAGCAGGATCCCCCGTCCTGCAAAAATCATTGGTGCAGCCATGTGCCATGCTCCTTTGCAAGGGCAGACAGGCACCTTCCGCCTTTACGTGGAAAAGGTGCCTGCTGTCTCAGTTTTTATGAATTACAGGGATCTCCGATTGTAATTAATCAGACATCCATCAAGAATAATCTCACGCTCCTCATCGGTCAGATCGCCAAGAGAAACCGTAAACGGCGCAAGTTTCCCGCCCTTGACCACATATCCTGTGATCGAAGCGTCTTTCTCCCGTACTGCCTTTCTGATCTGCGGGAAGAAAAGGTAGTCGAGCTTTTCGAAAGGAAGGTTTTCCTCCGGAATCAGGAACGGCAGCATTCCCCAGTTGATCAGGTTCGAGCGGTAACGCTTGGTCGCATAGGAAACCGCGAAATTCGCCCAGCCGCCGAGCACCTTCTGGCAGGATGCCGCCTGCTCTCTCGCGGACCCGTCACCGGGCTTGACCGCGAAAATGGCAGAACCTATGCCCAGATTGTCATGGGAGACCTCCGGAAACGTCTCTTTGATCGTGTGCATGACGGGCCGCAGCTCCGGCAGTGCTTCGCCGGCGCACTTTCCTTCTGTAAGCGCACGTTCACCCTCGCGTACTTCCTTCGCAAGGCCCACATAGTCCGGGCAGCGTCTGGAAAGCGCGAACTCCGAAAGTCCTTCCGGGTTAGAGCGGTACGAAGATGTCTCGCCCGAAGGGATCAGCTCGTCCGTAGTCGTCACGGGATCGTGGATCTCCGCGACAAGCTTCAGAACAAGGTTATCCGGAAGCGGCTCCATCTTCGGCCAGTCCTTGATGTTCGGCCCGAGCTGAAGCTTTTCGTTTTCGTCCGCAATACCCTTCGAATCGAAGACTCTCTTCTCATAAATCTTTCTGTCAAAATGGTACGCGTATGTCGGAATATCCTTGTCGATCTCTGTCGCCGGTGTCAGGTATCCCTGATTTGCGGCAGTTGCCGCGATACTCCTCGCGTCCATGAGAGCAACATAAGTAAGCTGCCCCTTCTGCGGCTTCGCGCCTTCCCTGCTCGGAAAGTTACGCGTTGTGTGACGGATCGAGAAGGCATTGTTTGCCGGGGTATCACCCGCGCCAAAACAAGGCCCGCAGAACGCGGTCTTTAATACCGCGCCGGCATCCATGAGTTTCTCCGCGACGCCATTGCGGATCAGCTCGTAATAAACCGGCTGGGAAGCAGGGTATACGCTTAAGGAGAATCTGTCATCACCGATGTTTTCCCCGTCAAGAATGCCCGCGGCCTCGCAGATATTCTCGAAACCGCCGCCGGCACAGCCCGCAATAATTCCCTGATCCACAAGAAAACGCCCGTTCACAATCTTGTCCAGAAGGTGTGTCTCGACATCTTTTCCGAACGAAACACGCGCTCTCTCCTCGACCGCGTGCAGGATATCCGGCAGGTTGTGATTCACCTCGTCAATTGTGTATGCCATGCTCGGGTGGAACGGCATCGCGATCATCGGCTCGACCGTGGAAAGGTCAATGTCGATCACGCCGTCGTAATAGGCGCCCGGAGCCGGCTCCAGCTTTCTGTACGCACTCTCGCGCCCGTGCAATGCAAGCCACTCTTTCGTTTTATCATCGGTCTCCCAGATCGAGGACAGACAGGTTGTCTCGGTCGTCATGACGTCGATGCCGATTCGAAAATCCATCGAAAGATTTGCGATTCCGGGGCCAACGAATTCAAGCACCTTGTTCTTGACAAAGCCGTTCGCGAAAACAGCGCCGATCAGCGCGATATTGACATCATGCGGTCCGACGCCGCGGCGCGGTGCGCCCTTAAGGTTCACCGCGATGACCTCGGGCCTTTTAATATCATAGGTCTGGTTCAGCAGCTGCTTGACCAGCTCCGGCCCGCCCTCGCCCATCGCCATGGTGCCCAGAGCGCCGTACCTTGTATGCGAATCGGAGCCGAGGATCATGCCGCCGCACTCCGCCAGCATTTCCCGCGCGTACTGGTGGATGACCGCAAGGTGCGGAGGCACATAAATGCCGCCGTATTTCTTCGCGGCAGACAGGCCGAACATGTGATCATCCTCGTTGATCGTGCCGCCGACCGCACACAGTGAATTGTGGCAGTTCGTCAGAACGTACGGCATCGGAAATTTCGTCAGTCCCGACGCCCTCGCTGTCTGGATAATACCGACATACGTAATGTCATGTGATGTCAGCTTGTCAAATCGGATATGCAGCCGGTCACCGTCCGTCCCCTTGTTGTGTGCCGAAAGGATCTGCCACGCCATGGTTTTGTCCCGGCCTTCCTCTTTCGACAGGGGCCGCCCGTCCGCGCGGGTGGTCACGGCAGCGCTGTCCGCGCGGGACCACTGCCCGTTCCCCAGATAAAATGCTCCGCCTTCATGTAATGTAACCACGCTGTCTCCTTTCCGCTGCCTGCCGCGCTTACTTCGACGCTTTTTTTCTGGTCTTTTTCTGTGCGGGCAGCTCTATCTTTTCCAGGTGCCAGATATCTCTTACATATTCCTCAATGGTTCTGTCGGACGAGAACTTGCCGGAAGAAGCCGTGTTCAGGATGGCTTTTCTTGCCCACTCTTTCTTGTTTTCGTAAGCGGCAACAATCCTTCTCTGTGCATCCGCGTACGACTCAAAATCTTTGAGGATAAAGTACCGGTCTGCGGGCGAGCCGTTTCCTCCGGTTAAAAGGGAATCGTAAAGCGGACGGAACAGCTCCGGATTGTCCTTCGAGTAGGTGCCGTTGATCAGCTGTACAAGCACCTGCCGTACATTCCCGTCATTATTGAAGATTTCCGAGGGATTGTAGCCGCCGTTGTTCTCATAGTCGATGACTTCTTTCGAAGAAAGGCCGAAGATGAACATGTTCTCTTTGCCCATTTCCTCCGCCATCTCGACATTCGCGCCGTCCATCGTGCCGATCGTGAGCGCGCCGTTGAGCATCAGCTTCATGCAGCCGGTGCCGGAAGCTTCCTTGGAAGCCGTCGAAATCTGCTCGGAGATATCCGCTGCCGCGACAATGATTTCCGCGTTGGATACGCGGTAATCCTCGATGAATACGACCTTGATCTTGTCCTGAATATCCGGGTCGTTGTTGATGACATCCGCAACATTGTTGATCAGCTTGATGGTCAGCTTTGCGTTCTTGTATCCTGCCGCCGCCTTGGCGCCGAAGATGAACGTATGCTTCGGATAATCCATGTTCGGATTCGCCTTGAGCTGATTGTAGATGTACATGATGTGCAGGATATTCAGCAGCTGACGCTTATACTCATGCAGGCGCTTGATCTGCACATCGAAAATGGACCTGGGATCCACGGTAATACCGTTGTGCTCCTGAATGTATTCGGCAAGGCGTACCTTGTTACGGTACTTGATCTGCATGAACTCACGCTGTGCCTTTACGTCGTCCGCGTATACCTTGAGCTCGGAAAGGTGCGAAAGATCCGTGATCCAGTCATCTCCGATATGATCGGTAATCCAGCCGGCAAGAAGCGGATTCGCGTGCAGAAGGAAGCGTCTCTGCGTAATGCCGTTGGTCTTGTTATTGAACTTCTCCGGGAACATTTCGTAGAAGTCGTGCAGCTCCTGGTTCTTTAAAATCTCCGTGTGGAGTCTTGCGACGCCGTTGACCGAGAAGCCGGCGACAATCGCCATATTTGCCATCCGGACCTGTCCGTCATAGATGATGCCCATCTTGCGGATCTTCTGCTGTACATCCGTGCCCGTGCCGTCGTATTTCTGATGAATCTGCTGTTCGAAGCGGCGGTTGATTTCCTCCACGATCTGGTAGATTCTGGGCAGCAGCCGTGAAAACAGTTCAATCGGCCACTTCTCCAGCGCCTCGGCCATGATGGTATGGTTGGTATACGCGCAGGTTTTCTGCACGATCGACCACGCGTCATCCCACGTAAGGCCGTATTCGTCCAGAAGAATCCGCATCAGTTCCGGTACCGTCAGCGTCGGATGCGTGTCGTTCATCTGGAAAACAACCTTCTCCGGCAGCTGATGAATGTCATCATTTCTGGACATGAACTTCTGCAGCGCGCACTGGATCGAAGCGGAAACAAAGAAATATTGCTGCTTCAGCCGCAGTTCCTTTCCCTGAATATGATCGTCGCAGGGGTACAGGACCTCGCAGATCGTGCGCGCGAGGTTCTCCTCTTCAACCGCCTTCTGATAATCGCCCTTGTCGAAGGAATCCAGATGGAAGCTGTTGACCGGCTGCGCGTCCCAGATGCGGAGCGTATCCACAAAGCCGTTTCCGTAACCGATGACCGGCATGTCATACGGAACCGCCTTGACTGCGTTATAACCTTCCTGACGGAAAATCGTCCGTCCGTTCTCATCCACATGGCTGGTCACATAGCCGCCGAAATGAACTTCCTGTGTATACTCGGGTCTTCGGAGCTCGAACGGATCTCCGTTCTCGAGCCAGTTGTCCGGAACCTCGACCTGATATCCGTCGCGGATCTGCTGCTTGAACATGCCGTAGCGGTAGCGGATGCCGCAGCCGTAAGCCGGATAGTTCAGCGTGGCGAGGGAATCGAGGAAGCATGCGGCAAGTCTTCCGAGACCGCCGTTTCCAAGCGCCGGATCCGGCTCCTCGTCCTCAACCTTATTCATGTCAAAGCCAAGCTCTTTCAAAGCTTCGCTGACAGGCTGGAACGCCTGCAGGTTAATCACGTCATTGCCGAATGCCCTGCCCATCAGGAATTCCATTGAAAGATAGTACAGTGTCTTCGGATTCTGCTCGTCAAACGCCTTCTGTGTGCGCATCCAGTCATCGATGATCTGATCCTTCAGCGCGTAGGCAGCAGCCTGAAAGACCTGCTGCCTTGTCGCTTCTCCCATTTCCCTGCGGTACATTGTTCTGACATTATAGACCACACTTCTCTTGAACAGGTCCTTGTCAAAGCTCAGCTGTGTTTTTCTGACCATATCTCTCCCTTTCCAGTCATCACAGATGCTTACTGCTTCTCGACACCGATCTTTACTGTCTCACCGTTAATGTTCCATTCCTTTTCATGCGCAAGCGCCGTATCCTGCAAAACAGTATCCGCGAGCACCTTCCCGGTAATGACCGCGGCGTTCCTGCGCGCGATTTCATAGATCTTCGGGTTTCCGGAAACCGACAGGCGGATGCGGTCCATGACTTCAAAGCCGGAATCCTTGCGCATTGTCTGGATCTTGCTGATCAGCTCCGCGACGATACCTTCCTCGATCAGCTCCGGCGTCAGGTTCGTATCGATAACGACCGTCGTGCTGCCTTCGGCAAGACCGTCTTCCTGCGAGACAAAGCCCGCTTTCTGCGTCATGTCGATCAGAAGATCATCCTTCGAAAGCTCGATATCCGTATCGCCGTCCTGCAGATGCAGGTTCTCTCCCGCGTTTAACCGGTCCATTGCGGCGTTCCCGTCAAGCTCCGAAAGCGCCTTGCGTATGAAGCCCAAATGTTTCCCGTATTTCGGGCCGACCGTGCGCAGCTGCGGCTTGAATGTATAAGTCGTAAAGCTCCGGACATCCTCTGTGAACTCGACATCCTTGATGTTCAGCTCGTCCTCGATAATCTCGACATAGAAATCGTCCAGTCTGACCGGCGCCTTGACATACATCTTCGCGACCGGCTGGCGGTTCTTGATATTCGAAGCGTTGCGGCAGGCTCTGCCCATGACGACGATCTTGAGAACTTCTTCCATCCGCTCTTCGAGATCCTTGTCAATCTTCGAGGCATCGGCCTGTGGATATCTGCAAAGGTGAATGCTAAGAGGCGCATCCTTGTAAACGCTTCGCACAATGTTCTGGTAGATTTCTTCCGTCATGAACGGAATCATCGGAGCGGCGCAAAGGCATACGTTCCTGAGTGCCGTGAACAGCGTCATGTAGGCGTTGATCTTGTCCTGTTCCATGCCTTTTGCCCAGAACCGTTCCCTGCCTCGTCTTACGTACCAGTTGGACATGTCGTCGACAAAGTCCTCGAGCACCGCGGCTGCCTCCGGGAGCTTGTAAGCTGCGAGGTTCGCGTCGGTGTCGCGGATCATGGAGTTCATCCTGGAAAGCAGCCACTTATCCATAACGCCAAGACTGTCATAATCGAGCGTGTGCTCCGCAGGATTGAACTGGTCGATTTCCGCGTACAGTGTATAGAAAGCATAGGTGTTCCAAAGCGTTCCGAGGAACTTGCTCTGTCCCTCCTTGACTGCCTTGCCGGAAAAACGCTTGGGCAGCCACGGCGCGCTCGCCGTATAGAAATACCAGCGGATCGCGTCCGCGCCGTATGTATTGAGCGCGTCCATCGGGTCAACGGCATTGCCCTTGGACTTGCTCATCTTATTGCCATCCTCATCAAGGACAAGGCCCATGACGATGACATTCTTAAAGGCAGGCTTGTTGAACAGCAGCGTTGCCTCGGCGTGCAGCGAATAGAACCAGCCGCGCGTCTGATCTACGGCTTCGGAAATAAAGGAAGCCGGGAACTGCTTCTCGAACAGCTCTTTGTTTTCAAAAGGATAATGCAGCTCCGCGTACGGGCAGGCGCCGGAATCAAACCAGCAGTCGATAACTTCCGGCACGCGGCTCATGGTAGCGCCGCAGTCCGGGCAGGCAAAATGGACCCTGTCCACATACGGTCTGTGCAGCTCCATCTTCTCGCAGGAAGCATCGCCAGAAAGCTCCGCAAGCTCACGCCTCGAACCGACGACAATTCTCTTGCCGCAGTCCGGGCATTCCCAGACAGGAAGCGGTGTTCCCCAGTATCTGTCACGGGAGAGAGCCCAGTCCTGAATGTTCTCAAGCCAGTTGCCGAAACGTCCCTCGCCCATGGTCGGCGGAACCCAGTTGATCTCTTTGTTGTTGCGTACAAGATCGTCGCGGACAGCGGTCATCTTGATGAACCAGGACTCTCTCGCATAGTAGATAAGCGGCGTATCGCATCTCCAGCAGTGCGGATAATCGTGTTCCACCTTCGGCGCGCTGAACAGGATGCCGCGCTCTTCCAGATCCTTCAAAACCTCGGGATCGCAGCTGACAGCGCCTTCTTCGATCTCATGCTGCGTAGGCTTGCAGCGCATGCCGGCAAACTTTCCGGTCTCGGGTTTCATGCGGCCGTGGCTGTCCACCATCTGAACAAACGGCGCGTCGTACTTCCTTCCGACTCTGGCGTCGTCTTCACCGAATGCCGGAGCGATATGAACTACGCCGGTACCATCTGTCATGGTAACATAATCGTCCGCGTAGACGAAGAATGCCTTTTTATGTTGTTTTGCCACAGCGTCTGCGGCACACTGGTACAGAGGCTCGTATTCCTTGTATTCAAGGTCTTTACCCTTATATGTCTCCAGCACCTCATAGGCGGGCTTTCCGTCCGGATTCTTCTCCTTGTCTTCCGCGAGAGGCCCGAGAACCTTGTCCAGAAGTGCCGAAGCCATGTAATAGGTAAATCCGTCGATACACTTTACCTTCGCGTATGTCTCTTCGGGATTTACGCAAAGGGCAATGTTGGAAGGCAGTGTCCAGGGGGTTGTCGTCCATGCGAGGAAATACGCGTCCTCGTCCTTTACCTTGAAACGGACAACCGCCGTGCGGTCCTTCAGCGTTTTATAGCCCTGCGCGACTTCGTGCGAAGAAAGCGGCGTACCGCAGGAAGGGCAGTAAGGGACGACCTTGAAGCCTTTGTACAGCAGCCCTTTCTTCCAGATTTCCTTGAGTGCCCACCATTCAGACTCGATATAGTCATCGTAGTAGGTTACATAGGGGTGCTCCATGTCTGCCCAGAAGCCGACTTTGCCGGAGAATTTCTCCCACATCCCTTTATATTTCCATACGGATTCCTTGCACTTCTTGATGAAAGGCTCGATTCCGTACTCCTCGATCTGATCCTTGCCCTCGATTCCGATTTCCTTTTCGACCTCGAGTTCTACCGGAAGACCGTGCGTGTCCCAGCCGGCCTTGCGGGGAACCTGCTCCCCCTTCATGGTGTGGTAGCGGGGAATCATATCCTTGATGACTCTGGTCTCGACATGGCCGATATGCGGCTTGCCGTTCGCGGTCGGCGGGCCGTCGTAGAACATGTAGACCGGGTGGCCTTCGTTCTGTTCGACACTCTTTTCAAAGATTCTGTTCTCTTCCCAGAACTTCGCCGTATTCTCCTCGCGTTCCACAAAGTTCAGATCGGGATTTACCTTCTTGTACATTGTTCCTCCTCCGCGGACCTTTCTCGTCAGCCCGCGTTCTATTATTGTGCTGCGGTGTACATAATAAATGTACAGTCAACCGTTTTAGAATTATAAATCAATTGCAGTTTTCAAGTCAATTTATCGTTACAGGCCGCGGATCCGGTTCAGATACAGATCCGCTGCCGTGATTACAATCAGCGTAAGAAGCAGCAGATCGCAGAGTCTGTATCTTGTTCCGGCTTCCGTGGTTGAATCTGTTCTGTTCCTGAAGGCGTAGCCGCTGCTGACTATGCGGTGTCCCGCCGGGCGGTGCAAAACAACACCCGCAAGCACCATCGGCACAAAAGGAATCAGGTATCTTCCCTGGATCCCATTGACTTTTCCTGCGCCAACGACGGTCCAGGTGACATACAGACTCCCCAGCATGGCAAGAAAGCCGAAAGCGGCAAGTATCATCAGGGAAATGGAAAGCCTGCGGTTTCTATTTTCCTCTCCGGCGTCCGCGGAGGCGACCGCGAAGCCAAGAAGCAGCATCAGCACCAGTGTTACGCCGGGATTGATCATCAGGTTCAGCGATCCCATGTAATCGGCTGTCATGGAGCGGACCCAGAACTGCAGATCCTGCGCGGTGGAGCGGATAACCGCAAGAAGGACAAGAACAGGATTGGTCAATGCGAATTTCACCTGTCCCGCCGCGTTGACGCCTGCTGTCAGATCGCCGATGAAGCGGGCTGAGTAGCTCATCGATAGAATATTTGCGATGACAGGGGTCAGAAGCAGGAGCGCTCTTGCGCGCCTTGCTGTTTTGCCGTCTTTATACAGGGAAGCCGGCAGCAGCACGGCAATAAGGCCTGCCGCGACATAAATGACCTTCGCCGCGGACAGCCAGAGGCTGCAGACGAGCAGCCGGACAAACTGCCGTCTGGTCAGCTGCTTTCCGTCATGGCAAAGTCTGAGAACGCCGGCAAGGAACAGAAATGAAAGCGCGTTGGTTACAGCATCCGGCGACAACGAAACCATTTCCTGCAGTGTTACCGGAAAGCACATGATGATGAACAGTATGGTTTTTCCGAACGGCATGTACTTGAGTGCCAGAATGCTGAGCACATACGCGGTCGCAAAGTTTGCCGCCCTTCCTGCGTAAAAAACCGCCATCGTATGGTTAGTAAACAGCCTCGCGATGCGGATGCCCAGCGCCTGCGGCAGATAGCAGGTCGGAAAATACAGCGCTGTATTGGAAAACAGAACAGGGGAAGCATTCCCCCAGTCCAGCACTGCCGAAGGATCCGTGTAAGCTTCGATACCCGCAGGCAGGATATTGCCGCCGGCACCGCCCGGAAAACTTTTCGAGAAAAGATTCCTGCAGGAAATCTCGAAGGCTCTGTAAAAATGATGTGCCTCGTCCGGCGGCGCGGCCGGAGGCAGAATGAACATAAAGGAAAGGCCGAGGGCGAGGAGAAGAATGGGGCGCAGCCAGGTTTTGTCCGGAAAGAAAACTTCCAGAAAAGTCATGGCAGTCAGAAGAAGCAGGAAGAATATGCCCGTATACGAAGCGGCGGCCGATTCATACGTCATGTCCGTGAAATATTGCATGCAAAGTGTTGTCAGAAACAGCGCGGCAGTGTACAAAGCCATCGCCGCGGGCCGGACTCTGACAAGAACGGCAGCCGCAGCCGCCATCACGGCAAAACATAGAAGGCCTGCGCGCAGGCACGCAAAGAGAAGAGCCGCGGCAGCCGGCGCGGGGTCGCCGTCCCTGTGCAGGACGATGGCGGCACTGCCGTCGCTCTTTGTCCCGCCGACCCCGATTTCCTGATCACCCGCAGGAGAAATATTCATCTGATAAATGACATCCTTTTCAGCCTGCAGCTGCAGGGGAATCTCCGCGGTCTCTTCGGAGATACCGGCCGGCAGCCGCATTTCCTGATGGAAAATCTCGCCTTTGTCCGTGCTGAAGATCTGCATCAGGACCGGGATTTCCGCGCCCTCGTGCGGCTGTCTGACCCTGTACCGGAAGGAAATGCTGCGAATAACAGCTCCGTCGCCGCTGAAGACCGCGCTGCTGCTATCCCCTGCAGACAGGTACGTGTAATGCATGTCCGGGTCGTACTGCAGCCGGCTGTCCGGGTGGATTTTGAAAGTATCCGCGTACAAAGGTCCCGCAAGCAGCAGGAGCAGAACGGAAATAAGAAGGAGCCCGAGCCGCATTGCTTTTTCCAGAATGCTCATGCCTCCGAAAATTGATTTCTTCATAAAATAAAGTCCCTTCCGCGTACAATATTGTGGTGCTCCGGCATCCGGGGCATGCACGTTAATTTCGCTCAGTATAGCATATATACGCGCATATTCCGCGGATCTGTTGTGACGGTCTGTTAAAATTGCATGAAAATTTGCGCACTTTTCTGTATTGTAGTATGATTACACCAGTTTAATTCAATCCAATCCCGGAGGGTAAAATGGACAGACAGAACCTGACGCTGCTCACCGATCTGTACGAACTCACGATGATGCAGGGCTATTTCAAGAACAAGGTTGAAAACAAAACCGTTGTTTTCGACGCGTTTTTCCGCAACAATCCGTTCGGCGGCGGCTATTCGATCATGTGCGGCGTTGAACAGCTTGTCAGATACATTGAAGATCTGCACTTCTCGGCACAGGACATCGAGTACCTGCGCGGACTGAAGATCTTTGACGCGGATTTTCTGGATTATCTTGCCGACTTCCGCTTCCACGGCGATATCTACTGCATTCCGGAAGGCTCTCTGATGTTCCCGAGAGAACCCATGGTAAAGGTTGTGGCACCGATCATGGAAGCGCAGCTTGTTGAAACCGCGATTCTGTGCATTGTCAACCATCAGAGTCTGATCGCGACCAAGGCGGCAAGAATCGTGCATGAGGCAGGCAAGGCGCCGATCATGGAATTCGGCCTGCGCAGAGCACAGGGGCCGGATGCAGGAACCTACGGCGCAAGAGCGGCTGTTATCGCAGGGTGCGCCGGAACGTCAAATGTTCTGTGCGGCGAGCTGTTCGGTATTCCGGTTCTGGGAACGCACGCGCACAGCTGGATCATGAGCTTTGAATCGGAGCTGGACGCGTTCAAAGCTTACGCGGACCTGTATCCGCAGGCATGCACACTGCTCGTTGATACCTATGACACTTTAAAGAGCGGTATTCCGAACGCGATCCGGACTTTCGATTATATGAAAGAAAAAGGCCTGCCGGTCGATCACATCGGTATCCGTCTGGATTCCGGCGATCTTGCTTATCTTACAAAGAAGGCGAGGAAGATGCTCGATGACGCGGGTTATCCGCAGGCGAAGATCACCTGCTCCAATGACCTTGACGAGTATCTGATCAATTCCCTGTTCCAGCAGGGCGCGTGCATTGATTCCTTCGGCGTGGGCACGAACCTGATCACCGCGAAGGACAATCCTTCCTTTGGCGGCGTTTACAAGCTTGCGGCTGTGAAACTGGATGACGGCACGTTCG
Organism: uncultured Lachnospiraceae bacterium; assembly: GCA_900317555.1. Lineage (GTDB taxonomy): Bacteria > Bacillota > Clostridia > Lachnospirales > Lachnospiraceae > CAG-791. The sequence goes on along the minus strand of ONHF01000009.1, from coordinate 82,321 downwards.
AGCCCAAGATCAAGCTCTCCGAAAATACCGAAAAGATCACGAACCCCGGAAACAAGAAAATCTACCGGATCTATGAAAAGGATTCGCATAAGATTAAGGCGGATCTGATTTGTTTTGAGGATGAGACGTTTACAGAAGACGAGCCGATCGAGCTGTTCGATCCTGCGGAGCCGTGGAAGAAGACAACCATGCAGCCCGGCGAGTTCGAGCTGCGCGAGCTCATGGTGCCGGTTTTCCTGAATGGGAAGTGTGTATATCAGGCGCGGCCGACAATGGAGATCCGCGACTACTGCCTGAAAGAGCAGGATACGCTCTGGGAAGAGTCAAGGCGGCTGTCCAATCCGCACCAGGTTTATGTTGACTTGTCCCAGCGTCTGTATGATACGAAGATCGGCCTGCTGGAGCAGCTGCATCATTAAGGTGCGCGGCGATTTCTCCGGGGATCTATGCAATAGCGGCGTGACTTGCTCATCTGCATAGATTTTTTCAAGACAAATTTGTATTGCGGGCGCGTATTGTATAGATTTCGCTGATTTCTATGCAATATACGCCCGCTTTCGTGTTTCGTCTTGAATTTTCTATGCTGTACGCTCTCCTCTACATCATCACACGAATAATCTTCCGCAGTCCCTCGTAGCGGACATAAAAGTCATCACCGCGGAGCGCGAGAGACTTTTCAAACCGCGCGTGGTCCTTCGAGCCGATGGACACCGCCGCGAAGTAAGCCCTTGCGTCAAACTGCTGCGCCTGTCCCAGCATGATCCCGTAGAGCTGATCGTCAAGAGCCGGCACCGAAGGGGCAATGCCCGCTTCAACATCGATCATCTGCAGACGTCCGTTTTTGCGGAACACAATATTCGGAATTGACTTCGGATCGTAGGACGCCGCGACAAGCTCATACCCCGGTGCGTTCACTTCCTGTTCCAGCACAACTTTCATGGCCATATCAAACAGCTCTTCCTCTGAAAGCAGGTCCTGATCCGTATACTGCGGGATGCCTTCCGGCCACACATTCTTTTCTTCCATCGCTCAGCTCTTCTTCCTGTCCTTCAATTTGCTCTTGCCCGCTTTATTATATTTATCGTCTTTGCCGCCTCTAAGATCGCTATTGTCTCTGTCCTCCTTAAGCTTCGGCAAAGCGTACATATGCTCAAATCCTCGCTCCGCGATCTTGTACTCTTCCTTCTGGCTCTCGTCCAGACTAATCAGATACTCATGCGTGTCAAAGCCTTCGGCGTCGTCCGCGATCTGTGTCATATGCACGGCGATGTTATTGCAATGGTCCGCGATTCTCTCATAGTCCGTGGTGATATCTTCAAGCACAATGCCAAGATCAATAGTACATTTGCCCTTCCGCAGCCGCTTTACATGTCTGCTCTTGATCTCTTCATTGAGACCGTCAATGACATTTTCAAGCGGTTCAACCGTGGACGCCAGACGCAGGTCATTCTTCTGGAACGCGCGCACGGTTCTTCCCACGATGTCATTCAGCGCGCTGTTGAACACCTGCAGTTCCTCGCGCGCCTTGTCCGAGAACTCCTGTTTCTTCTCATCCATCTGCCGCGCCGACTGCATAATGTTCAGCGCGTGATCGGACATACGCTCGAAATCACCGATTGTATGAATCAGCAGTGAAAACATATGCGTATCGCTGTCCGAAAGATTCATACTGCTGAGCTTCACAAGATACCCGTTCAGCTCATCTTCATAGTGGTCGATCGTATTCTCGATTTCCTCGACTTTCGCGGCCTTTGCAGCGTCATAGGACAGCACAATCGAAAGCGCGGTTTCCATCGACTCCCGCACATAGTCGCCCATGCGGTCAGCCGCCTTCTTGCACTGCTGGATACCGAACGCCGGCGATGTAATGAATCTCGCGTCGAGCATCTGCAGCTCTTTTTTGGTCTGCCTTGAAGCGTTCTCTTCCGGCGTCACCGGCACGGCCTTTTCGACGAGCCGGACAAGGATATCGGAAACCGGCAGCATCAGAAGAACTGCCGCAATATTGAAAATCGAATGGAAAACAGCGATGACGACAGGAGACGCCGTCCGCTCCATAATCGGGAAATGGATGAACATATTGAGCGCGTAGAAGCCGATCATGAAGACGGTGGTTTTGATGATGCAGTAAAACAGCTGAATGAACGAAGCGCGCCGCGCGTTTCTGGACGCGCCGATCGCTCCCATGACGCCGGTGATCGCGGAGCCGATGTTTTCGCCCATGATAACGGGAATCGCGCTGCTCATCTTCAAAACACCGGTCAGCGACAAAGACTGCAGAATGCCAATGGAAGCAGAGGAACTCTGCAGAATAACCGTAATAATAAGTCCGGCCAGAAGTCCCAGAACAGGATTGGAAAATGCGGTCAGAATGCCGGTGAATTTCGGATCGTCCGCAAGGGGCGCCGCGCCGCTCGCCATGATATCCATGCCGATCAGAAGCACCGCGAAGCTCGTCATGATGCTTCCGATATCACGGTGCTTCTGCTTCTTGCACATCATCATCATGAAAACACCGATGATACCGACAACCGGCGAAAAGTTCGCGGGTTTAAGCATCGACAGAACGATGTTGTCGCCCTGAATGCCTGTCAGAGACAGGAGCCAGGCCGTGATCGTTGTTCCGATGTTTGCGCCGAGGATGACGCCGACGGACTGCTGCAGCGACATGATTTCCGAGTTGACGAAGCCGACAACCATAACGATCGTCGCTCCGGAGGACTGAATCACTGCTGTTACCAGCATGCCTAGCAGCGCGCCCTTCCATTTGTTCGATGTCAGGGTCTGCAGAATCTGCTCCATCTTGCCGCCGGAGACTTTTTTCAGTCCGTCACCGAGGGTCTGAATACCGTACAGAAAGAGGACCAGGCCTCCCACAATTCCTAAAAAGTCAAAAAAGCTCATGCTTCCTCCAGAGCGAATACGCATTCCACCTTAGCCTCACGGCCGGCCTGTTCACGGATACTGTTCTTCTCAAAACCATTTTACACGGATTTTACAATAAGCATACCGTATAACAGCATGGAAATAGCAGATAATTCCCCGGAAAACGGTACATTAATTTGTACCGTTTTCCGGGACCTTTCCCGGGCATACGTTATTCTGTACCGTTTTAAAAGCACCCTCCCGGTGCTACCGGAGCAGCTCCGAAAACTGCGTAATGAATTTTTCCACGATTGAAAGAAGCATTTCGCCGTCCGCGTCCCGGATCGGATCCTTCGGATACTCCAGCTCGAAATACGGCTCGCCTGCAAGCTCTCCTTTTCCCTCTCCTTTCGCAATGAACCGCAGCCCGCCCTTGTAGCGTTTGATCAGTGCCGGAATATTCTCCGCGCGGAAGCTGCCGCTGTGGTCCAGTGTAAAGCGGACTTTGCCGGCTTCGCCGGTGATGTCGATGATGCCTGTTTTCTCCGCGGTCGCCCGGATTAATGCAATCCGGAGAAGGTTACGCGCAGGGAGCGGTATCTTATCCCCGAAGCGGTCGCGCAGCTCATCCCGAACGTCGCTGCAGTCGTCTACACCGCCGATCTGCGAGATTTTCTTGTAAATCTCGAGCTTCTGCGCTTCGTTCACGATATATTCGTCCGGAATATACGCGTCCGCAAGCAGACGGATCGAAGTGTGCCGCTGCTCCATTACCGGTTCACCTTTTGCTTTCTTAACGGCTTCTTCGAGCATCTTGCAATAAAGGTCATAGCCGACCGCGGCCATATGGCCGTGCTGGGATTTCCCGAGGATGCTGCCAGCGCCGCGGATCTCAAGGTCGCGCATGGCAATACGGAAGCCGCTGCCAAGGTCCGTAAATTCGCGGATCGCGGAAAGTCTCTTTTCCGCGACCTCCGGGAGCAGTCTTCCGGGCTTGTACAGTAGAAATGCGTATGCACCGCGGTTTGATCTGCCGACTCTGCCGCGCAGCTGATAGAGCTGGGACAGCCCCATTTTATCCGCGTCGTGAATGATAATCGTATTGACATTGCTGATGTCCAGCCCGGTCTCGATGATGGTCGTCGAAACGAGAACGTCAATGTCGCCGCTGATGAAGTCATACATAATCTTCTCGAGCTCGCTCTCGCTCATCTGTCCATGCGCAAAACCGATCCTTGCTTCCGGTACAAGCTCGCGGAGCCTGCCCGTCACAAGCGCGATATCATTCACCTTGTTATAAACATAGTAGACCTGCCCTTTGCGCGAAAGCTCGCGCAGAATCGCTTCCCGCACCATCTCCTCGTTGTATTCCATAACATAGGTCTGGATCGGCACGCGGTCCTGCGGCGCTTCTTCGAGGACACTCATGTCCCGGATGCCGGTCAGGCTCATGTGCAGCGTTCTTGGAATCGGTGTCGCGGACAGTGTCAAAACATCGACACTCGCACGGAGCTTCTTGATTTTCTCCTTGGCAGCCACGCCGAAGCGCTGCTCTTCATCAATGACAAGAAGTCCCAGGTCCTTAAACGCAACGTCTTTCGAAAGAATTCTGTGCGTGCCGATCACGATATCCACCCGGCCGCTTTTTAAGCCTGCGATCGCGTTTTTCTGTTCGGCCGGTGTCCGGAACCTCGACATCAGTTCGATGTTGACCGGGAAATCCTTCATTCTTTCGATAAACGTATTGTAGTGCTGCTGGGCAAGAATTGTCGTCGGAACGAGGACCGCGACCTGTTTTTCATCCTGTACTGCCTTGAAAGCGGCGCGGACCGCGATTTCTGTTTTGCCGAAACCGACGTCTCCGCAGATCAGGCGGTCCATGATCTTGCCGCTCTCCATGTCCTTCTTCGTATCTTCAATCGCGGCAAGCTGATCCTGTGTCTCCTGATACGGGAACATCTCCTCGAATTCCTTCTGCCAGACAGTATCTTTCGAAAATGTAAAGCCTTTCTGCGACTGCCTTTTGGCATACAGCTCAACCAGATCCTGCGCAACTTCCTCTACAGCGCCTTTGACTTTACTCTTGGTCTTCTTCCAGTCGCTGCCGCCGAATGTGCTGAGTTTGGGCTTTGCCGCGGACGCAGAAGCGTATTTCTGCAACGAATGCAGATCGGTCGGAAGTACGTACAGTGTCTGGCTGCCGGCATAGCGGAGCTTGATATAATCCTGTGACGAATTGTCCACCGTGATCTTCTCGACGCCTTCGTACATGCCGATGCCGTAATCTTCGTGAACGACATAATCTCCGACATGCAGGTCCTCGAAGCTGCGGATGCGGTTCTTTGCCGGGCCGCTTCCGGAAGATTTCTTTTTCTTTTTCTGTACGCCGAAGATATCCGACTCCGCGATGACCATAAATTTAAGGTCGGTGTACTCAAAGCCGGAAGAGAGATGCCCGTAATAGGTCATCACTTCTCTTGGCTGCAGTACGCGGTCCGGATTTTCACTGTAAAACGTCGTGATGGAGCGCTCTGTTAAATCCTGCGCGAGCCGCTTGGCCCTTGTTCTTGACGCGGAGATGATGATCACGCGGTACTGCTGCGCGCGCAGTTTCTTCAGGTTTTCAACAAGCGATTCAAAACTGCTGTTATAGGGAGGCACGTTCCTCGCGTGCAGGGAAACGCACTCCGCATGTTCGAAAAAGGTATTACCCTGTAAAAGCGCAGCAAGTCCCAGCCGCCGGTACAGGCTGATCTTGTACTCCAGTGTGCCCACCGGCGTCAGAAGATGCATCTGGCCGGGTATCACAAGGCCGCGTTCCGCCCGTCCGGTCATGCTCTCCTTGAATTCCAGCTCGACTGCCTGTCCTTCCTGCAGAAGGCGCTCCGGCTCATCGAGGAAAAGCAGTGTATCCATTGTTTTGAACAGATCAAGAAAACTGTCTGTTTCCGGATAGAAGTAATGAATAAAGCCTTCCAGCTTCGTATAATCGTGCCATTCGGTTACTTCTTCTTCCAGATCTCTGATCTGCTGCTGCAGCGTCCCGGCTTCCTGTGTTTTTCCGGATGCCCGAAGTTTTTTCGCTGTTGCTGCGGTCTCCTCCCGTATCTTCGAAAGGCCTCTCGAAAGCCGCTTCTCATCCAGAATCAGCTCTGTCGCCGGGTAAATCCGGATCATGCTCAGCTGCTCAATAGATCTTTGGCTTTCCGCGTCAAAGCTTCGGATCGTCTCGACTTCATTGTCAAAGAATTCGATCCGGTACGGATTCTCCTCTGTCAGATCGAAGACATCCAGCAGATCGCCGCGAACCGCGAACTGGCCCGGCCCGTCGACCTGCGCGTTCTTTTCATAACCCAGAAGGACGAGCTGTCTGACAAGCGCCTGCTGATCGAAGGTATCTCCCTTTTCGATCCGGATAATGTTCTTTCTTAAAATGCCGATCGGCACCTGCGGTGTCATCAGCGCCGCAAACGTCGTTACAACCGTAAGCGGCCTGCCTTCCACAATTCTTCGAAGACAGCGGATTCTCTGCATCTGTATTTCGCGGCTTCTAAGATCGGCCTGGTAGAAAATCAGGTCTTTTCCCGGGAAAACATAGGTCTGCCGGTCATAGAAAACATAATCCCGCGCGATTTCCTGCGCCTTTTTATCACTGCTGGTCACGATCAGGCGGAATCTGCCGTGGTCCGCAAGACGTTCATCCTTCGATACGGCATGGATCAGATGGAGCTTCTGCGGGTCAACGCAGCCTTCCGCCAGGACATTGCCCTTTTCGCCCGTGAGCGCGACTGTTATGCGGTTGTATTCGGCCGATGCAAGCATCGGTTCTGTCAGACTTTTCATAGTTTATTGTCTATTGCACCCGCCTGCGTGCAGGCGGGTGCAAGCAGACCTCCCTTGTCTTTTCCTTCCGCTGTAAACAGGCGGAAGGAAGAAGACATTAGTTATACTGATTCATTGCCTTCTGAATGCCTTCTTCCATGATACAGCGCACCGCCTGCGCCGCCCGATCCTGCGCCTCTTCCAGTATCTTCCTGTCATCCTTCCCCGGATGTCCCAGTACATAATCCGCGAGATCGGCATTCTTGTCCGGTTTTGCGCCGACGCCGACCCGGATTCTGTAAAATTCATCATCCCCAAGATGGAGGATAATGTTTTTAAGTCCGTTGTGTCCGCCCGCGCTGCCTTTCATCCGAAGCCGCAGCTTTCCCTCCGGCAGGTCAATATCGTCGGATATGACGATCAGCTGTGTCTTGTGGTCGATTTTATAGAAATCGACAGCTTCCCGGACAGCCTCGCCCGAAAGATTCATGTACGTCTGCGGCTTCAGCAGAATGACTTTACAGTCTCCGATCATTCCTTTTCCTGCCAATGACTTTCCGAATTTCGAAAAGCTGCCTGTATTGTATTCTCCGGCCAAACGGTCAATGACATCAAAGCCCATGTTGTGTCTGGTTCCGGCATATTCCTTTCCGGGATTGCCAAGGCCGACAATCAGGTATAACGAATCCATGAATTTCCGCTCCTTTATCCATATAATACTCTGTCCGCAATCCGATATTGTACCATAAAAAACCGGCTCACCACACCGCGTGGTGAACCGGTTCCATTATTATTCTGTTGGAAAGGCTAAGCTCTGCTTCCGTTCGCTACAGAGCTTCCTCACACGGAGCATCTTCCGGGCTTTCGTCCGCAGCCACAAGGCTCTCCTGATAAACCTTCAGGATCGTCTCTTCGAGCTCTCCCCGCGTCTTAGAATTGATCGGATGCGCTATGTCGCGGTATTCCCCCTCCGCAGTCTTGCGGCTCGGCATAGCGATGAACAGTCCCTTTTCGCCCTCAATTACCTTAATGTCATGCACCACAAATTCGTTGTCGAGTGTAATTGAAACGACCGCTTTCATCTTTCCGGCTTTAGTGATTTTCCTAACCCGTACATCTGTGATTTTCATAAACGGCCTTCTTTCTTTGATCCGCTACATCCGGCTGTAGCGTTCGCCCTTCTCTTCGGCGATGATCCGGATGCCGTTTTCCCCTTTATAATACGAATTTGACGGAATCGTACTGTCCGACTCCACAATACAGTTCTCGATGTACGTGTTGTCTCCGATATAGACGTCATTCAGAATCAGAGAATTACGGATGACGCAGTTGCTGCCGACATAAACTTTCTGGAACAGGACGCAGTCATCAACCGTGCCGTTAATAATGCAGCCGCTCGAAAGCAGGCTGTTGCGCACGCTGACATGCACATTGAATTTCGCCGGCGGCAGATCCGCTACCTTGGAATGAATTTCCGGATACTGCCGGAAGAAGTAATCCCGGACTTCCGGCTTCAGAAAATCCATGTTGGTACGGAAGTAATCATCGACCGAAGCGATGTTGCTCCAGTAGCTGTCCATCCGGTACGCGCAGATCCGCTTCACATCCTTGTAACGGATCAGAATATCCTGTACAAAATCGAACCGGCCCTCTTCCTCGCAGCGTTCCAGAAGCTCAATGAGCTGGCGCCTTCTGATGACATAGATGCCGCAGGAAATCGTATTGGAATGCGCGATGATCGGCTTTTCTTCAAAACCGGTAATTCTCCCGTCCGCGTCGGTGACAACCGTGCCGTAACGTTCCACATTGGCGTCCGCCGGCATATCCTTGCATACAACCGTGATATCCGCCCGCTTGGCCACGTGATATTCGAGGACCTGATTATAATCCATTTTATACACACAGTCGCCGGATGCAATAACTACATACGGTTCATGTGAGTTCTTCAGGAAGCTGATGTTTTGCGCGATTGCGTCCGCGGTCCCCCTGTACCAGCTGCTGTTCTCGTTGGTAAAGGACGGCGTGAACAGGAACATGCCGCCCTGCTTGCGTCCGAAATCCCACCACTTGGATGAGCTTAAATGCTCGTTGAGGCTTCTGGAATTGAACTGCGTCAAAACAGCGACTTTCTGAATCCTCGAATACTCCATACTGCTGAGCGCGAAGTCAATGCTCTGGTAGCTGCCTGCCACAGGCATCGCGCATACGGCTCTCTTGCGGGAGAGCTCTCTCATCCGGTTGCTTCTGCCGCCGGCAAGAATAATTCCAATCGCTCTCATGACGCTCCCCCTTCCCTGTTCAGCGACCTGCCGCTTGCAAGGACGCCGCCTTCATAGTCTTCAGGAACCGTCTTTCCGGCTATCATGACATTCTTTCCGATCGTGACATGCTCCGGAATAAATGCGCTGTCCGCAATAACGACAAGATCGTCCCTGTAAATGGAGGGATCTGTTTCGTTCGGCGCAGAATCAAAGGCGCCGGTCGTCACATGCGCGCCGACATGGGCATTCTCTGCGATAATCGTCTTGCTGATCGAGGAGCCCCTGTCAATCACGGCGCCGTTCATGACAATCGAATCACGCACTACGGTATCTTCACCGATTACCACATTGCATCCGATCACGGAATTGTATACCTTACCGAAAATCTCGGAACCTTCTCCGACGATCGAGCGTTCGACCGCACTGTTTTTACCATAATACTGTGGCGGCAGCGACTCCACGTTCGTGTAGATCTTCCAGTATTCCTCGTACAGATTGAACTCCGGGACGATATCGATCAGCTGCATATTGGCTTCCCAGTAGGAAGTCAGCGTGCCTACATCCTTCCAGTATCCGTTGAATTCATAGGCGAACAGACGCTCGCCCTGATCCCGGCAGTATGGAATGATATGCTTGCCGAAGTCAAGACCGGGGGTCGATTTATTTGTCTCGAGCGCTTCCTTGAAAGCCTTCCACGAGAAAATATAAATTCCCATCGAGGCCAGGTTGCTGCGCGGATGCTCCGGCTTCTCTTCAAAATCGGTAATCCGTTTGTCAGCATCCGTAATCATGATGCCGAAGCGCTTCGCTTCCTCCATCGGAACCGGCATGACGGCAATTGTGACATCCGCGTGATTTTCCTTATGAAAATCCAGCATGGACTCATAATCCATCTTGTAGATATGATCACCGGACAGGATCAGAACATAATCCGGGTTATAACTCTCCATATAACTCATGTTCTGATAGATCGCATTGGCCGTGCCGGTATACCACTCCGTGCCTTCGATCTTCTCATAAGGCGGAAGGACCGAAACACCGCCGACCAGCTTGTCCAGATCCCACGGAATACCGATGCCGATATGCGTATTCAGCCGCAGCGGCATATACTGTGTCAGGACACCGACCGTATCCACGCCGGAGTTGATGCAGTTGCTCAGCGGAAAATCGATGATCCTGTATTTCCCGCCGAAAGGGACTGCCGGTTTGGCCATTCTGGAAGTCAGAATTCCCAGACGGCTGCCCCGTCCGCCGGCCAGAAGCATAGCAATCATTTCCTTTTTGACCATAGCTTCCTTCACCTCAAAATCATAGTTTTTCGGAAATTTCCCCCAAATCGTATCAGACAGGTCTCAGATATGATTTTTATATAAAAATTATATCACACGCATGGATTAAAAGGAACATTTGGGGGTATATTGGTTTTTGCGCAAAACAAGGTATAATCTACTAGGGAAATATGCATATTTAAGGAAGGAACATCGCATGTATCAGATCGATTTCAATAAACCAGTGAAGGTATTTTTCTGCGGTATCGGCGGCATTTCCATGAGCGGACTGGCAGAGATTTTAAAGAGCCGGGGCTTTGAAGTTTCGGGTTCGGACAGAGCGCCCTCCGCTGTAACAAGGAGGCTCGAGGCAAAAGGAATTCCGGTCGCGTACGGCCAGAAAGAAGAGAATATTACAGAGGATCTGGACCTCGTTGTTTTCACGGCGGCCATTCATCCGGACAATCCCGAATACGTAAAGACCATGAAGCTTGGTCTGAACCATCTGACGAGGGCACAGCTTCTCGGCGAAATCATGCGCAATTATCCGGTGCCTGTCGCCATCGCCGGCACCCACGGCAAAACAACAACGACCTCCATGATCTCCGAAATCCTGCTGCATTCGGATGACGATCCGACGATTTCGGTCGGCGGCATGTTGAAGAGCATCGGCGGGCAGGTCCGTGTCGGGCATTCCCCGTACTTTGTCGCCGAAGCCTGCGAGTATACCAACAGCTTTCTGTCTCTGTATCCGAAGATCGGCATCATCCTCGACGTAGACGCGGACCATCTGGATTTCTTCAAGGATCTTTCCGACATCCGTCGTTCTTTCCGCCGCTTCGCGCAGCTGATTCCCGAAGACGGGACGCTCATCATCAATTCGGATATTCCGGATGTGCAGGAAATCACGGCCGGCCTTGCCTGCCGCGTCGTCTATTACGGCAGCGACCCGGAGAAAAGCGATTACTACCCTCTCGATATCCGCTATGATGAATACGCGCACCCGTCGTACACCGCCTGCAGCAAAGAGGACGGCGCTGTCAGAAAGCAGGAGATCTCGCTCCGCGTTCCCGGTGAGCACAACGTATACAACTCGCTTGCCGCGCTTGCCGCGTCCGATGTTCTTCATGTTGACAGAACTGTCGCGGGAGCGGCGCTTTTTAGTTTTGAAGGCACGGACAGACGCTTCGAGTATAAAGGTGACTGGAACGGCGTCACGATCATTGACGATTACGCGCATCACCCGACAGAAATTGAAGCAACGCTCACCGCGGCGTCCCATATGCCGCACCGGAAAATCTACTGCATTTTCCAGCCGCATACTTACACGCGTACAAAAGCGCTGCTGGATGATTTCGCAAAGGCGCTCTGCCTTGCCGACGTTGTAATTCTCGCGGATATTTATGCCGCCAGAGAGACGGACACGCTGGGCATCAGCTCCGGAACGCTCGCGGAAAAGATCCGGGCGCTCGGACATCAGGAGACGTATTATCTTCCCTCTTTTACCGAGATCGAAAATTTTGTCCGTAAAAATTGCCAAAAGGGTGACGTGTTGATAACCATGGGCGCCGGAAATGTCAATGAGATCGCGGCAGATCTGCTTTCCTGACGTTTTGCTCCGGAGCTTATCCACACTATTCACAAACTGCAGTGTTTCCACCTGTGTGGATAACCGCTCCCGACTTTGATAGCTGAACGAGGGTTATCCACATATTAGACATTTTCCACATTTTTTCCCGCGGGACGGGGGCTGCGGGAGCGGCGTTTTTTTCTGTTGAGTTTTACCATTTCCGCAAAAAACAGCGCATGCTATACTTCGGTTTGTTCCACAAAAAACGGCCGGTAAGGCCTTTTGCAACAGAACAAATACGTAAGGAAAGCGGAAGTTGGCTGTCATGGGAGTATTTACGATTTTGAGCGACCTTGATTCGGATTCCACGGTTATTTCGAATCTTTTTATCGATGAATATATGCTGGACGCAAGCGACTGCCAGATCAAGGTATATCTGTACCTTGTCCGCATGATGAGCGCCGGACGCGCAGCCAGCATCAGCGATATGGCGGAACAGTTCGGCCACCCGCAGAAGGAGATTCTGCGCGCGCTCAAATTCTGGGAAAAGAGCGGCCTTCTCTCACTCCAGTGCGACCGCGCTGGCCGTCTCGTCAGTATTCATCTGTGCGAAATCAAACCCAGGGTCATTGTACGGGATCCTGAGACCGATGATGCGGGCCGCGTTGTTTCGATTGAGCCGCTCCTTTCCGATACGCAGGAGAAAAAGCCCGCGGAAAGAGCACGCCTTTCCAAAGAGGCAATCGAGGCGTTCGGCAAAGAGGAAGATAATCAGGCTCTCGTATACCTTGCGGAAAAGTATATCGGCAAAACACTTTCCGTCAGGGAGCTCGAATCCCTCTGCTATATCTCCGACAACCTGCACTTCTCGTTTGATCTGATTGATTATCTGATCCAGTACTGCGTCGGCCGCGGTAAGCGCGACTTCCGCTATATTGAGAAGGTAGCGGTAAGCTGGGCGGAAAAGGGCATTACAACTGTCAGGGACGCGCAGCAGGAAGAGGCGGATGCAAGCCGCAAAAAGCGCGAGCGCGGTACGGCACGGCAGCTCGGTTCAAAGAGTGATTTCAACCGTTTCGCACGCCGCGACGATTATGATTTTGACGAGTCTTCAATTCTCGATAACTGATCTTTGATATTCCTTCCGAGGTAGATGTTTTGCCGCTGAGCAGTGAACAGTATAAAAAAATAATGGCAGAGTACGGGCAGCGCCGCACCGTTCATTATAATGAACGGGAGCAGCGCCGCGCTCTTGTGTACCGGAAAATTCCCGCGTACAAGGCACTTGATGAACAGGTGCCTGTCCTTTCGATGCGGGAGCTGGACGAACGCCTCTCGGGCAGAAAGAAACTGCCGGGCGAGCTCTCTCTTCAGGAGCAGCTCCTTAAGGTTGCAGAGAAAAAGCGCCGTCTCCTTACGGAAAACGGCTTTCCTGCCGATTATCTGGAAATGCAGTATGACTGCAGCGACTGCAAGGATACCGGTTATATTGACGGTGTAAAATGCCATTGCCTGCGGGAGCGCGAAATCGCTGTTTTATATGACCAGTCTCATCTGCGTGAACTTTTCCGGGAAAACAACTTCGGTCTTCTGTCTTTCGACTACTATGAAGGCGAGGCGCTGGAACGTTTCCGTGGCGCGGTGGGGATCTGCCGCCATTTCATTGATACTTTTGATAAAGACTATGAAAATCTGTATTTCTATGGTACAGTCGGAACGGGAAAATCGTTTCTTTCCATCTGCACGGCAAAGGAACTGATTGAAAGGGGACATTTTATTCTGTATTTCAGCGCCACAAATCTTTTTGAGACGCTGTCGGGTTACATCTTTGGCAACAGGGACAGGGAAGGCTATGAAGAACTCCGCAGGGATCTTACAGACTGTGATCTTCTGATCATCGACGATCTGGGCACGGAGCTGACGAACGCGTTTACGCAGTCCCGCTTCTTCGAGCTTTTGAATCTCCGGCACCTGGCAAGGAAATCCACGATCATTTCGACAAATCTCGACCTTCGGGATCTGCGTGATCGTTATTCGGACCGTATTTATTCCAGAATTATCAGCGATTATATTATCTGCAAGCTGGAAGGGCCTGACATCAGGATGAAAAAGAAAGCGAGGAAGAAATGGAACCAATAAGAAGGCATGACAAAAGGAATCTGGAATCTATACCGGTAGGTTCATTGGGACTCATCCCTCTGAAAGGCTGCGAAAATATCGGGAAGGAAATTGACTATTATCTGACCCAGTGGCGCGCCGAGAGGGAAAGCGAGCACAAGAACAGCCTCGCGTTTGCCGGATATCAGAGACCGACGTATGTCGTGGACTGCGACCTGCCGCGTTTCGGAACCGGTGAAGGCAAGGGCGTTATGAAGAGTTCCGTGCGCGGCATGGACCTCTATCTTCTCGTTGATGTCGTCAATTACAGTGAAACCTATAAGATGTTCGGCCAGATGAACCACATGTCTCCGGACGATCATTATCAGAACCTCAAGCGTGTCATCGCCGCGATCGGCGGCAAGGCAAGACGCATCACCGTTATCATGCCATACCTGTATGAAGGAAGACAGCACAAGCGTTCCATGCGGGAGTCTCTGGACTGCGCGATCGCTCTGCAGGAGCTTGTGAAAATGGGTGTCGACAACATCATCACCTTCGACGCGCATGATCCCCGCGTGATGAATGCCATTCCGCTTTCCGGCTTCGACACAATCCAGCCCGCTTATCAGTTCGTTAAGGGACTGCTCCGCCATGTCGACGGTCTGAATCTCGACGCGAAGCATATGATGGTCATCAGCCCCGACGAGGGCGGCATGAAGCGTGCCGTCTACATTGCCAATGTCCTCGGCCTGGATATGGGTATGTTTTACAAGAGAAGAGATTATACGACCGTTGTAGACGGTCATAATCCGATCATCGCGCATGAGTTCCTCGGCTCTTCGGTCGAAGGTAAAGATATGATCATCGTGGATGATATGATCTCTTCCGGCGAATCCATGCTCGAAGTTGCGGACGGACTTAAAAAGCGCGGCGCAAACCGTGTCTTCTGCTTCAGTACCTTCGGACTTTTCACAAACGGTCTCTCCGCTTTCGACGAGGCTTACAAGAAGGGTCTGATTGACCGCGTTCTGACAACCAATCTGATTTATCAGACGCCGGAGCTGCTCGAACGCCCCTGGTATATCAGCTGCAGCATGAGCAAATATATTGCCTATATTATTGATACGCTCAATCACGACAGCTCGATCAGCGATCTGCTCGATCCTTCCGCCAGAATCCAGAGCATCGTCAGCCGCTATCAGGCCAACGGCCTGCATATTCCTGCAGAGCAGTAATATCTGGCTTTGGATGAAATCCAATCTGAAGAAAAAGACTTCCGGCTCTCCGGGTTTCCCCGGGAGCCGGAAGTCTTTTTTTCATCTTACCTTATATATGCGAGATAACTTGTCCCGCTGCCAAATTTTTTCGCTGCCTGCGCTCTGGTAAGCAGTTCCCGTTTGCCGGAGCCCGAGGGATCCAGTACAGCAATGTTGGATGGTCCGTATCCTGTGATCAGCATGGCTCCGTCCGATCGAAGCGCCAGCACCGGCGTATCCTTCGCGGTAAAGTACAGGACATCTTCCAGACTGCACCCGGTCAGATCAAGCACATCCGCGCCGTTTATCTGTTCCAGCGTGGCGATGGCGTCCGCGGCGCCGTCTGTTTTGACGATGGAAGCGCCGGACTTTTCATAAGAAAGAATGGACAGAAGACAGCTTTCCAGCGGATTGTCTCCCTGCTGCAGGGTGACCGTGCCGATTTCCGCCCGGTCCGGTATCTTCTCTTTCCAGATATCGCGTCCCTTACTGTCTACCACAACACCCTTGGCTTCCTTTGCGGCATCGATCGCGTCCGAAACATTCGCGTAATCCTTGACAAGTCCGTAAAGATTATAGACGTAGCAGCGGCTGTCCTGTACTTCTTTTCCGTTTTTTCCGTCCGCTACCGTTATCTCTCTGGAATCCTGATATGTGGTTTCCTTTGGCTGCACATAGCGCAGTTTCTCCGGGTCAAATCCGGATACCGTCAGATAATGCCAGATTCCGTAAACGGAAGAGTTCTCGCTGGCAAGAATTGTCAGGCTCTCGTCCTTTTTAGCGGTATCGACAATCTGATCATCTTCCGCAGTCTCGTACAGAGCATCTGCGCCGCTCGTTTTCCGGGCTCTGTGAATCGTAAGGAGAGAACCTGACAGCTGATATCCGGTAATGTAGATCCCGTCCTGCTGATAGGATTCCAGCTCGTTCATCTGTGGATCCACAATTTTCACGCAGTACATCGGGGCGTACGTAATGCCGGTCACATCCTTTGCCGCATCCGAATCTCTCGAAATGCCATAAATCAGATCATTTCCAAAAAAGCCGATCAGGGAAAGAGAGGATCCGGAAGGCGTCTTTATTGTCCTGCGTTCCAGATCCGAAAGGTCCATCAAAACAATGTCACCGTCTGTTTTCTGATACGCAATCATCTGTCCGCCGTCAGACGTAACGCTCCTGCCGCCCTGCATGCCGTCTTCGACAACCGAAGTCGAATGCCCCGCGATGTTGATCTCATAAAGCGTTCCGGAAAGCATAATATACAGCCGGTTGTTCTTGCTGAGGTAAGCGGAGCTTCCAACTTCGGCTTTCAGCCGTTCATACGATCCATAGTAAGGAATAAATGCCTGTTCTTCGATCGTGTGATAGCGGTTGCTGTAATACATATCTGATACGCCGACACGGCCTTCATGCGTGCCGCGGTTCATGTATCCGTAGACCAGAAACTCCACATCGCCGTTATCTTCAACCTTCAGAATACGGATATCATGCTCGTCAAAGACACTGCGCAGATCCGGATTGTCTGTATCCATGAAGCCGTAAATATAGGAGATCGTGTTCTCGCTGTCATTTCCGTACAGCCGGCCGTCCATCACATAGGCGAGCGCTTTCTTTTCCGCGCTTTGGGCAACCTGGGAAGGTACCCCGATACCCAATTCAATCCGGCCCTTCTGCAGATCCATGTTCTGCGGGTCAGGCACCTGCACGGCAGTACGTCGAAACTCCAGAAGATGATAGCGGTCTGTGCCTTCATTGATTCTGTAATACTCATGGCAGTGCAGAAGAAACGGTTTCTGATCCGCGTCCTCCGGTGTAACACGAAGCAGAATGCTTCCTCGGATGGAATACGTTCCATCCGAGGTTTCCGCAATCTCGAAAACCGGCGGGATCGCGTCGCTGACAGCCATGCTGCCCCACATATCAAGAGACAGACTGCTGTTGATATCAACGTCCGCGTAATCCTGCGATGCCGTGCCATCCTCCGGCTCCATATAGGTTCGCAGAAACTGTTCGTCCTTGGAAACCGCCCGCTCATGCAGCCGGCCCACAAAAGCGACCGCCTCCGCGTATGTATCATCGCCTTCGTCACCGTACCAGTAGCGGGTATAATACCGGATGTCCTCCTGCTCTCTCGTTGAAAGCATGATGACAAGCATATACTCGGTATTTTCCTGTGCAAGATCTTTAGGAACAAATTCGGCAGAAATCTTTCCGTTTTTATCCGTCTTGTAGCTGCGGATTTCCGTATCCTCGATCAGACGGCTCCCTGTCGTGCTGCGTACCTGCACATGCAGCACAGTGACATGCTGTCCGTAGGGATCTACCTGAAAGCGGATTTTCCGGTCCTCTCCAGCGATCGAAAGCGGCGGATGCATGGCTCCCGCGTTCTGAAGCTGCGTATAACCATGCAGCTCATTGTAAAGATCTCCGGAAGATGTCCGCATTGTGACAACGGGCAGCTTCGGTTCCGCCATTACTGCCGTCACCTGTGAGCCGCCCTTGTCCTGAAAGATTTCCAGTAATAGAATTGTCAGAATGAAAAGTCCGACTGCGTACGCAATCCGGATAAGTGTTCTTCGCATGTATTCCTGAACTTATTTTTTGCCGTCCGCTGTCCCGATCCGGACAAGTGCGCGGTAAAGCTTTGCCTCCGCACGGACTCTGGCCTCCTTGGTGAGCTGCGCGTCTTTGAGTCTCTCTTCGGCGCGGGCTTTTGCGGCCTGCGCACGATCAAGGTCAATTTCATCGCTCCACTCCCAGGTGGTCGGGATCACATGGCACTCTCCATCCATGACAGAGAGCATGCCGCCGATACAGGCGGCCTTCTTCGTCTCCCCGCCGGGAAGAACGATACTCGCGGTTCCCATGCCAACCGCGGTGCAGTAATTGGTATGTCTCGCAAGAATCGCGACATCGCCGTTCACCGTGCGAAGCGTAATTCTTTCCACATCCCCGTCATATTCAAGGCCATCCATGGACACGACCTGCAGATGGAAGGTTGCCATAACCGCTCTCCCTTCCCGTCAAGCCTGATGTCCGGCCTTCTCGAAGGCCTCATCAATCGTGCCGACCATCAGAAAGGCACTCTCGGGCAGATCGTCGCACTCGCCGTCCAGAATCATCTTGAAACCGCGCAATGTCTCTTTCAAAGGAACATACTTGCCCTTCAGGCCGGTAAACTGCTCCGCCACGTGGAAACTCTGGGACATGAAATTCTGAATCTTTCTGGCTCTGTAAACCGTCTGCTTGTCATCGTCGCTGAGTTCGTCCATACCCATGATCGCGATGATATCCTGCAGCTCTCTGTATCTTTGCAAAACCTGCTGCACGCCTTTGGCGATATCGTAGTGCTCCTGGCCAACGACTGAAGGAGACAGAATACGGCTTGTCGAATCGAGAGGATCTACTGCCGGATAAATACCCTTGGAAGCGATATCGCGGGACAGAACCGTAGTCGCGTCCAGATGCGTAAAAGTCGTCGCGGGCGCAGGATCTGTAAGGTCATCGGCAGGAACATAAACTGCCTGTACCGAAGTGATGGATCCCTTCTTGGTCGATGTGATCCGTTCCTGCAGCGCGCCCATTTCTGTCGCGAGTGTCGGCTGATAGCCGACGGCGGAAGGCATACGTCCAAGCAGTGCCGAAACTTCCGAACCTGCCTGTGTAAAGCGGAAAATATTATCAATGAACAGAAGCACGTCCTGATTCTTGACATCGCGGAAATACTCTGCCATTGTCAGTCCGGAAAGACCGACTCTCATTCTGGCTCCCGGCGGCTCATTCATCTGACCATAGACCAGAACGGTTTTGTCGAGAACCCCGGATTCCTTCATTTCGCCGTACAGATCATTACCCTCACGGGTACGTTCTCCGACGCCCGTAAAAACAGAAATACCGTTATGATTATTCGCGACGTTATTGATCAGCTCTTCGATCAGGACTGTTTTGCCGACGCCGGCGCCACCGAACAGACCGATCTTGCCGCCCTTGGCATAAGGGCAGATCAGGTCAATGACCTTGATGCCGGTTTCAAAAATTTCCGTCGCAGGCACCTGCTCCTCAAAGGACGGCGCGGGGCGGTGGATGCTCCAGTGCTCCGCGGCATCGGGTGCGGGCTGATTGTCAATCGGATCTCCCAGCAGGTTAAACATACGGCCGATGCAGCCTTCGCCGACCGGAACCGTAATCGGGCCTCCGAGATCAACGGCCTCTGTCCCGCGGACAAGGCCGTCCGTTGAACTCATTGCGACGCAGCGTACGACATCATCGCCGATCTGCTGCGCGGTCTCCGCGATCAGACGGCGGCCGTCTACGGAGATCTCGACAGCGTTATTCAGATCCGGCAGCTCGCCCTCCTTGAAACGGATATCCAGAACCGGCCCGGTGATCTGGATTACCTTTCCTATATGTTGTTCGCTCATTTAACTCCTCCCATGCCAAACAGCAGCGTCTCAGGGTTCTTCCGCACCCGCGACGATCTCCGTGATCTCCTGCGTAATGCTTGCCTGCCGCGCTCTGTTGTAGAACAGGCTCAGGTTTTCGATCATTTCCTCTGCATTATCTGTCGCGGCTTCCATTGCTGTCCGCCGCGCGGCGAGTTCACTGGCAACGGATACATTGATACTTGTGTACAGAAGTCCTGCCAGATATTCCGGAACTACTGTGTTGAATACCTCTTCCGAATCCGGCTCATACAGAATCAGATTCTTCGCCTTGCCATCTGATTCTCTCTTTTCCCCGGTTCTGAAATCGGACAGAGGAAGAAGGGACGTCGCTGACGGTGTCTGATTCAGCATGGAAACAAAGTTTGTATAGCACAGAAATACATGGCCATACTCCCCTTTCCGAAACGCATCGCAGATTTCACGCGCGATTTCAAAGCAGTCTGAAACTCCAACCTTCGCAACCTCCGCATATTCCTCGGTGAAAAG
The DNA here is from genome assembly GCA_900317555.1 of uncultured Lachnospiraceae bacterium. Taxonomy (GTDB): domain Bacteria; phylum Bacillota; class Clostridia; order Lachnospirales; family Lachnospiraceae; genus CAG-791. The sequence continues at coordinate 62,248 of ONHF01000009.1, read as the reverse complement.
CTTTACGTTTTTATGCCGGAAATATTCTACGCTCTTCCTGCCAAGGGGAAAAACATCATAGTCCCGGCCCTTTGTCTCGCTCTCCATGAAACGGAAAAGATTCGAATTATAGCCTCCCGCAAGTCCTCTGTCGCCGGCGATGACTATAAACAGCCACCTGTCGCTGCCGGACGGCTTCGAGTATGGCGACTGGAAGTCGCGGTTCGAGTTCGCTATGTCTTCCAGTGTCTTTCCGAGGATGGAAAGATAGGGCTTGCTCTCATCCGCCCGTTCCTTTGCCTTGCGCAGCTTCGATGCTGCCACCAGCTGCATGGCCTTCGTGATCTGCATCGTATTCTGGACACTGCTGATCCGGAGTTTGACGGCCTTCATATTTGCTCCAGCCATGAAAATTCCTCCTTATCACTTCTGTGTCAGGCTTTTGCAGCTTCTTTTCCCTTCAGAAAGTTCTGCGTATAGGTCTCCAGTGCGGATTTCAGCTTGTCTTCGGTATCCGCTTCGAGCTTTCCGCTTTCGCGGATCTCCTTCATCGCGGCAATGCCGTCCGGATTCTCATCCAGATAATGGTATAAGCCCTGCTCATATTCCGCGATATCTGTAACGGCCACATTTGTAATAATGCCATGGACAACCGCGTACAGAATCGCGACCTGCTTCTCAACCGGCACCGGACTTGCGTTCTTTTGTTTAAGCACCTCCACGATGCGCTCACCTTGCGCAAGACGAGCCTTTGTATCTTCATCGAGGTCGGAACCGAATTGCGCGAAGCTCTGCAGCTCCCTGTACTGGGAGTAAACAAGCTTCAGTGTGCCGGCAACCTTTTTCATCGCCTTGATCTGCGCGTTACCGCCGACACGGGATACCGAAATACCGGGGTTGACCGCCGGCATAATGCCGGAGTGGAACAGCTCGGTTTCGAGGAAAATCTGTCCGTCCGTAATCGAAATAACGTTTGTCGGGATATAAGCCGACACATCGCCTGCCTGTGTCTCGATGATCGGGAGCGCGGTCAGCGAACCGCCGCCCTTTTCATCCGAGAGCTTCGCCGCTCTTTCAAGGAGCCTGGAGTGCAGATAGAAGACATCTCCGGGATATGCCTCACGTCCCGGCGGTCTTCTGATCAGCAGGGAAAGTGCACGGTAAGCAACCGCGTGCTTGGACAGATCATCGTAGATGATCAGCACGTGCCGCCCCTTGTGCATGAAGTACTCACCCATCGCACAGCCTGCGTACGGAGCAATGTACTGCAGCGGAGAAGGCTCCGAAGCCGTCGCCGCAACCACGATCGTGTAAGCCATTGCGCCGCCTGCCTGCAGCTGAGATACCAGATTCGACACTGTCGAACGCTTCTGACCGATGGCTACATAAATACAAATGACATTCTTATCTTTCTGGTTCAGGATTGTGTCAATCGCGATTGTCGTCTTACCGGTCTGACGGTCTCCGATAATCAGCTCTCTCTGTCCCCGGCCGATCGGGATCATGGAGTCGATCGCCTTGATGCCTGTCTGCAGCGGTTCCTTAACGGGCTGCCGGTCCAGAATACCGGGCGCCGGCGACTCGACCGGGCGATACTCGGACGCTGCAATCGGTCCTGCGCCGTCAATCGGCTGTCCAATTGCATTTACAACACGGCCGATCATGGCCTCTCCTGCCGGTACAGATACAACTCTGCCGGTCCGCTTCACGGTCTGCCCTTCGGCGATACCGGTGTCTTCGCCGAACAAAACAGCCGAAACGCTGTTCTCTTCGAGGTTCAAAGCCATACCATATGTGCCGTTTTCGAATTCCAGCAGTTCTCCGGACATGCAGTTCAAAAGCCCGCTGACTCTGGAAATACCGTCACCGACCGTAAGAACGGTGCCGGTTTCGTTCTGAATGATGGCATTCTGGTAATGTTTGATCTGGCTTCGGATTACCTCGGATATTTTTTCCGGTTTTAATTCCATTCAAACCACCTTCTTGTCGCGTCCTGCGGCGGGCGCGATTCCAGCCGCTAAAAACGCGGCAGTTCCTGTTACATTACTGTTTCGCTGACTTTCCTTCGAAGATCGTCCAGCCTTCCCTTCACTGTACCGTCCAAGAGTTTGCCTTCAAGTGAAACACGAAGTCCTCCGAGCACCGAAGGGTCAACCTTCGGCTGCAGCTGAATTTTCTTTCCGCTGATCTCTTCCAGCTTTGCGCGCAGGCGTTCAAGCTGCTGCCCGCTTAAAGGCACCGCACTCGTCACCTCTGCCTGTGCGATTCCTCTGTCGGCATTGTAAAGCGCTGTGTATCTTCTGCAACAGCCGCCGAAATCACGAACCATTCCATTCTCGACAAGGATCTTTAAAAAGTTCAGAAGATATGGCTGCATATCGCTTCCGAACGCTTCGTCCAGTAGTGCAAGCCTTTGCTTCTTCGGGATTGAAGGTTCTGTCAGAAGACGCACATAATCCGGATTTTCGGTGAAAAGCTGCCGGACTGTCTGCATCTGACACAGAATATCATCTGCAAGATTCTCCGAAGAAGCCAGATCATACAGACTCTGTCCGTAAAGATCGGAATCCTTCATCATGATGCGTCACCCACGTTCTCAATAAACTCGTCAATGAGCTTTTTGTGGTCTTCCTCGCGGATTTCCTTTTCAACAACCTTGCCTGCAATATCCATGGCAAGGCCGCCGATCTGGTTCTTGGCTTCATTGACAGCTTTCTTCTTCTCCTGCTCAATATCTGCCTGGGCCTGCGCCTTGATGGCTGCCGCATGGTCCTGAGCCTCTTTGACGACTTCTTCGGCGCGGATCTGTGCGGTCTTCTGCGCGTCCTGGACAATCTGCGTAGCCTGTGCCTGTGCCTTGGCGAGGCCTTCCTCATACTGCTGTTTCAAGCCGTCCGCCTCGGACTTTGCAGCCTCCGCGTCCTTGATTTCCTTGTCCGCAAGCTGCGCGCGCTTCGAGAGCAGCTTGTTGATCGGCTTAAAAAGAAACTTCTTGATCAGGTACATCTGAATGAACAGGTTCAGGATCTGCGCAATGAAGGTCCACGGTATAATCGTTACCAGCGATTGTGTTTCCTGCATTTGAATTCTCCCTTGCTTCAGATTTCTCCCTTACTTCAGGAAGTTCATGAACATGCCGGGAGCTACAAAGATCAGAAGCAGACCGGTTACAAATCCGTAAATACCTGTTGTCTCGGCGATCGCGCAGCCAAGAAGCATTGTGCTCGTTACATCGCCTTTGCATTCCGGCTGACGTCCGATGGCTTCAAGTGCCTTCGCTACCGCGTTGCCTTCGCCGATGCCGGGTCCGATACCGGCGATCAAAGCGCAGCCGGCGCCGATGCCGCAGCCTGCCAGAGCGATACCTTTTGCAAGTACTGTGAAATCCATGATGTAATTCCTCCTTATTTATTATCCCTCGGATGCATTTGCTATGTACATGATTGTCAGCATCGAGAAAATGAATGCCTGCATGATCCCCGAGAACCAGTCAAAATATACCGACAGGATTGCCGGAAGTCCGACGTCGAGAAACGGAATGTTCGATAGAACTCTTCCGACCGCGCCGGGAATCAGCCCGAACAGACGGTTTGTAGCTACGGATAAAGACCAGTAAATCAGTCCGTTGATAACAACGCCGGAAAGGATATTGCCGAAATGACGGCATGCCATACTGATCGGCGTTGCGATTTCCGACAGAATATTAAACGGCGTCATAATGAAAATCGGCGTTGTGAATCCTTTCAGATAACCGAGGATTCCGCTTGCCTTGATCTTCTCCGCGGTGATCATGATGAAGACTACGACAGCCCAGGCGGCCTCCGTTGAAAGATCTGCCGTAGGGCTGCGAAGCCCGATCAGAGAAATCAGATTCGAAATAACGCTTGTTGTAAACAGCGCCGCCACGAACGGGATCAGTTTATCAAACTTATGTCCGCCGCCGGTATTGTTCCGGACAAAATTATTCGCCGTCTCCACAAGCATTTCCGCAAGAGCCTGCCGCTTTGAAATGTTCGTAACCTTCAGGTTTCTTGTCAGCACGATACACAGAACTGTAATGATAGCCATGACAATCCAGCTGACTACGAGCGTCTCGGAAATCAGAATATCCCCTAGTACCGGAATCCCTGTGTGAATCCTCGCGAATATCCTTGCCCCTTCAATTGAAAAGGTCATACCTGCGCATCCACCTCCTTCGTTTCACCATCTTGCTGCTCTTTATGAATGTCTACGCGCTCTTCTCCCGCGGAAGGCTTCCTTCCTTTTCCTTTCAAAAGAATGCCTCTTGCCTTAATGAGAACACTCGGAATAAACAAAGGAATAATCCCCGCCGCCGCGTTGAAAACAGGAAGCGCGAAAGCAAGCACACACCACAAAAGCTGCATCAGCGTGCGGTACCGGTAGCTCACCGTCATTGCCCGGCGTGCAAAGTCTTCATTCGTACTGCCGGCCACCTTCTGTACAGCTAACCCCATCAGGAAAAAATTCAAAACCGCAACGCAAAAGCCTGCGGCTGCTCCTGCGGCTACCGGCGCATCCATAGGAACAGATGCGGGCATTACCTTGTGCAGCCCCGCGAAAACAGCGATCATCAGAATCGTTCCTGCCCCGGTTCCGGCCGCCACAAATCCCGTTTCCTTCCATACTGCCTTCTGTATCTTCATTTGCTGTCCGTATTCCTTCCGGCTTCTGAAGGCCGTCAAAACTCGTCTTTGTGTTACTCCGCGTATTCAAATATGCCGGTTATAGCCTCTCGAAGGCCGGTTCTTCCGGTTCCTGTCTTCCTTCGCCATGGCTGCCTTGTAAACCTTGTACGCGGTCATGCAGGACGCGCCGATACCAAGAATAAAGCCCGGCACATAGATCCATGCGGAAAGCCCGCCTTTTACGATCAGCAGCCAGCACACTGCAAGGCATAGAAGCAGCGGCATTGCGAGCGAAAGCCCCAGCTGTCCCAGAAGCGTTATATTTCTCAGGATTTCAGACCACTGTTTCAAAAACGTACTGCCTTCCATAACTTCTTCCCCCGCTGCAGAATAAGAAATCCCGCAAACGATTAATACAATATTATACTATTTGTCGCGGGCTCTCAACGGAATTTACGGAGCGGTTTTTATTTTCTGTAGAATAGTCGAAAACCGACAACGCTGATTTATGCAACATTTCACCCCGTCAATAGAAAATATGTCCGCCGATTGTATACTTCGGAGTCACCTCCGGAATCGGTGTCCGGAAAAACAGACAGTTCCCGACCGGCGTCTGTCCGCTCATCGCGGCATCGGCTGCCTGATAGCAGGCGTCGGTTGCCTCGTCATTCGCAAGCGCGATCGCGAGCCTTCCTGTCGCGGCGGGTTCAAACTGCCAGGACTGGTAAATCACGCCGGAAACCGTACTCGGAAACGCGCCCGACATCACGCGGTTCATGACGACCGCTCCGACCGCAACCTGTCCCTCATAGGGTTGGTTGCCTGCCTCGCAATATATCAGATTGGCAAGAAGATACCGGTCTCCATCGGCAAATGTAATCTGGGAGATATCTCTCCAGACACTCGCGTCGGAAAGTGCCTGCAGCCGTTTTTCCTCCGCCAGCTGCTTCTCCAGAGCGGAAATCTGCTGATTCTGCTCATCCAGCTTCTGCTGGAGGGAATCCGCGACCGCGTTCGCGTCCGCCAGCTGCTGCGTTGTCAGTGAAATGCTGCCGTTCGTCCGGTTAATCAGATCCGATACTTTATTCTGCTGGTTCTTCTGCTCGCTGTGAAGACCGACCAGATCCGACTGCTGGGATTCGAGCGACGCCTTCTGCTGCTCGAGCTCTTCCTTTTTCTTCTCGACTTCCTGCTTCTTTTCGGAGATCTCTTTTGCCAGCTGCCGGTAATTCTCCAGCGTTTTTTTATCGTACGCGGAAAGCTTCTCGATATATTCTTTCCGGCTTAAAAATTCGGAAAGCGATCTGGACTCGATGAGTGTCTGCAGATAATATCTCGATCCCCGTTCATAGATAAACTGGACACGCTTTTTCATCGCGGCATACTGGTCCGCCATTTTCTTCTGCGCTTCTTCCAGAGACTTCTGTGTCTCGTCGAGCGTCTCCTGCGTATCGGAAAGCGACTGCTGCGTGCCCGCAATCTCGTCTTGTTTCTTCGTGATCTGATTGTCCAGATCATTGAGCTTTCCGGTAATCTGTGTCATCTGCGAATTAAAATCCGCAAGCTGCCCCGTCAGCTCGGAATGCGTATCTTCCAGACTGTCAATTGTGTTCTGGTTGCTGCCGATCGCGTCTTTCGTCTCTGAGGCCGCCTTTTTGGCGTCGTCAAGCTTCTTCTGCGTTTCCTTGATATCCGCTCTTGCGCTAAGAGGAAAAGACATGGTTAGAAAGGCAGCCCCCAGAAGCGCGCACACCGAAAGAACGCACCTTTGAACGCTCGCCCCGCCTTTCCTGTTTTTCATCTGTCCGTCTGTCTTTTTCCCCATTAAGAAATCCGCTCCGCCCGGCTATTCCTAAACATTCAGCTCAATTTTTCTGCCCGTCCGCTGATACTGATAGTACCTTACCCCTGCCGCGTTAAACATCCGTTTGCTCGCGATCGTTGCCTCCGAATCCGCATACTTGTCGCTGTCGTAAACGACATTCTTGATGCCCGCCTGAATGATCGCCTTCGCGCATTCATTGCATGGGAAAAGAGAGACATATAAAGTCGCGCCTTCCAGCGATCCACCACGGTAATTTAATATCGCATTCAGTTCACTGTGTGTGACATACGGATATTTGGTCATCAGCTGGTCCGCTCCGTCCCTGTCCCACGGAAAAACATCATCGTCGCACCCCTTCGGCAGGCCATTATACCCCATGGAAAGAATCTTATGATCACTGCTGACAATGCAGGAGCCGACCTGTGTGTTCGGGTCCTTCGAGCGCATGCCCGCAAGCTGGGCGACGCCCATGAAATACTCGTCCCAACTGATATAATCTTTGCGTTTGGATGACATATTCACCTCCGCGCGATCCCCCGGCCGGCTGCTGCAGCCGGCACGGCGTTTCCGCGTATTGCAAGGAAGCCGGCGCCCTGACGGCACCGGCTCCGTACCAGCAGTATTATTTAGTTCCGAAAATCCGGTCTCCTGCATCTCCAAGCCCCGGCACGATGTATCCGTTTTCATTCAGATGATCATCAAGAGCGCCGATATAAAGATCCACATCCGGATGCGCCTGTGTAAATGCCTTCACGCCTTCCGGAGCCGCGATAATGCAGAGGAAGTGGATTTTGCGGCAGCCGTGCTGTTTGAGAAGCGCCACGGCATCAACCGATGAGCCGCCGGTCGCCAGCATGGGATCGACAACAAACACTTCTCTGTCAGCGCAGTCCGCGGGCAGCTTGCAGTAGTATTCCACCGGCTTCAAGGTCTTCGGGTCTCTGTAAAGACCGATGTGCCCGACCTTCGCGGCGGGAATCATCTTCAGCATTCCGTCTACCATGCCAAGTCCCGCACGCAGAATCGGGACAACCGCGAGCTTCTTGCCCTTGAGCTGCTTGGCAGTCATGTGCGCGATCGGCGTGTCAATCTCGACATCTTCCAGCTCAAGATCTCTTGTCGCCTCATAGCAGAGCAGCATGGCGATTTCGCCTACTGTCTCACGGAACGACTTGGTCCCGGTTGTTCTTCTCCTGATAAAACCAATCTTGTGCTGAATCAGCGGATGATCCATTACTACTACTTTAGCCATTGTTTTCTCCTTTTCTCTGCATTGCCGCCTCCGGCAAAGCTTACCCCTTATTCCTCATACTCCGCGATCTTACGGACGCGGCGCTCATGCCTTTCTCCATGCGAAAACTCTGTAGAAAGGAAAGTATCCACTATATCCATAGCTGCCGTCTGTCCCGTAATCCCCGCGCCAAGCGCCAGCATGTTAGCGTCATTGTGTTCTCTGGTCAGTCTTGCCTGTGTTACGTTTGTGCAGAGCCCGCACCGGATGCCGTTCACTTTATTCGCCACAATACTGACGCCGATGCCGGTTGTACAGATCACGATGCCTTTCTCGCACTTGCCGTCCGCGACCGCCTTCGCGGCAGCTCCCGCAAAATCAGGATAATCACACGAAGCCTTGCTGTCCGTGCCAAAATCTTTGCAAGTGATTCCCTTTTCTTCAAGATGCTTCCTGACAGCTTCCTTCAGGTCAAAGCCGCCGTGATCAGAAGCAATCGCTATCATACCTTCTCCTCCATATCTTCGTACATATGCCCGCGGTCCTTTTATTACTTCAGGAATTCCCCGGAAAATTCCGCTTCACTGTCACAGCCGGACAATCTGCTGCCCTGCCGCTTTCTTCAGCCGGTTCATGATTGCCATGCCGATGCCCTCACTGTCGAACGACTCCGAATACATGACCGTCACATTTTCATCATCAAATTCGCGAAGGACGTGAAACAGCTCATGTGCCACCGTCTCTTCGTCCTTTCTTGTTCCGACGCTCTTCACCGCATCCGCGTTGTATCTGTCCTTCGTTTCATCCGTGCAGATAACGCCGGTCTTCTCTCCGCGCGAGCGGGCCTGCGCGGTCTTTTCATTGATATAGTTTACAACTTTTTCCCGCTCTCCTTCAACTATCGTAAGATCTCCTTTGGGCGCGTAATGGCGGTATTTCATTCCGGGCGCTTTCGGAACCTCTTTCGAGGAAGGATCAATGATCGTGTGGTCGACATCTACGCCGCCGACAACGCTCTCGAACATCTCCTTTGTGATATATCCGGGGCGCAGGATGGTCGGCTTTTTATCCGTCAGATCGATAATACTGGATTCCAGACCGATACCGACCTGTCCGCCGTCGATGATCATCTCAACGCGCCCGTCCAAGTCCTCCCGGCAGTACTGCGCCATTGTGGGCGAGGGTCTTCCGGAACGGTTTGCCGATGGCGCCGCTACAAAACCGCCGCCGGCTTCAATCAGGGCTTTCGCGATTTTATTGCTGGGAAAGCGCACAGCGACTGTTTCCAGACCGCCGGTCGTCTCATATGGCACTCTGCCGCTCTTGTAAAAGATCATCGTCATCGGTCCCGGCCAGAAAGCGTCCGCAAGCCTGCGCGCTTCCTCCGGCACTTCGCGTACAATCTCATACAGGTCTTCTATTCTGCAGATATGGACAATCAGAGGATTGTCTGATGGCCGGCCCTTTGCCGCATATATTTTCATGGAGGACTGCGGGTTCAGCGCGTCTCCGCCAAGCCCGTATACTGTTTCCGTGGGAAAAGCCACCAGACCGCCATCCTTTAAAATACTGCCGGCTCTTTCGATCGCCTTAAGATCTATGGAGTCCTCGGTCATTGATACATATTCTGTTCTCAAAATCACTGCCTCTGCATGTTCTTCTGTCTCTGCCGCCGTTTCCGGCACGACAGGAATTATTCCTGATTCATATAGTTGCTGATAACATCCCAGACATCGGCCGTTTCAAACTGCAGCCTCCATTCCGCGACACCTGCCAGCTTGTTCGCCGTCATGACATCCAGCTTCTGCTTAATGGACTGGGAATCTTCGACCCAGATCTGAATCAGTTTATCACCTTCCGTCGTTTCCGCATAGTTCTGGCCCGCCTCCGCGTTCCAGTTCACGCTCATATTATGCTCCGAGATAAAATTCTGAATATCCTGCATGCCATAGGCTTCGGAAGTCACCTTGCCGTTTTCCGTGTACCAGATTCTCGAATAGAACGGAATCGCGTTGATCAGTTTCTGCGCCGGCACCTTTTTCAGAGCCATCGTGATTCCTTCGGTCACATAACCGATTGACGCAACACTGCCGGCCTCCTGACTTCCCTGATAGTGCTCGTCGTATCCCATGATAACCACATAATCCGCGAAAACGCCCTGCTCCTTGATATCATAAAAGCTGTTGAAATCATAAGCCGGATAATCGTCCACCGACAATGTCAGGTTGTTCGCGCGGCAGGCAATGGACAGCTCACGGATAAACTGTATGTAATCCTGTCCGTAGGACTGATCGATCATTTCAAAATCGACATTGATTCCGTCAATTCCGTAAGTTGTAGCCTCTCTGATCACCTGCTCTATCAGGTGCGTCCTCGAATCAAGCGTTGCAAGGAATTTTGAGCGGTCCTGCAGCTCCGTGGAATTGAAATTATCCACAACTGCCCAGACCTGCGCGCCCATCTGGTGAACCTGATCCACATAGCTTTGCTGCGCGGCACTGGTAATATCTCCATTGTCGCTTGTAATCCAGAACCATGTCGGCGCGACGACATTGACATCCTTCGTCGGTGCCATATAGGACTGCAGCGTTACATTTCCCTGTGATCCCCAGACGGCATGGAAAGCCATGTTCACCTTTTTGCCGAGCATCTTGGATTTAAATTCCGGCTCCTTGTAGTCCGTCACAGCCTGCGGCGTCTCTTTGGTTTCTCCGGACAGGCGTTTGTTTTCCACATACCCGATAATCGCATCTTCCGACTTCACCTTGGACCAGTTGTCCATCTTCTCGAGAATCGTGACTTTGGCTCCCTTGGACAGCTCTTCCATTACGTCACTCTTGATACCGCCGCTGATCCGGATCTGTGTGTCTTTGTTCACTGTCGCCACGGTCTGCTCGTCAAAGGAACTGTCAAGCTGCAGGCGGTTCGGATCTTTAAATGCCTGATAGGAGAAATTCGTGTATTGTTTTACAAAATCCAGTGCAAGATAAACTGTGTCGCCCTCTTTTCTGGCAGGCATGTAGTCGAGCGTCTGCTGATCCTGACCGACGCTCACCTGCGTTGTCCCCGGGATTGTGGAAACCACCTTGTCCGGCAGTGCGTACAGGATAATCCCTGTCGTATCATCATTATTCTGCTTACCATAGTAAAAACGGTCGTTCAGGTTCTTCTTGACATCCGCAAGTGCCATATAGTACTTGCCGTCCAGAAGCCTGGCGCGTACATCGGAATACTGGTTTCCCCACACGATTGCCACATCCGTGTCTCCGGTAATGCCGTACTCGCTCGCAAGATCCGCCTTTTTTTTGGAATAGGAATACTTGTCCAGCACCAGTTTCACGCCGAACGCGCCGCATAAAATGACAATCATCAGGATCACGAGAAGCACCGGCGCTCCCTTGGAACCGCCGGATCTCCCCCTGCGTGTTCCCGCGGAAGCGCCGCCGTTTCTGCGGGAAGCCGCGGATTTCCGCCGGGGATCCTGCCTTCGCGTATTCCTGTTCACGCTCTTTCCCTGCGCTGATTTTCTCTTTCCTGTCTCTTTTCCGCCGCGGCGCGATCCACCGCCGCCCGCGCTGCTTCCGTCTCTTCCATTATTGTTATAATCCTCATAATCCCCGTATTCATCGTATGCTGTATCGTAATCTTCAACAGGTTCAAATTCGTCGAAGTAATCATCTTCAAACTGGTAGGTTCTTCTGCCGTTTCCGCTCATCTGACTTCCTTTCCATGCCCGTTTTCCGGGTCTGCAAGTAATTATAGCAGAATGCCGTGTAGGCGTCATTGAAAAATCAGGGCAGCCAGCGGCTGCGGAACATCAAACAGAATGCGGCAGAGGCATATGATTCTTCTTTCTCTTTGCGGAGACAGCGGGGCCCCCTGATTTGCTATTATTAATGAAGAAACACATGTCCTGCCGCATCCGTTCAAGACGCGCGGCCATATCCTTGCTGGCCGGCAGCAGAAATGGTATATAAGATATGTAACAAGATGCCGCTTCTCGCGGCGCAGAACTGCTGACTTGCCGAGGGACCGGAAGGTTCATTCCGTGGGGACCGTATCCTTGCATCGGCGCGTCCTGCCGGGACATAAATAGGTCGTTTTGTACTGCAGCAGCAAATAGTGGAAAACCTGTTCTAAATCGGCCGGAGCCGGCCTTGATACGGCTGTTGCCGTAATCAGATGTGATTCAGGAAATGAATCAGACAGGTATGCAGATCATCACCTCCCTACGACACCGGATTTTCATGTCGTCGGCAGTAACAATCATACCACCTGTGAAACAGCGGAAAAGACCGCCGGCAGATTATCGGCATGTTTTTTCATTTGCGTAAAAACTGCAGAATATGACCGCGAATATTTTGTATGATTTTTCTATGGCAGCTTCCGGATACGCTGTGCAATGGGAACATGTCATGTAATTGTTAACAAACAGCCGCAAAACAGTGCCGGAACCCGGCAGGAAGAGCACTTAAACTTTTATAAAGAATCCGCCGTCGCGGTTGACGCTCCGCGGATCCGGGAGTAAAACTAAATGAACCGGTACAGACTGAATTTTACAGACTCCGGTAATGTTAAAGGGGAGGAGGTGCCCTGAATGAAGATCGAAAAAATAAATGATAACCAGATCCGTTGCACACTGACCAGCGAGGATCTCGCGCAAAGGCAGCTCCGGCTCAGTGAGCTCGCCTACGGAACCGATAAGGCAAGGGCTCTGTTCCGCGATCTGATGCAGCAGGCAGCTGCGAAATACGGTTTTTTTACCGAAAACATGCCGCTTATGATCGAAGCGGTTCCCACATCTTCCGACAGCATTGTTCTTGTTGTCACGAAGGTAGAAAATCCCGAGGAGCTTGACACCCGCTTTGCGAGCTTTGCTCCCGGCGTGCAGGCGGTTCCCGGAGAAAGCGCTGACGAGCCGAATGCTTTTGAACAGCTGATCAATACGATCAGCAAGGCCGCGGAGGGAGCGCAGAGTACCGATACGCCGGCCGGCGCAGGCAGAGCAGTGCGTCAAAACGCCCAGCAGTTAACCGAACTGCGGAATTATCTGATGCTCAACCGCCTGTATGCTTTTTCATCGATGAACGAGGTAATCGAAGCCGCAAGGGCTTCGGGCGGCTCTTATCCGGATGAGAGCACACTTGTCCTTGACGAAGCGGACGGAACTTATTATCTCATGCTCTCCATGCCGACAATGGAAGAAGTGAGCCTGCAGCAGTGCGTTCTCGCGGCTCTTTCCGAATTCGGCACGCAGCTTCCCGCAACTGACGGCAGACGAAGGCATCTGTCCGAGCACTGCCGCATACTGATTGAAGGACATGCACTCCATGAGCTGTGCGAGCTGTAAACCGCACTCTTTTTTGTTTTGACATAATTCGTATCGGATCCCTTTTTCGCGCTTTCCGCGTGGAAAAGGGGTTTCTTTTCACTTACGAAAAACTCTTTCGTTAAGTTTTCTGTCATTTTATATTAGTTTTATAAGTATTGTGAACTATCCACCAAAACACATCCATGTGTTATATGGCAATTGGCTATTTTAACAGTCCAAACATTGCATTTTGAGGGCCTCAATGGTACTATCTGTATGATAGATTCGTTGTGCGGGATGCATTTTGCCGTGCCCCCTGCGCAACATCAAATAAAACAGGAGGACAAACTACTATGGCAAGAAAGTATTTAACCATGGATGGTAACGAAGCTGCCGCACATGCGGCGTACGCTTATACCGAAGTTGCTACCATCTACCCGATCACGCCTTCATCAGTTATGCCTGAGCATGTTGATGAGTGGGCTACTGCCGGACGTAAGAACATTTTCGGTGATGTTGTACACGTAACCGAGATGCAGTCTGAAGCCGGCGCTGCGGGTGCCACACACGGCTCCATCGTTGCCGGTGCCATGACATCCACCTTCACAGCTTCTCAGGGACTTCTTCTGATGATCCCGAACATCTACAAGATCGCAGGTGAAGGCCTTCCGGCAGTATTTAACGTATCTGCCCGCTGCGTAGCTACACACGCTCTGAACATCTTCGGCGATCACTCCGACGTTTATGCATGCCGTCAGACCGGTGCCGCAATGCTCTGCTCCGGCTCCGTTCAGGAAGTTATGGATCTGACACCCGTTGCTTACTGCGCTGCAGTAGACGGAAAGCTTCCTTTCATCAACTTCTTCGACGGTTTCCGCACATCTCACGAAATTCAGAAGATTCAGGTTTGGGATTACGAAGATCTCAAGGATCTCATCGATCTCAAGAAGGTTCAGGAGTTCCGTGACAACGCTCTGAATTCCAACCATCCCCGTCAGATGGGTTCCGCTCAGAACCCGGATATCTTCTTCACAACACGTGAAGCCTGCAACAAGTACTACGACGCAATGCCCGCCATTGTCGAGAAGTACATGCAGAAGGTCAACGAGAAGATCGGCACAAACTACAGCCTGTTCAACTACTACGGCGCTGCGGATGCAGAGCAGATCATCATCGCGATGGGCTCTGTAAACCAGACGATCGAAGAGACAGTTGATTATCTGAACGCTGCAGGGCGCAAGGTCGGTGTCGTTGAAGTTCACCTGTACAGACCTTTCAGCGCGGAAGCTCTGATTAACGCGATTCCGGATACTGTTAAGAAGATCTCCGTTCTTGACAGAACAAAGGAGCCCGGCTCCATCGGCGAGCCTCTGTTCCTTGATGTTGTTGCAGCTCTCAAGGATTCCAAGTTCAAGGATGTCGAAGTTTTCGGCGGCCGTTACGGTCTTGGTTCCAAGGATACAACACCCGCACAGATCATCGCGGTTTATGACAACACCGAAAAGAAGAGATTCACGATCGGCATCACCGATGATGTAACAAATCTTTCCCTTCCTACCGGCAAGGAAGTTGTTACAACTCCGGAAGGAACCGTATGCTGCAAGTTCTGGGGCCTTGGCGCTGACGGTACTGTAGGCGCGAACAAGAACTCCATTAAGATCATCGGCGACAATACGGATATGTACGCACAGGCATACTTCGATTATGACTCCAAGAAGTCCGGCGGCGTAACAATGTCCCACCTTCGTTTTGGTAAGAAGCCGATTAAGTCCACCTACCTGATTCATCAGGCGAACTTTGTTGCATGCCACAAGAAGGAATATATCCGCATGTTCAACATGGTTCAGGAACTGGTTGACGGCGGCAGCTTCCTGCTGAACTGCAACTGGTCCGATGAAGATCTTGAGAAGGAACTTCCCGGCCAGGTTAAGAAGTTCATTTATGATCACAAGATCAACCTGTATACGATCGATGGCGTAAAGCTTGGTATCGAGACAGGCATGGGACCGACAAGAATCAACACCATTCTGCAGTCCGCATTCTTCAGCATCACAAAGATCATTCCTGAAGATCAGGCGATCCAGCTGATGAAGGACGCAGCTCAGAAGACATACGGCCGCAAGGGTCAGGATGTCGTTGAGAAGAACTGGAAGGCTATTGATGCCGGCGCCAAGAACTGGCACAAGGTAGAAGTTCCCGCTTCCTGGGCAAACGGCGTTGATGAAGGCCTTGAATTCCATAAGGTTACAACAGACCGCAAGGATGCTGAGGACTTCGTTAACAACATTCAGATCGCTGTTTCTTCTCAGGAAGGCAACAGCCTGAAGGTTTCCGATGTCCTTCCTTATGCTGACGGCTCCACACCGTCCGGCACATCCGCATTCGAGAAGCGCGGCATCGCGGTTAACGTACCGGTTTGGGATGCTTCCACATGTATCGAGTGTACTTTCTGCTCCTATGTATGCCCTCACGCTGCAATCCGTCCGGTTGCAATGACAGAGGAAGAGGCAGCAAAGCTTCCTGAAGGAACCCTTACAAAGGATCTGACAGGTATGCCCGGTTATAAGTTTGCCATCGTTGTATCCACGCTCGACTGCACAGGCTGCGGTTCCTGCGCGAATGTATGCCCCGGCAACGTAAAGAACGCGACTCTGACAATGACACTCAAGGAAGATGCAGAGAAGCTTCCGAACCAGCAGGCTGCATTCAACTATGGCGTCAAGCTTCCTGTAAAGGATGAGGTTGTCGAGCACTTCAAGCCTACAACGGTTAAGGGCTCTCAGTTCAAGCAGCCTCTGCTTGAGTTCTCCGGCGCATGCGCTGGCTGCGGCGAGACACCTTATATCAAGCTGATTACACAGCTGTTCGGCGATCACATGATGGTCGGCAACGCAACAGGCTGCTCCTCTATCTGGGGCAACTCTTCGCCTTCTACTCCTTACACGGTAAACGCGGAAGGTCACGGCCCGGCATGGTCCAACTCTCTGTTCGAGGATGCTGCTGAGTTCGGCTTTGGTATGTTCCTTGCGAACGACGCAATCCGTGCACAGCTCAAGGAGAAGGTAACTGCTTGGAACGGTGAAGGCGCTCAGGAATGGCTTGATACATTCGCAAACGGCAACGCTAACCAGGCTGCTACAAAGAAGCTGATCGCAGGTCTGGAAGCTGATGGCTCTGATGCTGCCAAGGATATCCTCGCTGAGAAGGACTTCCTCAACAAGAAGTCTCAGTGGATCTTCGGTGGTGATGGCTGGGCATTCGATATCGGCTACGGCGGCGTTGACCACGTTCTTGCTTCCGGCAAGGATGTCAACATCTTCGTTGTAAATACCGAGGTATATTCCAACACCGGCGGACAGTCCTCCAAGGCTACTCCTGAAGGCGCAGTTGCTCAGTTCGCTGCAGCCGGCAAGGAAACCGTTCAGAAGGATCTTGCCGCAATGGCAATGTCCTACGGCTATGTATATGTAGCTCAGATCTCCATGGGTGCTGACTACAATCAGGCAATCAAGGCTATCTCCGAAGCAGAAGCTTATCCGGGACCGTCTATCGTTATCGGATACGCACCTTGCATCAACCAGGGTATCAAGAAGGGTATGAACAAGGCTATGACCGAAGAGAAGCTCGCAGTCGAGACAGGCTACTACAACCTGTTCAGATTCAATCCTGCAGGCGGCAGCAAGAAGTTCACTTTGGACTCCAAGCCGGCTACAAAGGAATACAGCGAGTTCCTTGGCGGAGAAGTTCGTTATGCTTCCCTGAAGGCTAAGAATCCTGAGAGAGCTGCAAGACTCTTTGCAGAGGCTGAACAGCACGCAAAGGATCACTACGCATACCTGCAGAAGCTGGGTGCTCTGTACAACGACTGATTTTCAGCCGCTGCCGGCAGCAATGACAAGGCTAAAATTAGCATTGTCTAACTCACACTTCGGGTTGTAATATGTAACTGTTCTGAGCACAGGTGCTTTGAGCGCCTGTGCTCAGATATTATAGGAGACAGTTCCATGCGGCTTGCGTGGATGTCATTTTTATAACGATATTTATGTATTGAAGGAGGATTCTACAATGCCTAGACAGATCAGTGATTCCTGCATTTCCTGCGGTTCCTGCGCAGCACAGTGCCCCGTTGAGGCTATTTCTCAGGGTGATTCTCACTACGAAATCGATGCTGACAAGTGCATCGACTGCGGCGCTTGCGAAGCACAGTGCCCTGTTGGCGCTATTTCCGAGGCTTAATCCTCACGCCGGATTATACAGACAGATTTGATGAAACCCCTGTCATGAGCAGCAGTTGCTGCTCATGACAGGGGTTTCTCTGTGAAGTCTTGCAGTGGGGACTTTTGTTTGTCTTCATGCAATAGTGCTTCGCATATTGCAGTGGGAACTTCGTTTGTCTTCATGCAATAGTGCTTCGCATATTGCAGTGGGGACTTCGTTTGTCTTCATGCAATAGTGCTTCGCATATTGCATGGAGACTAGTACCCCGGCACCACCGGATTGATAAACGGCGCAGCCGGTGTCTCCTCCATCTTCTTCGAATAATCGGCTTCCTCCTGCGTCTCCAGCCCGTTCGCGACCGCCCAGTCATCATACGGAATCGCACGGATACTGCTCACGCCATAATACTCTTCATAACCGACGTTGGTCCAGTAGTCTGGGTCTTCCGTCAGCTCCATCTCCGGCAGCGCAGAATAATCGTTATAAAAGTCCTTGTGGACCTGCGCGACAGTAATGTCGTCGTTTCCTTCCGCAATCTGCTTCTCAATGTAGTCTGCGCGCTCTTTCCAGTCACGGTAGATCCGCACATTTGAAGCGCCGCACCGGAAATACATAAAGACAAAATATAAAGACAGCACCAGCAGAATCGAATACATCACTGTTCGTACGCCTATGGCCTGATCGGTTCTGATTTCCAGATTTAACGCAATGCGGATAAGAGATATCACCGCAATGATCAGGAAGATACCCGCGCCGAAATACGCGCGCGGCTGCGTCGGCTCTGTCAGAATCAGCGCGTATGCGGTGATCAGGAACAGAAACAGAAAAACCAGCGGCCGCCGAATCAGCCGAAGGCGCGCTCTGCGTTCCTCTTTCCGCATAAGCAGATGAATGACAATCAGCAGAATCCCGGCGACACACAGCAGCACAAAGAAATACTGGCAGACAATCAGCGTTACCTTCTGAAAGCGGGAAGCAAGTCCGAGAAGGCCTGTATAATTGCCCTTTTCCCTCACCTGCGCGCGAAGCGCGTTGCCCGGCGCGAGCACCATAAACAACAGCCCTGTCAGTGTTCCTAAAGCGCCTGCGATGCCTTCCGCGAACCATCTCTTTTCATTTACTCTTTCATCAATGACAAGCAGAAGGATGTAGACGAGGCATGCGCCGGATGTATTTTCGCTGCACCAGCCCGCGACAACGCCAAACACGAACAGCAGAATCAGAAGGAGCAGTCCGCGCCAGCCCTTCCGCTGCGGCGCGCTGACAGGCGCGCCGCCAGACGTGCCGTTGGCTCGGCGTAAACGGTGCATCGTTGTCATCATGGCAAGAATGATCGTTGTCGTCCAGAGATAGTTGCACGCACCGGTCTGCCACAGAACGGTCTGACGGAAATCAACAGTAAACAGCCACAGGCTCAACTGGATCAGCAGAAAGACGATGGGATCGTACTTTTTGCGGTGCGGTATCTGCAAATAAATCAGGAACGAGAGAAGCACGAAAACGATGCTGTTTGCTGTTTTGAACAGGATCAGAGGGAGTCTCAGGGAAATCCGCAGAATCAGGTGCGCAACCGACCGTCCGATCCATGTCATATACTGGTGATATTCCTGCGCGATCAGATCCGTAAGCCCCCGCGCGGTCCGCGCCTGCGCGGCGTAGCCGTAATCGTCAGAAAGAAATGGCGTGAAATAGTTGAATATGAAAATCGCCACAAATGAAAACAGCGCGATCAGATACATGGCTGTCTTCTTCGGATTCCGCAGCTTCATTGCATTTGTCCTTTCAATCCGCCTGTCCGCGCAGCGGCTGGCCGCGTCCCAGTTCTTCCTGCAGCGTAAAGCCCTGATGATCGACGCGGTATACATAATCGCAGTTCTGGATGGTCGTCAGCCTGTGAGCCACGATAATCAGCGTTTTCTTGCCATGCAGAGCCTCAATGGCTTCCATGATGGCAGTCTCTGTATCATTGTCAAGCGCAGACGTCGCCTCGTCAAAGATCATGATTTCAGGATCATTGTACAAAGCTCTCGCAATACCGATTCTCTGCCGCTGGCCACCCGAAATCCGCACGCCTCTCTCTCCGATTCCGGAGTCCAGGCCGTACTTCTGGCTGCGGACAAAACCGTCAATCTGGGCTTGTTTCAGTGCTTTCCAGACCTTCTCATCATCTATCTGATCGTCCGGAACGCCATAGGCGACATTGCGCCTGATTGTATCATCCAGCATGTACATAAGCTGCGGCACATAACCGATATCCTTATACCAGCCGGAAAGATTGTTTCTGATATCTTCCCCGTCAACCGTGATCTTTCCCGCCTGCGGCGCGAGGAGCCCCAGAATCAGATCAACCGTCGTGGATTTCCCGGCGCCGGAAGGCCCGACCAGACCGATCGATTTTCCCTTCGGAATTATGAGCGACGCGTTCTTTAAGATATCCACGTCTTCCTTCCCGGGATAATGATAAGTGATATCCTCGAGCTTCACTTCTTTCGTAAAACGGATCGGCTCGGCGTTTTCTTCGTTCTCGTAATGTTTTTCCTTCTCGAGCGTGTGCGCATGCTGAATAATGTCTTCGACATCGAGAAAGGCCGGCTCATAATACGAAATGTTGTTCAGGCACGAAACAACGCGGTTCGCGCTCGGCATAATCCGGACTGCAACCATCGCGAGCACGCCGACCTGCCCGATCATACTGCCGGTCCCCGACTCGCTGCCGCTTCCGAGAAATATGCCCAGCATTGCGAGTATCCCGACGATCATAACGGTTTCGATACTGAGTCTTGGCACATTCGAGAATGTCTGCTGCATCTGCTGGATCTGGTTGAGTCTGCCGGCACTGATTTCAAACTGGGAGGCAAAATAATGCTCCTTGTTCAGCACCTTCGTCTCCTTGATGCCGTTCATGGACTGCAGGAGCCATTTCGTCTGCAGCGCCTGATTGTCCTTGACCTCCTGACCGAAACGCCGCAGCATCGGACTGAAAAACTTCCGGTTAATCAGAAGCACAAGGCCGATGAAAAATCCCATCATCAGCGTCATGACCGGGCTGACCGCGAGAGAAAGCGCAATCAGGAAAACAAAAACAATCAGCTCCGTAAACAGCTGCAGATAGGTCAGAATCAGGTTGTAGGTACCGTTGACATCGCTGACAATGTGCTGAATGACAAGAGGTGTGCTGGCATCCAGAAAGAATTCGTACGGTCTGTGCAGAATTTCCTTAAACAGCACTCTGGAAGTATTGTACTGGCCATTATAGACAAACCGGTACTGTGCATAATACATAAAGAACAGGTACAGATTTTTCGCGATAAAAACAATAATCAGCGCAATAATAATCAGAATCAGGAACTGGTTGACACTCTCAAGATGCCAGTGTTCGCTGATCATGCGCATGTACTTGTTGCCGGAAACAGATTCCGGGCTGGTCGCCGCCGTAATCAGGGGCAGAATAAGAGAAGTTCCGATCGTTTCAAGCGCAGCGCCCACCACCATCATCGCGAACAGGATCACCATGACCCGCTTCTGTCTTTTCGTCAGAACATGAAAGACGCGGTGCAGCAGATGCCCCGATTTCCGGTAAGCGTGTTTGCCGTCCCGCCGGTCATCGCCCCCGAAGATCATCTTCCGGGCTTTATCATTTTCCGATTTGTCGTATTCCTGCCGGGCGGCTTCGCCTTGAATAGGCTTATCAAAAGCCGTCTTCGAAGACGTTTCCGCCCCCGCAGTTTCTCCGGCTTTATGTTCCATCATTTTATTATTCATATATTTGTGCGCGGAGCGCCTGTTCGATCCTGCCGGAAAGGCAGACTATCAATCCTGAATCCCGCGTTCCTGCGGCGCTGCGCCGGCAAGGTTCGCGAACTTGGTAAGTTCCGGAATCCACTTGAGCTTTACTGTGCCGACCGGGCCGTTTCGCTGTTTTGCGATGATAATCTCCGAAATGCCCTTGTCCGCGGATTCCGGATGGTAATAGTCGTCGCGGTAGATAAACATAACGACGTCGGCATCCTGCTCGATTGCGCCGGATTCACGAAGATCGGACAGCATCGGGCGTTTGTCCGTTCTGGATTCAACCGCACGTGAAAGCTGCGACAGACAGATCACCGGAACATTCAGCTCTCTCGCGAGTGCCTTGAGCGATCTTGAAATCTCCGAAACCTCCTGCTGTCTCGAGTCGTTGTTTCTCGCGCCGCTCCCCGACATCAGCTGCAGGTAGTCGATCATGACAAGATCCAGCCCGAAATCCTTCTTGAACCGCCGGCACTTCGAGCGCATTTCCGCGACCGTGATTGCCGGCGTTTCGTCGAGAATCAGACCGCTTCTGGAGATGACATCCGCGCTTTCAATCAGATTGGACCAGTCCGCTTCCTCCAGCTGTCCGGTTCGCATCTTCTGAGAGTCAACATGCGAATTCATCGACAAAACACGGTTAATCAGCTGCTCCCTCGACATTTCGAGCGAGAAGATTGCCACATGCTTATGCTGGCGCACAGCTACGTTTTCGGCGATGTTGAGGGTCAGTGCTGTTTTGCCCATCGAAGGCCTCGCCGCGATCAGCACAAAATCCGAATTCTGGAAACCGGTCGTCATGTTGTCGAGATCGGTGAAACCGGACGCAATTCCGGTCACGTTTCCTCTCGTTCTGGCCGCATCCTCGAGCTTGTGCATGGCACTGCGCACGACCTGCTGAATGCTGACAAAATCCGATGACATCCGGCTCTGCGAAAGATGAAACGCCTCGCTCTCGGCCTTCTCAAGAAGAGCGTCCGTTGCAAGCTCATGCTGATAACCGTCCGCGGCAAGTCCTTCCGACATCCTGATCAGCTGGCGCCGGAGCGAATAGTCCGCGACCGTCTTTGCGTAGGAAACGACGTTGACCGACGTCGGCACCTGCGCGATAATCGCGGCAAGCGCCTCGGAGCTGTACGTTTCCGGCGGCAGATTCTTCTCGCGCAGCTTCGACTGCACGGTCACAGGGTCCGCTGCCATGCCGGCCTGGTCCAGCTCGACAATCGCCTGAAACATCAGGCCGTACTGCTTCATGTAAAAGTCATCCGCGGTCACGTATTCCATCGCGTCGCCGATCGCCTTTTCATCCATCAGCATCGAACCGATGACGGACATCTCGGCTTCGGCGTCGAAAGGCATGACTCTGGTTATCTGTTCATCAGCCATTACAGTTCCTTTACAAGAACATACAGCGTTCCGGTTACTTCCGGATGCAGTTTGATCGGCACCTCATGCATGCCGAACGTGCGGATCGGATCAGGAAGCACAATTTTCTTCTTGTCCAGTTCCAGACCGTACTGCCGGCCGGCTGCCTCCGCAATTTCCTTGGATGCGACCGATCCGAAGACGCTGCCGTTCTCGCCTGCCTTGAGCTTTACCTCGATCTTGCAGCCTTCGAGCTTCTGCGCAAGATCCTTTGCTTCCTGCAGCTTCTGTGCCGCGATCTTGTCTTCATGCATCTTCTGCAGCTTCAGATCGTTCTTGTTCTTCTCGTTGGCTTCCACGCCGACTCCTTTGGGAAGGACGAAGTTGCGGGCATACCCGTCGCTGACATTGACAATCTGGCCTTTCTTGCCAAGTGACTTTACATCCTGCAATAAGATTACTTTCATGGGGTTTACTCCTTCTGTTGTGATAACGCGCCGTGCGGCGCTCCTTGTCTACAGTTCTCCGTCGCTGATCATCGTATCAATCGTATGCTTCAAGACACCGATTGCTTCTGCAAGCGTCACATCCTGCATCTGACAGCCCGCGATATTCATGTGACCGCCTCCGCCCAGATGCTCCATGACAATCTGCACGTTCACTTCGTCGATCGAACGCGCGGAGATGAAAATCTGATTCTGATATTCGGTCAAAACAAAGCTTGCCTTGACCCCTTTAATATTCAGCAGCTCGTTGGCTGCCTGCGCGCCGACAATTGTCGGGCTCTGAATGCCCTGCCCGGGACAGATCGAGATCGCGTAGGTATTCCTGTAGATCTCCGCCTGTGAAACCGCGTCCGCCTTGGCCTTGTACTCAAGTGCGTCCTCGCGGAAGAGCTTGCGTACCCTTGTGACATCCGTGCCGCATCTTCGAAGAAAAGCGGCAGCCTCGAAGGTACGCACACCTGTTTTGCTCTGAAAATTGTTTGTGTCAATGACGATGCCCGCATACAGAGCGTCAGCCTCTTCCTGCCGGATCTTGATATTGTCGTCAATGTACTGCAGAATCTCGGAAACCATCTCGCAGGTTGAGGAAGCATACGCCTCAATGTAGGAAAGCGTCGCGTTCTCGATCGTTTCGGTTCCCTGCCTGTGATGGTCCAGCACAATGATCGACTTGCACAGCCGCAGCAGCTCCGGACATTCCGTAATGCTCGGTTTATTGACATCCACGACGACAAGCGACGAGTTGTCCGTAACCTTCTCGACCGCCTGCGCGCTGGTGTAAAACATATCCGGCGGATACTCCGGATTATTCCGGAACAGATCCACAATCGGCGCCAGTGAGGTCGAAATATCGTTCAGCACGATATGCGCTTCTCTGCCAAGTGTTGTTGATATCCGGAAGACGCCGACTGCCGCGCCAAAACAATCGATATCCCCGATCCGGTGTCCCATAATAAACACCGTATCCTTGGCCGAGATGATTTCCTTCATCGCCTGCGCCTTGACTCTTGCCTTGACACGGGTGCTCTTTTCGACCTGCTGGGTCTTGCCGCCGTAGTAAATGATGTTGTCGGGCATCTTGATGACCGCCTGATCTCCGCCTCTTCCGAGCGCAAGGTCAATCGCGTTGCGCGCGAACTCATAATTCTGCGCGTAGGTCAGCCCGTCCATACCGATGCCGATGCTGAGCGTGATCGCCATTTCGTTGCCGATGTTCACTGTTTTGACGTCGGAAAGGAGCTCGAAATGCGCCTCCTGCAGCTGTCGCAGCGACTTCTTCCGCAGGATGATCAGGTACTTGTCCTTCTCGATCTTGCTGCAGATGCCGTCGATCGAAGAAATATATTTGTTGACCTTACGGTCGATCAGGGCAGTCAGGAGCGAACGGCGGACATCTTCCACGCTGTCAAGCGCTTCTTCGTAATTGTCCATGTAGATGAAGCCGATGACAACGCTCTGGTCATCCACTTCCTGAATTGCCAGCCGGACCGCCGTTTCGTCGAACAGATACAGCGCGATCAGGGCGTCCTCGTAGCCGGCCGCCTCGACAATGTCACTGTCTTCCTCCATCTGGTCGAGCGGGATACGCTTCATCTCAACCCGGTAGTTGCTGCTCTCGTAGTCAACCTGCAGCTTCACGTCCTCGTCCGTCGCGGGAAGGGAATCCTTCGTGATGGACGGGAAAACCGAACTGACCGGTTTGCGCAGGATCTTCTCCCCGTGAACAACCCGGTCAAATGCCTGGTTGATCCAGATAACACGCCCCGTATCATCGAGGATAGCATAGGGCAGATCCAGCTCCTTGAGGAGCTTTTTCTGCACCTGTCCGTATTCAGTGGCAAAACTGACCATCTCGTTGAGCAGCAGAACCCTGCTGTTCAAAAGCTGCGATACGGTGACCGCGAAATAAATAACCAGAAATACAGTAAGGACAATGCCCGCCGGCCAGCTGATAAAGTAAATCAGAATATTGGCCAGAACCATAAAAAGTCCCAGCCGGAGCGGAGCGTTGAAATATCCGGAGAGCTTTCCCTTGATCTTGACTCGCTTTTTCATCGTTTTCCTCTGCCTGTCGGCATCCGCGCGCTTCCACGCACAGGTCGCCCGTCTTCTTCTCCGCGGGCTATCATATTCTGCGGAAAAGAGTAAAAACAATCAGATTAATTATAACATACGGGTCAGGAAAAGTCCCTATCTCCCGAAAAACGAGCATAAAACAGGGGCTGCCGCACAGAATGAAACAAAATCATCCTGTGTGGCAGCCCCGATGCAGCTCTTTAAAAATTACTTCTCCGCATAAGGAAGAATTGCGAGGTGACGCGCTCTCTTAACCGCTACGGTAAGAGCTCTCTGATGTGTAGCGCATGTGCCTGTAATTCTTCTGGGAAGGATCTTTCCTCCCTCGGAGATGTACTTACGCAGTGTAGCTGCGTCCTTGTAGTCAATTGTGCTGTTCTTTCCGCAGAATACGCAAACTTTTCTCTTTCTGTGGAAATTTCCCTTGCGTCTGAAGGGCTTATCGCCATCATTTCTATTGAAAGCCATGATTTCCTCCTAATCCGTTTCCTTAAGAAACGCAGTCTGTAAAGACCACCCGGCGGTCATGTGAATGGCAGTTCCTCGTCGATGCCGTCAGGGATATTCATGAATCCCTCAACGGAACTCTGCGGCTGGGAAGACGGTGCCGCGGAAGGTGCGGGCGCGCTGGTACGCGCAGGCGCTGCGGAATAATCCTGGCTGCCTGCCTGTGCCGACTTGCTCTCCGCGAACTCCAGATCTTCGGCTACGATATCGGTGGTATAAACCTTGACGCCATCCTTATTCGTATAGCTGCCGGTCTGGATTCTTCCGGACAAAACAACCTTGGTTCCTTTGTGGAGATACTTCTCTACGAACTCGCCAAGCTTGCCGAACGCCACGCAGTTCAGGAAATCGGCTGTCTGCTGTCCGTCTCCGCTGTTGCGCCCTCTTCTTCTGTCTACCGCCAGGGAAAACCTCGCGATTGCCATCGAGTTGTCACTCTGAGAATATCTGACCTCAGGGTCTCTTGTTAAACGTCCCATAAGGACTACTTTGTTCATAGATTCCTCTGCTTTCTGTTAAGCGTTCTGCTCAGCAGCATCCTGTTTAGCAGCGGTCTGTTTGTCAGTGGTCTGTTCAACAGCATCCTGCTTAATGCACAGATATCTGATGACATTGTCCATAATGCGCATTCTGCTCTCGATCTCAGCGATTGCAGAACCTTCAGCCTCGAAACGAACGAAGTAATAATATCCCTCGTCCATCTTCTGAATGGGGTAAGCAAGCTTCTTCTTGCCCCAGCTGGAGTCAACAACTACATTGACTGCGCCGAATCTTTCGACGAGCTCTTTGCAGTTATTGACGACAGCAGCTCTCGCTTCATCATCAATCTGCGCATTCACAACAACGGCTAACTCGTATTTGCTCATGTGCTTCTACCTCCTTCTGGTCTCCGGCTTCTGCCTTTCCGGCAGAAACAAGGAAAAATTTGTTCACGCTGCCTGCGTTCTTTGTAAAAAAGGCGCAAAGACAGCAGGGATAAAATCCCCACGGACTTACATAATAGCATGCGTCCGCCTGAAAGTTCAAGTAAAATTTTACGGGAGCTGTAATTAATCAAGGCTCCCGAGAACTTTACCGATACTGTCCGAAATAACAAGATCCGCCTGCGAATCACGGCTGGTCGCGCTTTTATTAATCAGGACAAGCTTATGGCCCTGGTAATAATCGATCAGCCCTGCTGCCGGATAAACGACAAGAGACGTTCCGCCGATAATCAGAACGTCCGCATTCGTGATTGCGTCCACCGCGCGATTTAAGGTGGTCATGTTCAGGCCTTCTTCGTACAGAACGACATCCGGCTTTACGGGGCCTCCGCACTTTTCGCACTTCGGCACCGCGCCGCCTTTGCTGTGATCGATCATATACTGCACATCGTAAAACGCGTGGCAGCGCTCGCAGTAATTGCGAAGGACACTGCCGTGCAGCTCCAGAATATTGTCCTCGGGCGCTCCCACAGCCCTCGCGGCCGCCTGATGCAGGCCGTCAATGTTCTGCGTGATGATCGCCTTCAGTCTGCCTTCCTTCGTCCACTGTGCAAGCTTCAAATGTGCGGCGTTGGGCTTTGCGTTTCTGCCGGGCAGAAGGATCTTGTCCCTGTAAAACCGGTAGAACTCGCCGGGGAGCTGCCGGTAAAACGTATGACTTAAGATGGTCTCCGGCGGATATTTGTAGTGCTGGTTGTAGAGACCGTCCTGTGAACGGAAATCGGGTACGCCGCTTTCCGTCGAGACGCCCGCGCCGCCGAAGAAAACAACATTTTCGCTTCCCCGGATCAGTTGATTCAATGTCCGGATTTTGTCCTCTTCTGTCATGTTTCCCCCATTGCCTGCCGGGGGCAGCCGCGTTTTCAGCGCGATCCCGTGGCAGCCGCCCGCAGGCCTTGCAGATCCAAATTACATAATTCTGTGAATCCAGCCTTCGGGAGCCTCAAGCTCGCCTTCCTGAATGCCGAGCAGCGTCTCGCGCAGCTTTGTCATCCAGGGGCCCATCTTCTCCATGCCGGAAGCAAGTGTGATGTCCGTGCCATGGTCATTGATCTTTCCGATCGGGCTGATGACAGCCGCGGTACCGCACAGGCCGCACTCCTTGAAGTTTCCGTCCCGGACTTCCTTGAAGTAGACCGGTCTTTCATCGACCTTCATGCCAAGGTAATGCTCCGCAACATAGACAAGGCTTCTTCTTGTGATCGAAGGAAGAATCGAATCCGACTTGGGAACAACAAGTGTATTGTCCTGATCGACGAAGAGGATATTTGCGCCGCCGGTTTCCTCGATCTTCGTTCTTGTTGCCGCGTCCAGATAGATGTTCTCGGCAAATCCCTTTTCATGCGCGTCCACAATCGCCTTCAGAGACATCGCGTAGTTCAGGCCTGCCTTGATATTGCCGGTACCGTGCGGTGCCGCTCTGTCATAGTCCGTGACTCTTACATAAATCGGCTTCGCGCCGCCTTTGAAATACGGTCCGACCGGCGTCGTGAAAATTCTGAACTGATAGTCGTCCGCGGGCTTTACACCGATGACCGGGCTGATCCCGAAGACATAAGGTCTGATATAGAGCGTCGCACCTGTTCCGTACGGCGGAACCCATGCCGCATTGGCTTCGACAACCTTATGTACGCCGTCCACGAACTGTTCAACGGGAACCGGCGGAATTTCAAGACGAAGCGCGGAATCATACATTCTCTGTGCGTTCAGATCGGGGCGGAAGCATACGATATGTCCGTCCTTGGTCGTATAAGCCTTTAGGCCTTCAAAAACAGACTGTGAATACTGCAGAACGCCCGCGTCCTCGCTCATCACAATCTTGTCATCTTCTGTCAGTGCTCCCTCATCCCAGCAGCCTGCCTTCGCCGTATAGTTCGCGACATAGCGGTAGTCTGTCCTGATGTAAGCAAAACTCAGATTTTCCCAGTCCAGATTTTTCTTCTCCATGGTTTTCACTCCTCTTACGTCTGTCCGTATGATCATATGTCAGGTCCGCGGCTGCTGCGCTGCGGGGGCCTTTTGCCGGCTTTGTCCGTGTCTTCCGATGGAAAACAGTGCGGATTACAGATAAATATACCACCATCCCCCTGTGTTTTCCATAGAAACGGCGAGCGGGACGGTGGTATTCATATATAATCACGACATCTTTTTCGAAATACTATCTGTTTTTCCCCGCAGCGAATTTTCCCGCAAGTACGGCGAGCGCCGTCGTAATCAGCATATCCGGCAGCGTGTTTCCGAGCGGCAGATCCACTTTCATCAGGAGTCTGTACAAAACAAACCCGGCCGCCCACACAAGCATTGAGCGGACGCTGCACTTCTCTTCAAAGTGATCCTGCTTCAGAATGAAATAGTCTGCAATCTGCACCGCGATCATCGGCGCGAAAACAGAACCGATCAGATACAGAAACGGCGTGATGTCGTCCATGTTGAACAGCGCGGCGAGTACCATGCCGAGGATTGTGACCGCGAACGCGGTTTTTCTGCCGTCGAAGCGGAAGCGCTTCTTAGCTTCCTCCGGCACCCCGGAGCTTTCCGTCAGCGACTCGGCGGAAATACCGGCAGACCAGGCATCCAGAAATGTCGTCGTAACCGTGGACAGAATCAGAATGACAAGCGCTGCCGCGCCAAGTCCCGCGGCAGCCAGAACATTTGCGATATTGCTTTCGCCTGTATAGATAGCCGAGCCCATGCCGATCACATACATCCAGACCGAAATCAGTCCGTAGGTAATGACGCTCGCGGCTGTCGCAGCAACAGGCTTTTCCGCTTCTCTTGTGTAATCACTGATCAGAGGCAGCCAGGACAGCGGCATTGCGACCGCAAGCTCCACGGCGCTGCCGAACGAGATCGCATCTCCCGCTGCAGGCGCCGCACTTCCCGCGCCTCCCTGGAAGATGATGACGCTCAGAACGATCGAAAGAATGAACAGCGCGGACATCGAAATCTTATTGATAATGCCGAGATTTGTAATGCCGACTGCAATCCATAAAAGGATCAGACCGCCGATCACAAGGCACCAGAGAAAAGATCCGGAAAGTAACCCGCGGGAGCTTCCTCCGAACAGACTTTTTGTCGCATCCGCGCCGTCATAGATCATGATCGCGGTCCAGCCGACCAGCTGCAGCACATTGATGGCTGCGAAGAAAACGCCGCCTCTTTTTCCGAAGCTCATTTTCGTGGTTTCCATCGCGCTGCGCCGCGTTCTGCCGCCGATAATCCCGGCGAGAAACATCATGACACACCCGATGACATGCCCGGTCAGAATGGCCGCGAGCCCTTTCGCAAAACCAAGCGGCGCGAAGTACGTTCCTGTTAAGATCTCGGCAATGGAAACGCCGGCGCCGAACCAGATGAGGGCCGACTGAAACGGGGTCAGTTTTTTCATGCGTTCGCCTCCTCTGCCGCGTCCGGCATTTCCATAAATCTTCCGGAGAAGGCGAACGAATGATTCATCGGACCGCTCCCGTGTCCAAGATCCAGCATTGCGCCGAGCGCGCCCGAGATATAGGCTTTTGCGCGTTCAACCGATGTATCGAGGTCAAAGCCTTTGGCAAGATTCGAGGCAATGGCGCTCGAGAGCGTGCAGCCCGTGCCGTGCGTATTCGGGTTGTCGATCCGCTTTCCGTAGAACCACCGGTAAGAGCCGTCCCGGTACAGAAGGTCGTTCGCGTCGCTGACATTGTGTCCGCCTTTGCAAAGAACCGCGCAGTGATAGTTCCTGCTGATCTTTTCCGCCGCGCGGATCATATCCTCCGGCCCCCGGACTTCCATTCCCGAGAGCACTTCGGTCTCCGGAATGTTCGGCGTCAGAATTGTCGCGAGCGGAAGCAGCTCTTCCCTGAGTGTGCGCACCGCCTCGTCGCTGATCAGTTTCGCGCCGCTAGTCGCGACCATGACAGGGTCCACAACAATAAATCCAGGCTTGTAAAACCGCAGCCTTTCCGCGATCACGCGGATCAGGCTGCTCTTCGATACCATACCGATTTTTACCGCATCCGGGAAGATATCCGTAAATACTTCGTCCAGCTCCGCTTTCAAAAATTCGGGAGTGGCGTCCATGATTGCCGTAACGCCGGTCGTATTCTGCGCAGTCATTGCCGTGATGGCGCTCATGGCGAAAACGCCGTTGGCCATCATTGTTTTGATATCTGCCTGAATGCCGGCGCCTCCGCTGGAATCACTTCCGGCGATTGTTAATGCTGTTCTCATTCTTTACCTCCTCTGCCTTTCCGAGAAACAATGCACTAATTTTCTATACCGGCAGAAGGTGGTGCCCCCGGCCTGCCGGTGGTTCCGTTATCCGGAACCTGTCACTGTGCAAGCTCTCTGAGCTTGCCAAGCGCGTGCGTTTTTAAAAGAATTCCGATCAGGACCGCCGCGATGAGCGTACCTCCGGCCGTGCTGACAAGGAAAGGCACGACATAAGTGAACAGCGCCGCTTCCTTACCCATCAGATAAACCGCGACAGGGTATGCGAGAAGTCCTCCCAGAATGCCCGTGCCGGCGACTTCCGCGATGTAGGTCGGAAGGAACTTCCTGGTTTTAGAAAAAACAAGCCCGCAGCAGAGCGCGCCGACCATGCTCCCCGGAAACGCCATCAAGGTTCCGGTTCCCATAAGATTCCGTATGAGAGACGCGCAGAACGCGATGCCGACGCCCCAGAACGGTCCCAGAAGAACCGCCGAAAGGATGTTCATCATGTGCTGCACGGGGAAGCATTTCGAAGCGCCGACCGGAATATAGAATCCCGACAAAACAATAATCAGCGCGACCATCATCCCTGACGCCGCCAGTTTTTTCAGTGTTTCATGTTTCATAATCTATTTCCTCCAGTTCATAAGAAAATGACCGGTGTTACACAAGTCCTTCCGAAAGCTTTTTAAGCTCCGAAGCCGCCTCTTCTATATCGTCCGCCGCAAAGAGTGCGGATACGACCGCGACGCCCGAAAGCCCCGCGCCATGCAGCTCCTTAATATTCTCTTTTGTGATGCCGCCGATCGCGCAGACCGGTATCCGCACAGATGACGTGATCACCTTGTACTGCGCGCGGTTAATCGGCTTTGCGTCTTTCTTGGTGGCGGAGCCGAACGCAGCGCCGCAGCCGAGATAATCGGCGCCTTCTTCCTGTGCCTGCAGCGCTTCCGAAAGATTGTGCGCGGTCGCGCCGACAATCCGCTCCGGCCCGAGAAGCTTTCTTGCCTCAAGGACGTTCATATCCGACTGACCGACATGTACGCCGTCCGCGCCGCTCTCCAGGCAGACCCGGACATTGTCATCGATAATCAGAGGCACGCCGTATCTTCTGCATACGGCCAGCACCTGCACCGCCTCTTCCGCAAGGCTTTCGCTGTCCATCTCTTTCTCGCGCAGCTGCACAAGCGTAGCGCCGCCTTTGAGCGCTTCCTCCACGGCCTCCGGAAGCGTCTTCCCTCGCAGCCATCTTCTGTCCGTGACAGCATAGACGCGCAGCATCTCTTCATTGAATCTCATGACATAAATCCTCCTGCAGGCCGCGCAGCGCCTCTTACTCCATCCGGCTGACCGCATCGATGAAAAAGGTTTTAAACGATGCCGTCCCTGCCTTTTGATCCGACAGCGTGCGCTCCTGTGCAATTTCCGCCGCTTCGCCATACGCCTGCAGCACTTCGTGCACGGCCAGTACATCCGCGGCGCCGGCAGGCTGCTCCCCTTTCGAAGAAAGGCTCTTCCGGTTTCCCGCAAGCGCCGCCGCGATCAGGCCGCCCAGCATGCATCCCGCGCCGGTGATCCTCTTCTGCATCGCGCAGCCGGTGCGGCTTTTCAGTACCGTTTCTTTATACACAGCCAGATCTTCTTCGCCCGTAACCGCGATCACGGCGTCGAGCTTTTCCGAAAGTCGCCGGATACTGTCCGTATCCGCGGATACATCGGCGCTTTCAACGCCGCGTGCTTCGAACGAAACGCCGCAGAGGGCCGCCGTCTCCGACCGGTTCGCGCGGACGCAGTCCACCCGCACCTGCCGCAGCAGCTCCTTCAGGAAACGCTTTCGATATTGCGAAGCGCCTGCGCCGACAGGATCCAGAACGACCGGAATTCCCTTTTCATTTGCAGCCCGTCCTGCCCGGATCATCGCGCGCAGCTTCTCGTCACAGGGCATACCGGTATTGAGAAGAAGTCCGTCCGAAAGAAGCGTGATCTCCCGCGTTTCCTCCGGATTGTCCGCGCAGATGGCGAGCGCACCGCTGGCGAGAATCATGTTGACAACGTCATTCATCGTTACCGGATTTGTAATTGCGTGAATCAGGGGCTGCCGCGCGCGTACGGCCGCGAAAACAGAACTGGGCATCAAAAAACCTCCCGGGACACCGGGAGGCTGCGCGTTATCAGATAATCTGCTTCCTTACGCCGGTATTATCCGGTTCAAGTAATAAGGGTCCCCGCGAATGCGGAGTCTCAGCGTCAGCGCCCCTAGCGATGTTCATTTATGAATTTGGAATCCGGACGAAACCGTCCACAGCTATTAACCTTACTTCAGCGCGTTCCGGATGTCAAGATATACCGTGTGCCGACCCTGCGGCTGCGGTGCTGCCCGGCGGCACGCCACGGTCATCTTTCCGCGGCATTACCTTGTCATCTTCTCTTTCGCCATCTTCCTGCCGCGCAGCAGAAGATGCACCTTTCTTACGGTTACGGGCGCTGCTGTCAGAAGAAGCAGATACAGCTTCTTCTTTGCCCCGATCAGAGGGCTTGCGCACATAACGCGTAAATTGCGGCGCAGATACCCGCAGACTTCCGTGTAAAACAGATTCTGCCGGTTCATGTCCCGGACCGGGACATGCAGCAGATAATCGAGCCGTTCGATCAGCGCGAATGCCTTCGCGGCATCCGAAAGCTCCGGATGCTCCGGCACAATCTCCTCCTCGACCTTGTCGGCCTGCCGCACGATGTCCACATAGGCTTTGGAAAACTGAGCTGCGCTTCCCCTTCTCGTCGCGCTTCCCGCGCGGTGCACGACGCGGTAACCCGTGGATGGCAGATTCACGACACCGGCGATCCGGCCGCACAGCCGCATCAAAAGGCCGAAATCTTCTCCGAGCGTTTTTTCCTCGAACAGATTCTCCCGCAGAAGCCCTGCCGGCGTCAGCTTGGTACACATGGACGAGTCCCCGGTATACAGAAGGAGCGACCTTGCGAAATCAGACGCCCGGATCCGGGTGACAGAGGCAGGCGGTATCACCGCGTCCGGCAGGCGTTTTCCTTCCTCGTCAATTTCTTCGCGCCCCGTCTGGATAAGAAACGGCTTTCCGGAAAACGCATCTTTTGCTCCCGTGTCTGCTGCCGGAGCGGCGTCTGTTCTGCCGGCCTTCGCCAGCTCTTCTCCGGCCTGCAGATATCCCGCAACCAGCGTTTCATACATATCGGGGTACAGAAGATCGTCCGAATCGGCAAAACCGATCAACGCGCCCTGCGCCGCAAGAATCCCCATGTTTCTCGCGGAACCGGCTCCGCCGTTTTCTTTGGTCAGGACTTTGATCCTGTCATCTTCCTGCGCCGCTTCGCGGCAGATCGCAAGTGACCGGTCCCTCGATCCGTCATCCACCAGAATGATTTCCAGATTGCGGTAAGTCTGGCCGCGGATCGAGGACAGCGTTTTTGAAAGAAACTTCTCCGCGTTGAAAACCGGCACAATCACCGATACTAACGGCTCCTGCCCCGCGGAGCTGCCGCCCGCCGTCATATGCCGCCTCCGGTGCTGAGCATGCCGGACACCGTCTTTTCGAGCCGCATGACCGGCACGGAAAGAAACGGCTTCAGAACCGGCGCCGGGCTTAACGGCCCTTCCATTGCCGCATCGCGCATCGGGTCTTTTCCGTCTTTGAGGCTGCGGCAGAACGGAACGAGCCGCTTGGCCGCGACCTCCTCGTTCCAGATTTCACCGATTGTTCTTGCCGCGCCGGCTCCGAGGCGGTACATCAGATCTTTATTGGTGATGACCGCATAGGCTTTTGCCAGAAAATCATCGTAGTTCTCCCGGTTGTAGATTACGCCGCTGACTCCGTTCCGGATAAGAACCGGGACGCAGCCTGCTTCGGAACCGGCGATCACGGCGCATCCGCTGTTCATCGCTTCGTTGACAACCGCGCCCCAGCCTTCGCCGTGATCGCTCGTAAACAGAAAGACACGGCTCTTTTCCATAATGCCGCGCACTTCATCTGCCGGCAGGAAGCCATGAAAAGTCACATTATCTTCGATTCCGTTCTCCTGCGCGAAACACCGGCACTCCTCGTCTTTGTCTCCGGCGCCGATCATGTTCAGATGTATGAGAACTCCCATGTCCTTTAAGTCCTTCGCAAGGCGAAGCGCGAACTCGGGGTGTTTGAGCTCCAGAAAGCGGCCAGCCCAGGTGACTTCGATTGTTTTGCCGTGCTGCGCATCGTCCTTGATCTTTTCGAGCTCGCCCGGCGCGTATCTTCGCAGCTGCGGGAAATATCCCCAGCGCAGCATTTTCCCCGGAAACGCGTGAATCAGTGAAAAGTCCGAAGCCACATAGGCTCCCGCGCAGAACAGATAGTACGGTTTGTCCCGGAACCGGACGAAATTTCTGTATTTGTCAACCAGTCCGCGAGGGGAGAACATCCGCCACTGCCCTTCCCTGTACAGCCGTTCGCTGACACAGACAAGCGGCTTCCCCTCCGCTGCGCGCGCGCGGATTTCCGCGGCGGCTTCCGGCGCCCAGCCGTACAAAACAACGTCGCTGTCCCGGATAAGCGCCCTCGCGCCTTCCGGATCGTCGTACAGATATCTTACAAAACCGAGGCCGTCATAATCTTCCCAGCCCATCTTCTTTCGTTCTTCTTCCATCGCCTGCGTCTGGATAAAGGTAAAATCCACATCTTCCTCTTTCATGACGGCTTCGCAGAACGGAAGCTGATGGTGGTTCATATAATTGGAAACAAGTGTTATGGAAATACTGCTCATGCTGTTACAGAATGCTCCTGTAAATTTCAATCAGCCGCCGGAAATTCGTGTCCGGATTATGCACAATCAGCGCGCGTTCCCTGGCGCTGCTCCCGAGCCAGGCGGCGAGATCGTTGTCGAAAAAAATTGTTTTGACGCCTTCGGCAAGTTCCATATAACGGCCGCCCGGAAACAGAATTCCTTCGTGGCCGTCGTCAATCAGATCACCGATGCCGCCGACCTTTGCCGCGACGACCGGCATCCCGAGAAGCATCGCCTCACAGACCGAGTTCGGCGAATTCTCGATGATGGACGAACAGACAAAAACATTCGAGTGGAGATACTGCTGCTTCATCTGCTCCGCGTTCAGCTTCCCCAGCATCGTAACATGCGATGACAGCCCGTTCTCGCGGATCAGCTTTCGAAGGTAAAGTCCGTAGGAGGTGATCCACAACGGCATCGGGTACTTTTTCTTTTCGGGAAGGACGCCGCCGACATTTCCGATAATGCTGTTGCCCGCGACATACAGATGCGCGTCCGGAAAGTGCCGCAGAATTTCCGGCATTGCCTGCAGCATATAGTGAAAGCCCTTGAGCGGATAGTCTCCCTGACTCAGGAAAATGCTGTGCGGCTGCATGTCCCCGGCGCTCCACTCTCCGGTATAGAATTCAGGCCGCATCGT
Source organism: uncultured Lachnospiraceae bacterium (assembly GCA_900317555.1). Taxonomy (GTDB): domain Bacteria; phylum Bacillota; class Clostridia; order Lachnospirales; family Lachnospiraceae; genus CAG-791. Next base: position 26,190 of record ONHF01000009.1, on the reverse strand, counting down.
CTCATTCATGAAATGGTAGACCGCGTCCGGATTGATTTCGGACGTAACTCTCCTGTCAAACGAAGTGCGCCCTGTGATATGCGCGGTATGCCGCAGCGCCTGCTCCTCCATCCGCGCGCGGATCCGGAATTTGTGCCGCTGCATTTTCAACGAGTCGTTTTTCACACGGTCGCGGAATGTCTCTCTTCGCTGCACACTGTACGGCAGATCCGCCATATAAGCGTCCGCGATGCTGCAGCAAAGACCCTGAATACCGATCAGCGTCCGCTCCGGATGTCCGAACGAGCGCACCATTGCAAGCGTGTGCGGAAACTCCGTGCCGAAGATATGCACGATATCCGGCTTGAAGTCCTTGAGAATCGCAAAGAAACGATCCTCGAGCGCGTGGTCGTAGACTTCCGGCGTGTTCAGGTTTTCATGAAATCCGTAGAAAACAGCGCCGTCCACTTCCATCCTGCAGTCCCCGGGATTGTCCGGCACCGGACAGCAGACGCCAAGATCAACGAGCCTCGTACTGCTTCCGCCGCGAAGAGGCTCGCTGACCAGCCGTTCAAAGCTTCCGGTCAGCCACCCTTCGCGGTTGGAATAGGGCAGCCCGCAGGCTTTCGCGAAAGCCGGAAGCATGATATTGCATAACCAGAGTACTTTCATAGTCTTTTATCCGCCGTAGAAACGGTTTCTGATCCTGTCATAAAGCGCAGCCGTATGTTTTCCGTGCGCGATCTTCTCGCGCAGCGGCTGCAGGGTAACGATCATATACGTCCTGTAAAGGAAGCGTTCTTTGCCTGTAAAATACATCCGCGCGATCTCTTCATGTTCCCGCGCACTTCTCTCCCGGTTCTTTTTCGTTTCCGAAAAGCCGCCGCCTTCGTAGTCGCAGATCACAAGATCCAGCCGGACCGCGGCCGCGCCCTTCTTCATGACGCACCAGAGGAAATGCTCATAGTCCGCGCGCACCGCGAAGTGCAGGTCAAACGCCCGCTCCGCGAACAGTTCTCTGCCGTAAAAACAAGCCTGATGGCAGGGCAGCGACCGGTACATCGCAAAATGGCTCATGGACGGCGCCGCAAAGACGGTCTGTCCTGTTCTGCGCTCCAGCACATGTCCGTAAAAGATCGCGGGAACGGACTGCCCGTCTTCTTTCCGGCTGATTTCCGCGTGTACCTTTTCGAGCACAGCTTCCGAGGCCAGCAGGTCGCCGCAGTTCAGGAAATAAATATATTCGCCCCGCGAAGACAAAAGCGCGATATTCATGCCGTCGTATATGCCGCGATCCTTTCCCTGAATCAGGCGGATTCTCGGATCCTCCGGGAGCTTCGCTGTCGATCCGTCCGTCGACAGCGCGTCCTTTACTATGATCTCGTATTCTCCGAACGTCTGGGAAAGAATGCTCTTTATGGTAGCCGAAAGCTTTTCTCCGGCGTTATAGGAAACAACAATAATCGAGTAAAACGGTGTGTTCATTGGCTATCCTTATGGTGCGGCGCGCCGGGAAACAGCTCAGCGGATACTGCGCGATGGCGTCTGTGACATCTCGTGAAAAAGAAACGTCCTGTACGGCAGAATCCGGATGTCCGGCGCGGCAGCGTTCTTCAAAAACACGGCAAACACCAGAATCCCTGCCGCAAGAACCGCGCCTGTCAGCACCTTCCGCTGCCTGCTTTCCGCAGGAAGCAGGGATAAAACATCCGGCAGCAGGAAAATCTGCGTCATCGTCAGGTAGTAACAGATGCGCGAAAGCTCGGGAATAAACCAGCCGAAGACATACAGAAGAAGTGCCATGGCCGTGCAGTTGATATAGAAAACCCGCGCGCGGCCGCGTGTACCCGCGGGACTTTCCAATGTCTCCCGCGCCTTCCCTGTCCTGACGAGTATTCCAAGCGCGAGAAGCAGCACCAGCGTGCAGCGCAGAATGTTCCCGGCGCTCGGCCGGCCGCCGGCAGCGAGGATTTCCGTTCCCTCATACGAGGGATATAGCTTTCTTACAAGCACCATGACCGGTTCTTTAAACAGCAGCATTCCCGCTCCGAAAAGGGCCGGCACCACGGCCTGCCATTTTCTGAAGACATGCAGAGCGAGCGGGTAGAAAGCCAGTACAAGCAGCGCGGATTTATGAAACAGTGCCGCGAGGCCGACCAGTAAAAGGAACCACACGTACTCCCGCCGCAGAAAGAAATACAATGCGAAAAGAACAATCGAAAGCGCGAAATAATACCGCACCGTATTATAACTCTGAAAATAATAGCCGGACGTCAGAAACACAAAAAGCGTAAAGGCAAAATCCGGCGAGAGCCTTTTCATGGCAAGCAGGAAAAAGAACACCGTGAGAACCGCGTAAATTGCAAACAGCAGCAGGTAATTCTCATATCCGCAGAGCGCGTAGACAAGCCTCGCCAGCCGGTTAAAGCCCGGTTCCGTCGGTACCACGGCCCGGGAAGCCGCGAGGTGAAACACCTCGACGTAGCGCATATAGTCATTGCCGGTTTCCTGCCGGAGCACGGCGGGGACTGCCAGCACAAGGAAAATCGTAAAAAGGCAGGCTTTTCCGGAACGCTCATGTTTTTGCGCGTAATATGCAGGCAGCAGCGCCGCCGTTGTGATCAGAATATACAGAATCAAGCTTCCTTCATTCCTTTGACCATCAGCTTGTACGCCTGCCGTACCGGAATCTGCCGGCACATCAGCGCCTTGTGCGAGAACAGGAAGCGCAGCGCGAACGGCCGCTGCATATGCCCGTACAGGTAGTGATACAGGACACCCCTGTCATAGAAAAACTTCTCGTTGTACCCTTTGAACCAGGTAGACTCCCCGTTCTTTCTCGCTCTTTCATGCCCGATCGAGACTGCGGCCGCGTAAATCTTCAGGCCTTTCTTTAAGCAGTCATGAATGAACAGGCTGTCCTCTCCGTTACTGTACTGCGCGCCTCCCCCGAACAGCAGCGAAAACCACACATTTGCCTTCCGAAGCGCACTCAGTCTGCAGCACATCGCGTAGGTAGGATAGCGTCCGTAGTTGTACCAGCGCACCCGTTTCCTTCTCGTGTTCTCGTAGGTCTGCCGGGATTCGACCGCGGCGACGTTGAACATGATGATGTCCGCGTCCTGCATCTGCTCAAATTCGCTGATGATCTTCGCCTCATAGTCATCATCGTAGACAATGTCTTCATCCGCGAACAGAACAAGGTCACCGTCCGCGCGAAGCAGCGCATTATTGCGGTTTCTGCCGACGCCCCGGTCCTCGAACGCGTACGAGCGGACAAGCCGCCCCTTGCGCTCGAATTCCTTGTATGCGACCTCCTGACACTGGTTGCAGATCACGGCTTCCGTCGATATATTCATATGTTCCGCCAGCATGATGTCATTTTCCTGCACGGCGGCTACCAGTACCTGAACTTTCATCTGTAGTAATATCTCAAAAACTTTCCGTCCGCGTTCACAAAAAGAATGCCGGCCGGAGTAACATCCATCTTCCGCAGCTGCCGGACAAGCGCCAGCGTCCGCGCGGCATTTTCTCTTCCTGCCGGCAGGACGATGAGTGCTTCCATCGCCTGCGCGGCAGCCTCTGCAAACGAAGGGTCCGCGGGATCTCCCGAAGGCAGAAGTGCCGGCCGGTCAGCGCCGCTTTGCAGTTCTTTCCATAGCTTTGCCGCGCCTTCCGCGGTTTCCCTGCCCGATGCCGATACAAGCAGCAGCGGCTTTTCTCCGGACGCCGCTGCAAACTTCTCCAGATTGATTTTCGTCTGCGCTGCAAGAAATGCCGGCAGTTCCCTGCTCCGGTTTCCGGCAAACACGCCAAGTACCGGAAGCCCCAGCACATCTTCGGCTTCTTCGGGAACATATACCCGTCCGCTCCCGGATTCGGCGATCCACAGAAGGCAGAAACCAAAGAGCAGTCCCAGAAACGCGCCAAGAAGCACCGCGTTCCTCGTTCGGTCATGGTACAGGACCGGCTCCGGTTCCGAAGCCGACAGAAACTCAATGCTGTCAAACTCTTCCCGCGCCCCCGCGAACGTCTGCAGGCCGTCTGTAAGGCCGCCAATCACAGCCGCGCACTCTTCCTCCGACTTCGCGTTCACTTCCGCGGTCATCAGGCGGATGTCCGAAATCAGGGTGATCTGTGTATCTTCCCGCGCCTCATCCATCGTCATGCCGGCGGGAAGCTTTGCCGCGAGCGCGTCCCGGATCAACGGGTCCGAAAAAACAATGTCTTCCCAGGTCGCCGCGTTATAGTAGTCATACGTCTTCTGTGTTTTGTCGTTAAAGGCAAAGTGAATATAGTATTTGGCGGTCTGCCGGTACAGCTTTCTTCCGGGCTGCAGTAAAAGCGCGCAGTGATAGACAAGGCCGAAGAGGACAGCAAGAACCAGCGCCGCAAGCGGCACGATCCAGAGCCTGCGCAGCATACGCAGGTACAGCGAACGGCCGGAAACGGCACATGTATTCTGCTCTGTATCAGTTTCCCTCTTCATTCTTCCTCCGAGTGCATGGCTGTGACCTGTCCGTCACTGACGCCTTCCGTGCTCTCCGGCGTCAGCAGAATTTTCAGTGTCAGCAGCATCAGCTTGATATCCATCCATACACTGTAATTCTGAATATACGTCAGATCCAGCTTGAGCTTGTCATAAGGCGTCGTGTTGTACTTGCCGTAGACCTGCGCGTAGCCGGCAAGCCCCGCCTTGACTTTCATCCGGAAAACAAATTCCGGCATTTCCTTCACATACTGCCGGATAATCTCCGGCCGCTCCGGGCGTGGACCGATGAAGGACATCTCGCCTTTTAAAATATTGATCAGCTGGGGCAGCTCGTCAATACGGACTTTCCTGATAAAATGCCCGACCGGCGTGATCCTGTCATCGTTCTGCGAGGCAAGCCTCGCGACACCGTCTTTCTCCGCGTCCACTTTCATGCTGCGGAACTTGATGATCCGGAATTCACGGCCGCCCTGCGTGCATCGCACCTGTTTATAGAAAACAGGTCCGTGGTCATACGCCTTGATCACAATCGCCGTAATGAGAAAGAACGGCGAAGTAATGATCAGAAGAAGCAGCGAGCAGACAACATCAATGACCCGCTTCCAGAAGCGCTGGCGGAACGTCAGCGCGTACTCCCTTGTCATGTAAAGCGGCGTATCGAACAGGTGCATCTGGAGCGATCCCTTGATCAGCACATCCGGGATCTTCGGCATCATGTAGATACGGATGCCGTTCGCGTAGCAGGACTTGATGAGCTCGTTGCGGAAAGATGTCGGGATATCCCAGAGAACAACGCCCCTGCCGTCCTTTAAGATTTCTTCCTGCACCTTCTCCATCCCGGCGCTGATATCAATCGTCCGCGCGATGACATACTTGTCGGGGCGGGTCCCGAACTTGCGCATGATCTCTTTGATGTCGCGGCTGCCGTGAATCAGGGAAAGAGAGAGCGGCGGAAATGCCCTCTTATATGCCCTGTCGCAAAAGCCGACCCAGACAACCGCGAACGCAATCTGCGCCGCCGTCAGAACGAGCAGCGGCACCGCAGGCAGCAGCCAGTTGCGCAGCAGCGAGTCCTCCAGATACGAGATCACGTTTACGGCAAGCAGAGAAAAGCTCTGGGACAGAATGACATCTGCCTTTTTCATGTAGCCCGCGTTGAATCCTCCGTAGGTCGCCATGAAAAACAGCAGCAGAATAAAATAAATCACCAGCACCAGCGCATGCCCGTTAAAGTAGAATTTCAGGCGCAGCCGCACGAGCGGATAATAGTACCGGAACCAGATCAGGGCGTAACCTGCCACCTGAATCAGAATCCCCAGCAGCGGCAGCTCCATCGCGATGATTTTCCGGATTGCGTTTGTTTTGCTCTTCATGCCTTTGTATCCTCTGTGCCGGGCAAAGCATGATCCGCAGCGTCCTTCCGGACGCCGGAAGCCGCGTCATCTGCCCGCACGGCAGCTTCTCCGCCAAGCTCCTCCCGCAGAATATAAATCGGGCGCCGTTTCACCTCAAGGTACGTCTTGGAAAGGTACTGACCGATGACACCCAGCATCAGCATCTGCAGTCCCGCGATCAGGAGCATGATGCAGATTGTGGACGGCCAGCCGGCGACCGGATCGCCGAAGATGGCTGCCCGCAGGAAGACAAAAACCAGCATGACAATCGCGACAAAAGACAGCACAAATCCCATGACTGCCGCGAAGGTCAGCGGCATGCTCGAAAAATCGATAATTCCGTCCACAGCATACGCAAACAGACTCCAGAAGTTCCATTTCGTCTCGCCGTGCAGACGTTCGATGTTCTCAAATTCAATCCATTTCGTCCGGAAGCCGATCCAGCCGAAGATTCCTTTGGAAAAACGGTTGTACTCCTGCATCGACAAAACAGCATCGACCATCTGCCTCGTCATCAGCCGGTAGTCTCTCGCGCCGTCCACAAGGTCCGCGTCCGAAAACTTTTTCATCAGGGCATAGAAGCGCCTCGCGAAGAACGAACGGATCGGCGGTTCTCCTTTCCGGTCCACGCGCCTTGTCGCCGCGCAGTCATAGCCTTCTTCTGTGACTGCCTTGTAAAGCTCCGGCAGCAGCGCCGGCGGGTCCTGCAGATCGGCGTCCATCATGCAGACATAGTCGCCCCGGGCATGGGAAAGCCCCGCGTAGATGCCGGCCTCCTTCCCGAAATTGCGCGAAAACGAAATCAGACGGATATGCCTGTCTTTTTCGATCAGCTCTTTTACCTTGTCCGCTGTATGGTCCCTGCAGCCGTCATCGATATAAAGGATCTCGTAGTTCAGATCGTTTGCATCGAGGAATGGTTTGTTTTTCATGAATTCCTCGTAAAACGGGAAGACATTCTCTTCCTCATTGTAGCAGGGAACAACCACGCTGATAAGCTTCATTCCGTCTCCTTCTGTTTCCGCTTCGCCGCCTTTTCGTTCTGCTCATAGTACCGGCAGTACTGCGTGAGAAAACATTCCCCGCAGCGCGGCGTCGGCGCCTTGCAGATTTCCCGCCCGAGTGTGATTCCCTGCAAATTGATGAGAATCCAGTGGTCTTCCGGCAGCGCCTTCATGAGGTCCCGCTCGACTTTGGCAGGCTCTGTTTCCTTCGTAAGTCCGAGCCGCCGCGAGATACGCCCGACATGGGTGTCCACGACAATACTCGGATCATGATAAATATTCCCGCGGATGACGTTGGCGGTCTTCCTGCCGACGCCCGGGAGCGACGTCAGTTCTTCGATCGTCCGCGGCACCTGCCCTTCGAAATCGCTGATCAGCTTCTTCGCGCAGGCGATCAGATTCTTCGCCTTGCTGTGATAGAAGCCGATCGAGTGAATGTCCTGTTCCAGCTCGTGAAGATCCGCGTCCGCAAACGCCTGCACATCCTTGTATTTGACATACAGATCCTTCGTCACCATGTTGACGCGCGCATCCGTGCACTGCGCAGACAGTATCGTTGAAAATAAAAGCTGCCACGCCTTGTCCGGCGCATAGTCGAGCGTAGCGCCAAGGTCTGTTCCGTAATGTTCATCCAGAAGGCGGAGAATCCCCTCCACCCGTTCTTTCTTCGTCATTTCTCTTTTGTAAACTCCCTCGGGCCGCTGCCGATCTGCAGCATATAGAAGGAAGCCGGATATCCGACCTTCTTAAGATATACCGCGCCGATTTTCTCTTTAAACTCGTCCGCGGCTTCGTCCTTTACGATGCTGACCGTGCAGCCACCGAAGCCGCCGCCCGTAATACGGGAGCCGAGAACGCCCGGAATCTTCCATGCCTCTTCCGCGAGAATATCCGCTTCCCTGCAGGAAGTTTCATAGTCGTCTCGGAGAGAAACATGCGACTCGTTCATGAGTTTTCCGAACGTTACAATGTCGCCTGCCTTCAGCGCCGCAACCGCCCGGATGGTCCTCTGGTTCTCGTAGACCGCGTGTTTTGCCCTTTTGCGGCAGACCTCATCCGTAATCAGCAGCTTGTTCGCTTCAAATTCCCCGATGGAAAGATCACCGAGCGTCTTTACGGGAAGTTTTGTCTGCAGATCTTTGAGCGCCCGCCTGCACTGCTCCCTGCGCAGATTGTACTCGGAGTCCACGAGACTGTGTTTCTTGTTCGTGTTCGTGATCATGAGCTTCATGCCGTCCAGCTCGATCGGAGCATACTCGAACTGCATCGTATTCGTGTCGAGAAAAATCGCGTTTCCCTCTTTGCCCATCGCGGAAGCGAACTGGTCCATGATGCCGCAGTGCATGCCGTTGTATTCGTTCTCCGACTGCTGACCGATGAGAGCCAGCTCTTCATTCGTTACGGAAGCGATTCTGCTGCCTTCTTCACCAAAAAGGCTGCGCAGTACAAACCCGGTCAGGACTTCGAGCGACGCCGAAGACGAAAGGCCCGCGCCTGCCGGAATGTCTCCGTAAATCACCATATCGAAGCCGTTTTCAACCGTATACCCTCTCTGATCGAATGCCCAGATAACGCCCTTCGGATAGCCTGCCCAGCCGGCCTTTTCAAGCGGCACAAGCTCGTCCAGCGATGTTTCCGTCACACCGGCATTCGGAAAGTTCGCCGAGTACAGCCGCACCTTCCTGTCATTTCTCTTTGGTTCCCAGACTGATCGCGCACGGAAAAACATGTCCCCCGTTATAGTCTGTGTGCTCCCCGATCAGATTAACGCGTCCCGGCGCGAAAAACAGCCGTACTCCCTCCGTGGTGCCGAATTTCTCCGCAAAAGCTTTTGTAACCAGTTCAGTCTCTTTCATAACAATTGCCCCTTCCGGAAATAATTGCATAATTATACGAAGTATATTCTAACAGCAAACGGGCAAATGGTACAGTGTCGAAGCGCGGTTCACAGGAGAGTGTCACAGCGCTGCGCAGGGAAATGGGACGGAGTGTCGCGCAGAGGAAAATGAAGCAAACTCCCCGCCCGGTAAAGCCCGGGACAGGGAGTCTGCTTCATATGGGTGTGCATTGTTTTGCTGCAAATAGGTGTTCCAGTTCAAAAGCTCAATCAGGCAGGCAGTATCCATCGATACAAGGATCAGATAACAGAGCCGCGTGAACCTGTGCGGCAGCCTTTAAAAGGTCCGGCCCGACAGAATCCGGCCGCTTCGGCAGCACTGCCGATTGCATTTACGGATTGCGCAGAACCCCCACGCCCACAAGACCGGGGCCTGTGTTGATCGCCATCGTCGCCGTAATCTGCTGCTCGAACAGAATTTCCTTGTTCAGCAGCAGCTCATGGGACTGCAGCATGTTCTCCATCTCCATGGCTTCGGCATGCGCATCGCCCTCTTCCACGACAATCCACGAACGGTGTCCTAGGCAGAATTTAACCACCTCTTCCATGAGCCGCAGCTTCGCGAATTTCGTTCCGCGGATCTTGGCCACCGTATAATAAGTTCCGTTCTCATCGCAGGAAATCATCGGTTTGAGCCGGAGCAGATCGCCGACGGCGCCTGCCACCTTGCCGATTCTGCCGCCTCTTTGCAGATACTTGAGCGTATCCATATAGAAGAAGACCTTGCTATCCGCGATTTTCAAAGGAAGTGCTTCCTTCAGCTCCTCAAAAGTCATGCCTTCCTGCAGCTTTCTGGCCGCCCAGATCGCGAACAGGCCGGAACCGATCGATATGTTCTTTGTGTCAAACGGAAAAACCTCGAGCCGTTCCTCTTCCGACGCCGCGAGGCGGATCGTGTTGAACGTGCCGGACAGACCGCTCGAAATCGTAACCGCAATGACTTTCCTGAATCCCTCATCGGCGAGCTTTTCGAACTCATCCGTCACTTCCGCAATCGAAGGCGTGGAAGTGGAGGGAAATTCTTCCGGGAACCTTTTGTAGACCATCATAGGATCGATATCCACGCCGTCCCGGTAATCCTTCTCGGGATAAATCACGCGAAGCGGAAGGATACGGATATCGTACTGTTCACGGATGACCTTGGGGATATCGCAGCCGGAATCCACAAGAATCGCTGTCTTCTGTTCGTTCATAGGTCTTTCCCCCGTCTGATAGACGTAGTATTCAAAACTACGTAAATAGCATACACTCCCCGTCCCCCTGTTTCAATGCAGTTTTAGAAAAATTAAGAAAATCGCGCCTGCGCGGTTGTAAATCTCCCAAGTGCTTTTATATTATAAGCAGAGAGTTTTGAATATGATTATGGAAAACGGAGCAAATGCCATGACAATAAATGATTACCTGCAGCTTGACTGCGCGGGAACACAGTCTCTTGTAAGTCCCGGCGAAGTCACCATCCGAAAGAAGGAAGGCCGCGCCTTAAAGGCTGGCGGCGCATGGATTTACGACAACGAAATCCAGACCATCGAAGGCGCCGAAAACGGCTCCATCGTCAGGGTCCTTGACTGGGACGGCTTTTTCCTGGGATACGGCTTCCTGAACATGAACTCGAAGCTGCGCGTCCGGATGCTCGCGAGGAAGCAGGAAAATGTCATCACGCCGGCCTTCATCTTCCGGCGCGTGAAAGACGCGTGGAATTACAGAAAGAAAGTTCTTTCGGTCCCGCGGCAAAACACGGAAGACGCCTGCCGCGTTATCTTCGGCGAGGCGGATTTTCTGCCGGGGCTGACGATTGACAAGTACGGTGATGTTCTGGTCGTAGAATCGCTGGCCCTTGGCCTCGAGCATCCCCTGCCCGGCATGCCGGAAGGCGTAACACTCAAGATTCTCTGCCTCGCCTGTCTCGTACAGCTGCTTTTCCGGGACGGTATCCGCGTGCGCGGAATTTATGAGCGGAGCGACGCGAAAGTCCGCGAGAAAGAAGGGCTGGAGCGCACAAAAGGTTTCCTCTCGGAAGAATTTGACACGAACGTCCCGATCACCGAAAACGGCATCAAATATATGGTTGATGTGAAGGACGGGCAGAAAACCGGCTTCTTCCTCGACCAGAAATTCAACCGCCTCGCGATCCGGGGCATCTGCAGCGATGCGGCGGAAGTTCTGGATTGTTTTACCCATACCGGTTCGTTTGGTCTGAACGCGGCAGCAGCAGGAGCAGCGCATGTCACCTCGATTGACGCTTCGGAGCTTGCGATCGCGCAGGCGCGCGAGAACGCAGCGCTGAACGGTCTGCAGGATAAAATCACTTATGTGACCGGTGACGTCTTCGATTTTCTTCCCGAACAGGTACGGGAAGGCCGTCAGTATGACGTTGTGATTCTCGATCCGCCCGCTTTTACAAAGTCCCGGAATTCCGTCAAGGCAGCCGCGCACGGCTACCGTGAAATCAACGCCGAAGGCCTGCGGCTTGTTAAAAACGGCGGCTTTCTCGCGACCTGCTCCTGCTCGCACTTCATGGCGCCGGAGCTGCTGCGGCAGGCGATCGATCAGGCTGCGCATGACGCGCACAAACGCCTGCGGCAGGTCGAGTTCCGCCAGCAGGGGCCGGATCATCCGATCCTCTGGGAGAACGATGCATCCTATTATTTGAAGTTCTTCATTTTCCAGGTGGTTGACGAACTGTAAAGGCGCGACCGGAGAGACAAAATGGAACGATGGGATATCTACGATATTAACAAGCACAAAACAGGCCGCACCATGGCCCGCAACGACTGGACCATGCAGCCGGGTGACTATCATCTGACGGTCCTTGGCATCGTAACGAACAAGGCAGGTCAGTTTCTGATTACCAGACGCAAAATGGACAAAGAATGGGCTCCCGGCGCTTTTGAAGTGTCCGGCGGCGGCGTGCAGGCCGGCGAAACTTCTCTGGAAGCCGTAAAGCGCGAAGTCAGTGAAGAGACAGGGCTGGATGTGTCCCGCGCCGAAATTTCCCTGCTGCACACGTACAGAAATGACAGTCCCCGCGAACGGAACAATTATTTTGTGGACATTTATCATATCTGTCTGGATTTTACTCCGGAGGACGTCCACCCGCAGGAATCGGAAACGGACGGCTTCCGGCTCGCAGACTACGAAGAGATCAAACGTCTTGGCGAGGCAGGGCAGTTCCTGCACTATAAGAGCATGCAGCCGGCATTCGCGAAACTCGTGCCGTCCCTGTAAACCTGCCGTCACTACCGGGCGTGCAACCGCGGGTTGACAAATTGAAAGGCGCGGGTGGTGTTTTGCCACTGTGCGGAATGGTATAAAGGACACGTAAAGATCAATCACACAGGCGCAAAGCACGGAGGAAACAAATCATGATACTGGCTGACAAAATCATACAGCTGCGGAAAAAGGCCGGCATGTCACAGGAAGAGCTGGCAGACAGGATCGGCGTATCGCGGCAGGCCGTCTCTAAATGGGAAGGCTCCCTCGCAGTCCCGGACATTAACAAGATCATCGCTTTGTCGGAGGTGTTCGGCGTAAGCACCGACTTCCTGTTAAAGGACAGCGCCGAAATGCCGCCGGACGCTCCCGGAGAGGCTGCGAACGCGGAAAACACCGGCCGTGAAGACAGTCCGCTTCACCCTGTCAGTCTCGAAACCGCGAATCTTTTCCTCCAGAACAATGAGCAGAACGCCGTCTTCATCGCCATCGGTGTAATGCTCTGCATCATTTCATCCGTCGTTCTGATCCTGACGGAAAGTCTGGCAGGAATTATCTTTCTGCTGCTTTGTATCGGCATCGGCGTCATGATTTTTGTTTCGAGAGGACTGAAATCCGAAGAATTTAAATTTCTGGAAAAGGAACCGCTGGATACAGCGTACGGTGTTGAGGGCATGGTTCGGGAACGTCAGAAAAACTATTCCGGAACGTATATCCGGGAAATGACTATCGGCATAGGGCTTTGCGTCATCTCCTGTCTTCCGCTGTTCATCCTGTCCGGCATAATGGGAGAGGCGCGGGAAACGGTCGGCGTTGCTCTTCTTCTTGCTTTTGTAGGAGTCGGCGTATTCCTGATCGTCAAAACTTCCATCATCAGGAGCGGATATCAGGTACTGCTTGAGGAAGGCAATTATACCCGGAAGGCAAAACAAACCTCCCGCCAGATTGGCGGCATTTACTGGTCCGCGGTAACGGCGGCTTATCTGCTGATATCATTTCTGACCGGAAGATGGGATATGACCTGGATTATCTGGCCGGTTGCCGGCGTTGTTTACGGGATTTTATAGCAGGTTTTCATGCAGATGTGGGATGTTCCTGCGGATGCGGCGCTTCACGCAGGTGCGGGGTATTCATGCAGATGCGGCGCTTCATGCAGGTGCGACCCGATCATTCCTGACTGCCTGTATAAACGAAAACTCCGGAATTTACTGATCTTCAGCAAATTCCGGAGTTTTTCAGTCATCGAGGCGACAAGATTCGAACTTGCGGCCTCCGCGTCCCGAACGCGGCGCTCTACCAAACTGAGCCACGCCTCGAATTGTATCACTCTTACTTATCCTTTGTTCAGAGCAAGAGTAATAATACAATAATCCGCAGTGGTATGTCAAGCGGAAAGACATAAAGTTATTTGGCACGAAAGTTATTTTCATGACTTGCGGCGCGTGGCCGGGTGCCCGGCGGCATGTGCAATGCAATAGCGGCAGTATGCCCGGATTTGCATAGATAATCCAAGACGTTTTGCAAGGCACGGAGCCTATTGCCTGGATTCGGCCCGAATCCAGGCAATACCGCGACGTGCGATAGAAATGTCTTTAAATTTCTATGCAATACAATGCAGTGACGGCGTATTGCATGAAAAGCCCGGCCTGATCCCGGCCAATGCAGGCTCGTGGACTGCCATGGCTTGCCCGCTGACGCTGTATCGTTACCTACACCGAGACGCAACAGCTTGCAATTCCTCCTGTATAAGAAAAATTTTGTTCGGATGGCAGGCCGGCAGGTTCTCTTTCTGCAAAATGTATCACTATTTGTGAAATTGTCCTTCCCCAGACAAATTTACATTTGCAGAATGCTTGCGAGAAGTGAGCTGTTTGGAAAAATTCCTTCTGTATAACAATTTTGCGTTCCAGAGGATACGAAGATTTGTCTTCTCTATTTTTCTTACATGCAAAATTCCATCCGGATTCTGAAAGATGCTTGCAGAAGGATGTCCGTGTCCATCTGAAAATCAAATTTGATGGGCAGATGGATGTTAGAATGGATACATGCTAGTCACTGGCACTAATTTTCTCTACGCAGATGGAATTTGACACAGAGCAGTTCACGGAGTGGCCGGCCGCCGATCAAGAATCTTCCTTCTGCGGGCTGTCGCAGCACCATAAAGGCCTGCCCGCGCCAACGGAGCCCGGCTGCACTCCTTTGTAAAGCCCTCGCCTGTCGCCGCCTGCAGCCCGGCCGCACTCAAAGGTCCCGGCCTGCACACGCAATGCCCGCGCGCCCGCGTCGCAGGACAGGGCAGCCCCACCATACACACAGCCGGCCCCGGGATTCCCCCCGGGGCCGGCTGTCACTCACTTAAATATTCTCTTCTCCCGGCATCCTCCAGCCGAAATGATCCGTATGCAGCAGCTCCTCCGCCTTCTCCGACAAAGGCTTTTCAAGATAGTCGTGATAGAGCTTCTGAATGTCCGGATTTTCATGGCTGTAACGGAGCGGCAGTTTCTGATCTATCTTATACAGAACTTCTCCTCTGCTGCCGCGCCGGTCGATGTCATCCTGATGCCGCGGCTGTCCGCCGCCGCCCGAGCATCCGTTCGGGCACGCCATGATCTCGACAAAATCATATTTCACTTCGCCGCGCACAATTGCCGTACACAGAAGATCCGCGTTCCGAAGACCCGAAGCGACTGCAACCCGGATTTTCTCTCCTCCGATCTCCATCTCGAGCTCGCGCCACGCACATTCTTCCGCGTGCCTGCCGCGCACCGCCTTGAACGCGTCCGGCTCCGGATTCTTTCCCGTGACAAAATATGCCGCCGAGCGGAGCGCGGCCTCCATAACGCCGCCCGTCACGCCGAAGATGACGCCGGCGCCTGTGTAATCCGCCATCGGATTATCGAACGGTGTTTCCCGGATCTCTCCCGCCTGAATATTTTCCATGTTGATCATGCGGACCACTTCTCTCGTCGTCAGCACGTAATCGACATCCGAAAGTCCCTCCGCATTCTTCATCGTCGGAAGCGCCGCCTCGGCCTTCTTCGCAATGCAGGGCATGATCGAAACCGTGCGGATTCTGGAAGGATCAATGCCTTCCTTTTCGGCAAAATACGACTTGATCACCGCGCCGAACATCTGATGCGGGCTCTTCGAAGTCGAAAGCTGGCTTGTGAGCTCAGGGTAATGGGTTTTGCAGAAACGTACCCAGCCGGGACAGCAGCTCGTGAACATCGGATATTTGTCCAGATCGCCTTTTCCCTTCCTTGCAAGGAACTCCGACGCTTCTTCCATGATTGTCAGGTCCGCGCCGAAACTGGTATCAAAAACATAATCAAAGCCGCACGCCTTCAAAATGCCGCAGAGCTTCTCGCTCGTTGCTTCTTCCGCAGACATGCCGAGACTTTCGCCCCATGCCGTCCGGATCGCCGGCGCAATCTGCGCGACAGTAATGATATCTTTATTATCAATGCAGCGCATCACGGCCTCGGTGTCGCTGCGCTCCTTGAGCGCGCCGGTCGGACAGTTCACAATGCACTGCCCGCAGAGCGTGCAGTCCGATTCCCGGATATCAAGCCCGTCATGCACATCTACCCTTGCCCATGCGCCGCCTGAAATCAGATCCCATACAGAAACCTTCTGCACCTTGTCACAGGTCTGAATGCACCGCATGCACTTGATGCAGCGCGTCGCGTCCCGCTGCAGCGGAAACTCCGCCGGCCAGTATGTACGCCTGCCCTTCGGAATGTCCTCATAAAATCCGTCCAGACTGATATTCATTTCGTTGCAGAGCGTCTGCAGCCTGCAGTTTCCGGACAGGACACACTGCGTGCACCTGCCGTCGTGCTGGCTCATCAGAAACTGCAGATTCGTTCTCGCTCTGCTTCGCACGCGCTGCGAATTCGTAACCACTTCCATGCCTTCGGCTGCCTTTGTGATGCAGGAAGGCACCAGCTTTTCTTCTCCCTTAACCTCGACGCAGCAGAGCCTGCAGGCGCCGATTTCGTTGATTTTTTCGAGATAACAAAGATGCGGAATCGAAATTCCGTGGCTTTCGGCTGCCGTAAGAATCGTCGTTCCTTCGGGAACGGAAAGCGAAAGACCGTTGATTTTGATGTTCACCATAGTTGTTACCATTCGAGCGACCTCCCTCCCCTGAACAGGCCGTAGCCGAAGCGGTCACAGCGAAGGCACCGCGAGCACTCCTGATATGCTTCCTCGTCTGACATTCCTTCCGTAACCAGTGAAAAATCCCCCTCGGTTCCTGAAAGCTCCCTGGCCTTGAGTACCACGCGGCCGCACGGCGGCATATTGTTCATCGGCGGCTCCGGCACATCCACAGCCACCGTGATCTTATGGTGATAGCCGAGGAAACTGTCAATATTGTCAGAGGCCACTTTTCCTGCCGCGACAGCAAGAATCACGGTAGCAGGCCCGGAAACCGCGTCTCCTCCCGCAAAAACATTTCCCGACTCCGGCACAAAGCTCGTTCGCTCGGCCTCGATGGCTCCTCTGTGTGTTTTCATGCCGGCAGACTCAAACGGTTTGGAATGGATCGACTGCCCGATCGCGACAACCACGTAGTCGCAGGGAATCCGCACCGCCGGCTTGTCCGCGGAGCGCACGCCGGTTCTGCCGCCGCGCTGCACCGCCGAGATGATCTGCGGCTGTGCCCAGAATGCCCTGACTTTTCCGTTTTCATCAAGTTCGATATGATCCGGCGCCATGAGCGTTCGGATATCCGCGCCCTCCGCCTGCGCTTCCTGCACTTCTTCCGGAAGCGCGGTCATATCTTCAATCCTTCTTCTGTACGCGCAGATGACCTTCGAAGCGCCAAGCCGCAGGCTCGTCCTCGTCGCGTCCATTGCGACATTTCCGCCGCCGACAACGACGACGCTCTTTCCGCGCATATCCGGGATTCTGCCCTCTCCGACACCACGCAGCATTTCCACGGCGCTGATGACATTGGTGCCGTTTTCCCCCTCAATACCGAGGCTCCTGTGGTCGTGTGCGCCAATCGAAACATAGACCGCGTCAAACTCCTGCTTGAGCTCTTCGATCTGCACATCTTCTCCGACCACAATGTTGTACCACGCCTCGACACCGGTATTCAGAATGTACTGAATGTCCCGGTCCAGAATATCCTGCGGCAGCCGGTAATCGGGAATGCCATAGCGCAGCATGCCGCCAAGCTTTTCTCTCTGCTCATAGACCCTGACCTTGTGTCCCATGAGCGTCAGATAATACGCTGCAGTCAGACCGCCGGGGCCGCCGCCGACAACAGCCACCTTCTTCCCTGTGGAAGGCGCGCAGGGCGGCGTCGGAATAAAGCCTGCGTGATCCACCGCGTAGCGCTTGAGCCCGCAGATATTGACAGGGGCATCGACCATGGCACGGCGGCATTTGTTTTCACAAGGATGCTCGCATACATACCCGCATACCGAAGGAAACGGATTGTCCTTGCGGATCAGGCGGACCGCGTCCTCATAACGGCCGGCCTTGATCAGGGCAATGTAGCCCGGCACATCCACATGCGCCGGGCAGGTTGCCGTGCACGGAATCGCCTGTCTCGTACCGTACGCGCATTTCCCGCGCTGCAAATGTTCCTCAAAATCATCGCGGAACCCGGAGAGCGCCTGCAGCACCATCTCCGCGGTTTCATAACCGATCGCGCAGTCCGCAGTGTCACGGATCACCTCCGCGCAGAACCGGATCCGCGAAAGCACATCATCTTCCGCGTCGCCGTACATGATCGAGCGGATCATTTTCTCGATCTGTTCGAGTCCTGCCCGGCAGGGCGTGCATTTTCCGCAGCTTTGCGCGTGCGCTGTCCGGACGAAGTTCAGCGTCATATCGACCGGGCACATGCCGTTCGGGCTCGCGGTAATTCTCCTTGTGATATCCTGATAAAGATTCTGGAGAACCCGCTGACCCTGTTCGGGTCTTTCGATTTTCAGTCGTTCCATACCGATGTCCTTTCCGAAGAATCACAAAATGTCACAGTATCCGTTTCAGGTTTTCGAGATCGCTCAGCATCTGGTATTTGATCAGGAATGCTGCGTTATAGCACGTGGACCCGTAGCGCTTTTTCATAATGTCCAGAAGGGGCAGAACATATTTTTCCGTTTCCACAATATATTCCGCCATCTTCTCTCTGGAAAAGCCCGCGGCCATCATGGAAATGTTGTTACAGCGGTCAAGGACCTTGACTATCACGGCGAGCCTGCTGCCGCAGATGCCCCCGTAATACTTCTCCTCCCAGCCGGGATACAGCACTTCCGGTTTTGTTAACAGCCGGACAGTCTCTCTTGCAACCCTGCCGACCGGCAGGGATTCCGGCTGTATTTTCACCCCGTTTTCGTCAAAACAATCCTCGCAGACATCATGCAGCAGAATCGAAGCAAGCAGATCATCCTCTTCCAGTTGCAGCGCAAGCGCGTGGCAGGTCATGACGAGCGGATGATAAATATACGGTACTTTCCCGTTTCCCCTCCGGTACTGCCCGCTGTGTTTGTCAAAGGCGTAAGGAAGTGCCGCCTGCGTCTGCGGGAACTGGGCCCGGCCGGCAAAATCCTTCACAAACCTGTACATATGTTCCACGGAAAACATCTGATCCTTCATTTCCCAGATCTTTTCCGAAGCCGCGCCGCCCCCCTGCCTGCCGCCATGCATCTGATCCCCGGTCCGCATATGCCATACCCTTTCTGCAGGTCTTCCCTGCCCGGATAATATGCTTTCTATTATACAGAAAGAGCCGCGCAAACACAAAGGAACATCTCTTGACGCAGGCCGGTGCGCTTGCTATGATTCTTACGTTGA
Organism: uncultured Lachnospiraceae bacterium; assembly: GCA_900317555.1. Lineage (GTDB taxonomy): Bacteria > Bacillota > Clostridia > Lachnospirales > Lachnospiraceae > CAG-791. The sequence continues at coordinate 7,401 of ONHF01000009.1, read as the reverse complement.
ATCCGACTGCGAGGCGTTTTTCCTTGAAAAATCCCGGGCAGAAGGCAGACACGATCATACACGAATTACGCGGGGCGTATGCCGGAACCGGCAGGCTTTTCCCCTGCGCTTTTTGCCATGTAGTTCAGTCCTGCGGATCGGATTCGCGGGACTTTTTTCACGCCTTCCGATCAAGACTTGCCATTCTGGCGATTGTTGTGGAAGATCTTTCGGTCACCGATCAGATGAATGCCGTGCTGCATGAATACAAAGACTATATCATCGGGCGCATGGGCATCCCGTATAAGGCTAAACACGTCTGCCTTGTCAGCATTGCAATTGACGCGCCGGAAAAAACAATCGGCGCGCTTGGCGGAAAGCTCGGCCGCATCTGCGGTCTTACCGTCAAAACAGCCTACTCCCGCATCTGAAAAGTCCCCGGAATCAAACACTGTATTACAGAAGGTTCTGCAAGAACCGGAAAGGACAAAGAACATGAAACAAAAAGAATTGCTCAGAAAGTTCACGGCGGCAGCCGCTGCGGCGGTCATGACCATCGCGCTTTCCGCCTGCGGCGCAGGCGCTTCCGCAGGAAATACGGCAAAGGAAGCTGCCGCGTCTGAAACCACCGTCATTGCTTCGACCACCGCCGCGCAGGAAACCGGTGCCGCGGAGACTACGCAGGAGACGCCGGCTGCGGCGTCCACGGAAGCTGCTGCGGCGTCCACACAGGAGGCAGCCGCTGCCGGCAAACAGACAGGCACGGCTGCCGGATCGCAGACAGACGCCGTGCGTGTCGGCTCCCTGAAAGGCCCCACCACAATGGGCATCGTCAATCTGCGGAAGGCTTCCGAAGACGGCACCTCCGAAGGCTCCTACATCTTCACGATGGCAACGCAGCCGGATGAAATCGCGGCGGATATCGCCGGCGGTAAGCTGGATATCGCGATGGTTCCCGCGAACCTCGCATCTGTTCTGTACAACAAGACAAAGGGCGGCGTTTCCGTCGTCGACATCAACACGCTCGGCGTAATTTACTGCGTCAGCGGCAATACGGAGATTCATTCGGTGAAAGATCTTGCCGGCAAAACTGTTTTGTCCACCGGTCAGGGCGCGACACCGGAATACGCTCTTTCATATCTTCTTGAAAAGAACGGTGTCACAGACTGCAAGATCGAATTCAAGTCCGAGGCCACGGAAATTGCGGCGGCACTGAACGCGGACCCGCAGCAGATCGCGGTTCTGCCGCAGCCTTTTGTGACTGTAGCGGAGGCGAAAAATCCTGAGCTCAAAACCGCCTTTTCGCTGTCGGATGAATGGGACAAAGTTTCAAAAGACGGCTCCCACATGGTGACCGGCGTTACGATTGTCCGGAATGAGTTCCTGAAGGACCATCCGGATGCCGTATCCGTATTCCTCAAAGAGCATGCGGCAAGTGCCGAAAAGGCAGTCTCCGACATCGATACAACAGCCGGTCTTGTCGCGCAGTACGGGATCATCGAAAAAGCACCGGTAGCAGCAAAGGCGCTTCCTTACTGCAACATTGTCTGCATTGCGGGCGATGAGATGAAGACCGCGCTGTCCGGCTATCTGCAGGTTTTATATGACGCGAACCCCAAATCTGTCGGCGGCGCGCTTCCTGCTGACGACTTCTACTATACAGGCAAATAAAGCAGCGCAGGAAGATAAGGCGGCGCGGGGAGATAATTCCCCGCGCCGCCGGTTTCTTTAATTTTTCGCATGGCTGGCTGTCTTAACCTTCCGCGCGTGGGAACAGAATCTCCATCGTCGTTCCCTTGCCGAGTTCACTCTTTACCCGCACTTTCGCCCCGTGGATCATGGCGCCGTGTTTTACAATCGAAAGGCCCAGCCCCGTTCCGCCGGTCTCTTTGGAATGGCTCTTGTCCACTCGGTAAAACCGTTCAAATATCCGCTCCTGATCCGCGGGCGCGATCCCGATGCCGGTGTCCGTTACGCGTACGCAGACACCTTCTATCGTATTCCCGGTCCATACGCTGACCTTGCCGCCTTTTCTATTATATTTGATCGCGTTTTCCACCAGATTGTAAATCATTTCCTGCAGGAGCTGGCCGATGCCGCTCACCACGCAGTTTTCTCCCGAAAGCGTAAGCCCGACGTCATTTTTCCGCGCGGTCTGCTGCAGTCTGTCGCAGATTTCCCGCGACAGCGCAAAAAGATTCACTTCTTCCTTCTGTGCCGAAATTTTCCCTTCATCTAATTTGGAAAGCTTGATGATATCATTCACCAGATGAATCAGCCGCTCCGCTTCGTTATAGATCCGGTTCGCGAATTTCTGCATATCCTCCGGCTTTACAAGGCCGTCGCGCATGATTTCGGCGTAGCCGGAGATCGAGGTCAGCGGTGTTTTGAGCTCATGAGAGACATTTGCCGAAAACTCCTTGCGCATGTTCGCGACCGCGTCTTTCTGCCTGTTCTGCTCATCGATGCGCCGCAGCAGAGGCTGCAGTTCTTCGTAGATATCATTCTCCAGAGGCTCGTCAAGGTTCAATCTGTTGATCGGCTGCACGAGGCGCCTCGACTGCTGCTTGGCGATGAAGTACGCGGCCGCCATCATAACCGCAACTATCCCCAGCATCACCGGCATGAACTGCATGGCTGTTTTCCAGACCGTGCTGAGCGTTTGCGCAACGCGGATCACATTTCCGTCATCGAGTCTGACCGCGTAATACAGCATGTCTTCGCCGATCGTCGCGGAATGGCGGATATCGGAGCCTTCGCCGCCGCGCAGCGCCTGCTCGACCTCCGGCCGGTCCTTATGATTCTCAAACGAATATTCGCCCTCATCCGTATCGTAGAGGACCTTGCCGTCCTGACTGATTAGTGTCACGCGCGTGCCGGGCCAGGCCTTGTCCAGCCGGCTCAGATACGATTCGCCGGAAATATTGATCGCGGCGCCGATGTAGACGGCCTGCTGCCGGATATTTTTCTCCGTGATCTCTCTGATTTTTCCGTACATGAATAAAATGGTGATTGCGTACGCCACCAGAAGCGACGCCGCAACCACCATAAACATGCTGTTCTGAATCTTTTTTCTCATCTCAGCGCTCCGTTCCGCATCCTGTATCCCACGCCGCGCACGGTCTCAAGGCAGTCGCCCGCCTCTCCTAGCTTGCCGCGGAGCGTCCGCATATGCACGTCCACGGTCCGCGTTTCTCCGTCAAACGAATACCCCCAGACCTTCTCCAGAATCTGGTCCCTCGTCATGACCACCTCCAGATTGGACATCAGAAGCCGCAGCAGCTCATATTCCTTTAGCGTAAGATCAATTCTTGCGCCTTTAACATACACTTCGTGGCGCTTCTGATCCAGCGAAATTCCGTTGCAGTTCAAAACATCACTGCTCTCCGCCGATCGCCCGCTCCGTCGAAGGACAGCCCGGATTCTCGAAACCAGTTCCATCATTCCGAAGGGCTTCGTCACGTAATCGTCCGCGCCAAGATCAAGCGCATTTACCTTGTCATACTCGCTGCCTTTGGCCGTAACCATGATAACCGGTATGCCGGCAAAAGCATGGTTTGCCCGGAGCCTCCGCAAAATTGCGACGCCGTCCTCTCCGGGCAGCATGATATCGAGAAGGAGGAGCGAAGGAAACTCCGCGTCCGCAACAGCGAGCGCCTTCCATAATCCCGCGCCGTCCGGGAAGCCTTCTGCCCGGAAGCCGGTGTTTTCCAGCGTATAACTGACCAGCTCACGGATGCTGTCATCATCTTCCACAATATAGATCAGATCTTCCATCGCTGTTCCTTTCTACGCCTGCTGCTCCTGCCGCGGCAAAAGATCCGCAAGCAGAATGCTGTCGTCCATGGCTTCCTCACAGATGCTGACACAGTTATCACCAATACGGTCGAGATTATACAGAATCTGCGAGTAGACGGTTGTCATTGCTTCACTGCACTTTCCCTCTTCCACACGCTTTAAGTGTGCCTTATTGAACTGCTTGACGGACTTTCTCATCTTGTTCTTGGCTTTGGCAATCGCCGAAGCGTCTTCCAAAGACCCGGAATACAAAAGTCCGACAGCCTTACTGTATATACTTTTCGCTGCACCAATGCAGTTGTCAAGCTCCGAAAGCGCGCTTCCGGAAAAACTGCTGCCCGAAGCCCTCGCGCCCCGCAGTCCGGTCACCGCGTCCAGACAGCGGTCGGCGATCCGGTCCAGACTGTTCGCGACGGAAAGCAGTCCCGACGCTTCCTCCGCCTGCTCTCTGGAGAGCGACCCGGAAGCAAACATGCCCGAAATATAATCAATAATACTCTTTGTCAGGCCTTTGATGTCCATGATTGCCGTGTCAAACTGCCTGTCATCCTCTGCGGCTTCCTTATCCTTCCTGCCTGTTAAAGGTGCGCCAAATCCCAATTCCTTTGAAATCAGGGTGAAAATTCCGCCGGTCATTTTCACGCACCGCTCCAGTTCCTCCTTGACAAGCAGCATGGACGCGGACGGCTGCGCGATTACGCGCGGATCGAGGAACAGCGGCCCTTTGACCTGCTCTTCTTTTTTATCCGGAATAACCGATTTGACAAATATTACCATGAACGGAAGAAGCGGCAGCCAGATCAGCGTGCAGACAACATTGAAGGTCGTATGTGCGTTCGCAATCTGCCTGGAAATCACCTGCAGCTCTGGTCCCTTCGGCGAAACAAACTGAATGAACGCCGCAAACGGTCTGATCAGGAACAGGAAAACCAGAGAGCCCGTGATATTGAAAGTACTGTGCGCAATCGCCGTACGCTTGGCGTCTCTGCTCTGCCCGATGGAAGCAAGCAGCGCCGTAATCGTTGTGCCGATATTATCGCCGAGGAGGATCGGAATCGCGCCGGCAAGGCCGATGACCGAGTGAATGCCGTCCGCGCCTGCCTGCGACGCGAATCCCTGCAAAACAGCGATCGTCGCGGAGCTCGACTGCACGACCAGCGTCATGCAGAGGCCGAGCAGCACCCCGAGCACCGGAATATGGGCGACTTTTCCCATCAGATCCGTAAAAACAGGACTCTGCGCAAGAGGCTTCATCACAGAGCTCATGATCTCGATGCCTTCAAAAAGAAGGCCGAAGGAGAAAATGACCATGCCGATGTTTTTCACCTGATCCTTCTTGCCGGCAAAGTTAACCAGAAAGCCGATGAAAATGATCGGGAAGATATAATTGCTGATATCAAAGGCGATCAGCTGTGCCGTCATTGTCGTGCCGATATTCGCGCCGAAGATGACCGAGATCGCCTGCGGCAGTCCCATCAGGCCGGCGCTGACAAAACCGATGACCATGACCGTTGTTGCGGAGCTCGACTGCAGAATCGCGGTGACAAGCGCGCCTGCGAGAGCGCCCATAACAGGGTTCACGGTCAGTATGCCGAGGATCTTTTTCATTCGCTCGCCCGCAGCCTTCTGCAGCGCCTCGCTCATCGAATTCATGCCGAAAATAAAGATCGAAAGGCCGCCGAAAAGGCCGAACAGCGTCGTAAGTACCTGGTTCATATACTCTCCTTTCATTGCATTCTTATGTTAAAAGAAAGTAAAATTCCCCGATAGCTTGCGAATGTAAAGTCCATGTTAAATTTATGTAAAGCGGGCGCGTATTGCATAGATTTTGCCCTTTTCTATGCAATATGCGCCCGCTCCCGCGATTCGTCTTGAATTTCCTATGCTGCACACGGCTTTCCGCCCGTATTGCATGAAGCAAGCCGCGCCGTGCTTTACGCGCGAATCTCCTTATTCATGAAGCACACATAGCCCGCGCCGAAGCAGATGACCGCCTCCGCAATCATTGCGACCGTCTGCGGCCATACCTGCAGCAGGCTCTGCCCGAGCGGCAGATAACTTGCGATCGCGCCGTTCTGCGACTCCAGCGTGGACATGATGTCAAGAGAGCGCACATTCGGATTCATCAGCACCGTCGTAACCTCACTCAGAAGATAGTAAGGTGAAATCCGGTTGATGCCGGTCGAAAGCCGGTAAGCGCTGATCACATCCAGCACATTGCCGCCGGACGCGCCCGGAAACACCAGTCCCGCGAGGCCGGATGCCAGAAGGCTTAGAAACATCGTAAAAAACAACCACAGCGCGATGCACCCGAGCGCCGCGGTCGCCGCGTGTTTGGACAGCACCGAAAAGAGCACCGCGATCGCCAGCCATAGCGACATATATACCCAGACAATCAGAAGATATATGACAATGCGCGCAAGCTCCTCCGGCCTGGGTTCAATTCCGCTGATCAGAATTCCGCCCGCCGTAAACAAAAGGCCAGCCGAAAAGACCGTAAGGAAAAGCGTTACGCTCCCTGCGAGAAACTTCGCGTTGATGATCGTATCTCGGTAGATCGGCTGCGCGGCAAGGCGGTTCAGCGTGCCGCCCGCACGCTCACTGCTGATCGCGTCAAACCCGAGCATAATGCCGATGACCGGCCCCAGAAACGCGAGGAACGTCGAAAAGCTGTAGATCGCGCTTCCCGAAGTCGTAAAAAGCTTCAGAAACATAAAGTCCGTCAGCTGCGCCCCCTGCGCGCTCGCCTGCTGCGCCGCGCTCGTAAGGGAATTGACCGCGCCGCGAAGACTTGCCGCGCCGACGACAATCAGGAGCAGAAACAGGATCCAGAAGCGCCAGCTTTCCAGATGGTCGGTCAGCTCTTTTTCAAACAGCACCCGGAAGCCGTGCCGGTTAATCCGCGCTTCGTCCATTGTTTCCACCCTCTTTCTCAAAATACTTCCTGTAAATCGTATCCAGATCACCGCCGGTTTCGTGCATTTCACGCAAAACAAACCCGTTCCCGACCATCAGCGCAAGAAGCTCCGCTTCAATGTTGTGGTCCGCTTCGATGTGCACGGTTCCGTCCGCGTTCTCCGAAACTTCCCGCACGCCGGCAACCTTCGAAAGCAGACGCCGCAGAAGATCGTCGCTGTCCTGCTGCGATACGTTCAGATCTGCCGCTCTGGCTTTGATGTCCAGCGTATAGCTGCCATCCGATTCTATCTGCCGGCCGAGCTCCCCGATCTTGCCGCATGCAATCATCTTCCCTCCGACGAAAATGCCGACCCTGTCCGAAATTTCCTGTATCTGATACAGTTCATGCGACGAAATCAGAATCGTACGTCCGTCTTTCACCGAAAGATCACGAATCAGCTTCGTCAGCTCATGCATGCCGGCAGGGTCGATGCCGAGCGTCGGCTCATCCATGATGATGATCTTCGGATCCTTCATCAAAACATCCGCAATCCCGAGCCTCTGCCGCATACCCCTCGAATAGGTGCCCGCTTTTCTGTCCGCGGCCGCCGTCATGCCGACTCTCTCGAGCAGCTCCTTTGCGCGCTCCCTCGCCTGCTCTTCGGAAAGCCCGTTCATCTCTCCCGAGAAAATCAGGTTTTCGCGCCCTGTCATATCCTGATAGAA
>ONHF01000023.1 GCA_900317555.1 uncultured Lachnospiraceae bacterium | reverse complement strand
ATCCGCGAAGCGGACAAACAGCGAAGCTGTTTGCAAGGCGTAAGTGCGAAGCACTTATGACCAATGTATGTAGAATGGCGAAGCCATTCGCAGGAAGTATGCACGAAGTGCGTATGACCATAACTATCATTTGATGTAAAATCTGTATTCAGTTTTGAAGGTATGAATAAGCTTGCATTCCTAAATGCAATGTGCTAGACTACCTAAGTACTTGGCCTGGTGGCTCAGTTGGTTAGAGCGCCGCCCTGTCACGGCGGAGGTCACGGGTCCGAATCCCGTCCGGGTCGCTTAGTTGTATATTTCTCTTTCGTGGGGTCTTAGCTCAGCTGGGAGAGCATCTGCCTTACAAGCAGAGGGTCACAGGTTCGAGCCCTGTAGGCCCCATCTTTTTTTAGAAGTATGCAATAATGCCGATGTGGCTCAATTGGCAGAGCAGCTGATTTGTAATCAGCAGGTTATCGGTTCGAGTCCGATCATCGGCTTATAGTGCTTCGGCATTATATGGATGGATTCCCGAGTGGCCAAAGGGGACAGACTGTAAATCTGCTGCGTTTCGCTTCGGTGGTTCGAATCCACCTCCATCCATTTGGTTATGGACTTATTCCAGACCACATACAACATCGCGGGGTGGAGCAGTCTGGAAGCTCGTCGGGCTCATAACCCGAAGGTCATAGGTTCAAATCCTATCCCCGCTACTTATGCCCAGATAGCTCAGTTGGTAGAGCAGAGGACTGAAAATCCTCGTGTCGCTGGTTCGATTCCGGCTTTGGGCACACGAAAGAGGCTTCTGTATTAAGTATTTACTTGATGCAGAAGCCTCTATTTTGTTGTCTTGATAAAATTTTGCTTATTGGCCAATGCAATATACTTGAGTTGCCTCTGATTGCATAGAATATTCAAGACGGATTAAAAGCAGCTGCGTGCAGTGCCTGAAAAATACCAATTTTAATACAATACGGATGTGCATCTATAAAACATCTTGAAAAATCTATGCAAATCTCAGCCTCCGGTCTGTATTGCATGGTGACGGCTTAAGCCGTCATATGCGATAGCATATACTCCACGATCGCCGCGCAATGTCGAGCAGCTTTCGGCTCAAAGACGTCGTAGGATTCCTGTACGGACTCGTCTGCTTTGTCGGAAATCGCGCGGATGATCACAAATGGGATTTTGTTCAGGTAAGCAGTCTGCGCAATCGCGGCTCCCTCCATTTCGGCACAGAAACCGTGAAAGTCGCGCATCAGTTTCTGTTTGACTTCACGGGATGAAATGAACTGATCGCCGCTGATTATCTGACCTTCGAAAACCTGTACATCGGGGGCGGTTTCCTGGACAGCCCGAACAGCCGCCTGCCTGAGTCCTTCGTCTGCGGGGAAGGAAACAACGCCCATCTGTGGTATTTCACCCTTTTGATATCCGAACACAGTGGCGTCGACGTCATGGTACATTGCGCTTGTTGAAACGACAATATCACCGATATTGATGTCATTATTCAAAGAGCCGGCCACACCGGTGTTCAAAACATGTGTAACACCAAATAGATCCGCAAGGATCTGTACACAGATACCGGCATTAACTTTGCCGACACCGCTTCTGACGACGACAACCGGCATACTGCCGATGGAACCTTCGAAAAATTCCATGCCTGCCTTCTTCACTACATTCTTTACATTCATCTGTTCTTTCAGGTACGCCACTTCCACATCCATGGCACCGATAATACCGATTTTCATAATAACCTCCAAATACGAGAATATAAATTCACGGTCGTACAAGACCGTGCAAGAGTAGTTTACGGGTGCGGGATTAAGATGTAAAGAAAGATTTGCGCTGCAGGTGGCTGCGAAACAGGAGAGGACTGACATTTTCCGGTTTTCCTATGGTATAGTTTCTTTTGAATACAGAATGCAGGCAGAAATGAGCAGCTTGTGTCATCAGTGAAGATCAGGATACAAAGAGGGGCACCGGAATGGAATCGGAAAAACAGTCCACAGCGTCAGAAACAGCCAGATACCAGAGAATTACCAGAAAAGATGTCGCGCGGGAAGCGGGCGTAACCGAGACGATCGTATCCTATGTTTTGAATAACAACCGCTATGTCAGCAGCGATAAAAGGCAGCGCGTGCTCGCCGCGGTCAAGAAGCTTGGATACAGGCCGAATACTGCCGCAAGAGCTTTGAAAGGGAAGCGGTTGAATCACATCGTATTCATCGCGGATCAGATTGTCACGGAACATTTTTCGCTCCTTCTTAGTGAGATGGACACAAAAGCTTATGATCTCGGATATATGATCTCTCTTTGCCAAAACCGCAACACCGAGGAGTTTGTGAACAGCATTATTTCCAGACAGTTTGACGGTGTCATTATCAGCTCGATCAGTTTTCCCAAGGATTATATCCGTGAAATTATCAATGCGGGTATTCCGGTTGTTTTGCTCGAAAACAGAGACTACTCGGACATAGAGAATGCCGGCAAGATTGACAACGGCCTGTACGACGGCGCGCGGGATGTCATCCGCTACCTGGATTCTCTGGGGCGCAGAAATATTGTGTACATTGACCGTTTCAGCCGGAACAATCACTACAGCGATATGAGCGATATGCGTTACCGCGGTTTTATTAATGAAATGAAAGCCAGGAAGTTATCGGAGCAGCCGCAGCGACAGGTTCTCTCGGGCTGTCATAGCCCGGAGGAAATTGCTGAGAAGGTTAAGAATTATATTACCGTACACCCGGAGGTAAATGCCATCTTCGGAAGAAATGACAGAGTAGCCTGCATAGCGATGCATGCAGCGCAGGAACTGGGAAAGAGAATACCGGAAGATATTGCAGTTGTCGGGTTCGATAACTCGCTGCTAGGCCAGTATTCAACGCCTTCAATCACAAGTGTGGAAATTCCGCGAGATCTGATTGCCGGGACAGCAATCGACATGCTCCAGAAAATGATTGTAAATCATGAGATCCCTGACAAAGTCGTCTATCATACGAAGCTGATCTGCAGAGGAAGCACGGATATTAAAGCAGACTGATATAGAAGAAATATGCATGGATAGGTCTATTGACAGACTATACAGACAGTGATATTGTGATAATGCGACAAATACATACGAGTGTATAGATACTGTAAGTAAGCATTTTGCTTACTTTTATTTAACCCTGAAATACACACGTGTGTATAAACGGGGGATTTTACAAGGAGGGTATTATGCAAAAACAAATCGTTCGTAAGTGGATCACCATGATAACGGCAGTTTGTCTTGTCGGCGGGCTCACTGCCTGCGGCAGCGGCGGAAGTTCCGGGGCAGGCAAAGATGCGGCACAAACAAGCAAAGAAACGCTGGCTGCGGGGACAGAAAAAACAGCGGAAAATGCAGAGACGGAAACATCAGCAGAACCTGTGACTATCAAGTTTGCCAACTATGCTCTGCTTGAGGATGCTTACACGGATTTCTGGAACGGAGTCAAGGAGGGCTTTGAAAAAGAACATCCGAATGTGACGATCGAATGGGTAACGGCACCTTATGCGGATATTACAAGCCAGGTTATCACGATGGCCGGCGCGGGGGATAAGTGCGACATTGTTTTTGGCGAGAATACATGGATTTCGACATATGAGGACGCCGGCTTTGCCGTACCTGTGTCGGATGTTCTAGGTGAAGACTTTGTTTCCGGCTTCCATGAAAACGCAGTGGAAAGCTGTTCCATAGACGGCACGGCTTACGGTGTGCCGCTGTATGTTTCTCCATTTATTCTTTACTACAACACGGACATTTTCAAACAGGCAGGGATTGACAATCCGCCCGCGACCTATGATGAACTGCTTGCGGACTGCGAAAAAATAAACGGTATGAAAACTGCTGACGGCAACGTAATCTATCCGTTCGGTCAGACAACCGCATCCGTGCCGATTTCGGGAACCAGCATCAATTCCATGATTTACAATTTCGGAGGTCAGGTTCTTGATGCTGACGGTAATCTTTCGATTGACAATGACGGTTTTCATCAGACGTTCGAAATGCTGCAGACGCTTGATGACAAGGGTTATAATCCGCAGAACGCCAAGCTTAAGGATCTCAGGAACCTGTTTGCGCTCGGTCAGCTGGCCATGTACTACGACCAGAGCTGGGGAATTGCCGGTGTGAAGGCGATTAACAAGGATGCGGAAACTTATACGAAATCCGCAGTTCCGTTAAAAGGCGGCAGCGGAGACGGCGCGTCGATTTTAAGCGCTGCGGTCCTTATTCTTGCAGACAACGGTGACGCGAGAAAGGAAGCTGTAAAGGAGCTGATCGAATACATCCTGAGGGACGAAGTCCTTGGTGATTACCTTGCGAATATTGTTCCGGCGTATCCGGCGATGAAGTCGATGTCCCAGCCTGACAACGCGGTGCTTACGGGAGCGGCTGATTCAATCAGCACGGCGGTTGCATCGCCTTCGATTCCGCAGCTGAATGACCTGAATCTGGAACTGGATACACTGGCGCAGGCCGTGACTGTTTCAGATGAGGATGTTGACAAGGCGATTGAAGAGTTCCGCGCATCGGCAAAAACATTGCTTCAGTAATTGAAAAATTTCGGAACGCAGATGAGAGGCCGGACAAAGAAAACGTCCGGCCTCTCATGCGCAAAGGGAGACGGATATGAACAGGAGCAAGACGATGCGAGTTAGTCAAGGTGCACAGATGACGCGGAAAAAGAGGGATCTGGGGTTTTCTCTTCTTCTGCTTCTTCCTGCGGTTGTAATCACCACCATATTCATTCTGGTGCCGGTCATTGATTCGGTCCGGGAGAGCTTCCTAGATTACAAGATGAAAAACATCATCTCCGGACGACCGGGTGAATGGAATAATTTTGCAAACTATATCAAGCTTACCGCGAACGCAAAGCTCGGCCCGGCAATTGTGCATACATTTTTGTTTTGTCTCGTGGTCGTGCTGCTCCAGTTTGTGTTCGGAATGGCACTCGCGCTGGTGCTCAATTCCGATATCAAAGGAGCAAGATTTCTGCGCTCGATCATGATGATGCCGTGGTGTGTCCCGACTGTGATTTCCGCGCTTACGTGGATGTGGCTTTTTCAGCCGCAGTACGGTTTTATCCGCTGGTTCACAGGCATTGTCACGGGAGGGAGAGTTACGGACCTTGCGCTTTTGAATAATCCTTCAACAGCGCTTGCGGGCATCGCGATAGCGGCGCTTTGGAAACAGATACCGTTAACGACATTGCTTTTGCTTTCGGGACTGCAGAACGTGCCGGATTCGATTGAGGAAGCAGCCATTATGGACGGCGCAAATGCCTGGAACCGCTTCTTCAGAATCACGCTTCCATATATGAAGAGCGTCATCAAGGTCGTCCTTTCGATGGCCATTATTGAAAACTTCAAGCAGTTCCCTCTCATCTGGACGATGACCGGAGGCGGGCCGGACAACAGCACAACTACGCTCGCGATTTTGAGTTACAGAGAAGCTTTTGTATCCAATAATCTGGGTAGCGGCGCCGCGGTTACCACCGTCTGGATGCTTCTTATGATCGTTGTTGTGATTGTTTTCAATAAGCTCATGGGCGACAACCAGACGACTTAGGGGGAACAGGGAATGAAAAAGAAAAGAACCGCTTCCAGAATCCTCAAATACCTTGTGCTGGTCATCATCATGTTATTTCTGATGTTTCCGCTGTACTGGGTGATCCTGACCAGCTTCAAATCAAACATGGAAGCTTACATGTATCCGCCGACCATGATTGCGAAGAACCCGTCCGTGCAGTCTTACGTAAAGTTGTTCCGGCAGAATGCGGAGTTCTTCATATATTATCGGAATAACTTTATCGTCAGCGGTATCACCGCGCTAGTTACAACCTTCTGCGCCATACTCGCCGGATATGCACTTTCGAGGTTCCACTATCACTGGAACAGTGTGGTTTCCGGCGTGCTGTACGCGAGCCAGATGTTTCCGGTCGTATCGAGGATGATTTCGTTGTACGGGCTTCTCGGGAAAGTGCATCTTCTGAATACACTCACGGGATTGATTCTTGCCCTCATTGCTGCAATGGTTCCGTTTACAACGATGCTGATGAGCAGCTTTTTTGACAGCATCCCCGTGGATATTGAGGAGGCAGCCAAAATTGACGGCGCCTCCAGAATACAGACGATGACGAGCGTGGTACTTCCTCTCGTAAAACCCGGACTTGTCAGCGTACTCATCTATGCGTTTCTGATGACCTGGGATGACTATCTTCACTGCGCGACGCTGATTCAGAGCGATTCACTGCGCACCTTGTCTACGGGTGTCGCACTCCGGTATCTGGGAGAACTCTCGTATGACTGGTCACTTGTCAATACAATTTCCGTAGTCGCGATGCTGCCGATGATCCTGATATTTTTCTTCTTCCAGAAGTATATGATCAAGGGGCTTGTGGCCGGTGCCGTGAAGGGGTAAGAATTAAGAAAGGACAGAAAATGCTGACTACAAATTTAGCAAATCTTCAAAAAGCTTCGCGGGAGGGCTACGCGATCCCTGCAATCAATACGCAGGGAGGGAACTACGATATTATCATGGCATGCTGCAAGGCGGCGCAGGAGATGGAAAGTCCGATTATACTTGCGCATTATGTTTCGACCGGTGCTTTTTCGGGTAATGATTTCTTTGTCAATGTCGCGAAATGGTGCGCGGGTAAAGTGTCGGTTCCCTGCTCCATCCATCTGGACCACGGGGCTGACTTCGCGACCTGTATGGGCGCACTGAAACTCGGCTTTACCAGCGTGATGATTGACGGTTCAATGCTTCCGGTCAAAGAAAATGCAGACGTTACGAATGAAGTGATCAAAGTCGCGAAATGTTTTGGCGTACCGGTCGAAGCGGAGATCGGCGAATTGCAGCGGCTGGACAACGGTGTGCCGCAGGAGAACAAGAATATCGCAGACCCCGAAATGGTCCGGGAATTTCTTGGCCTGTGCCGGCCTGACACACTTGCGATCGGGATCGGAAACGCACATGGCTATTATCACGGAAAGCCGGACATTCATCTGGACGTGCTGGAAAATGTGCGGAAGTTCACGGATATTCCTCTGGTTCTGCACGGCTGTACCGGGATGGACGAGTCGGTTATCAAAGACGCGATCAGCCTTGGCGTAGCAAAGATCAATTTCGGAACGGAAATCCGTTATAAGTATGTGCAGCACTATCAGGAGGCGCTTCAAAACCTCGATCACAAAGGGCACAGCTGGCTTCTGAGCCAGTACGCCTCCAATGCTCTTTGCGAGGATATCAAGAAAATCATAGAGCTTTCCGGTTCTGCCGGAAAAGCGCGGTAGAAGGGAAAACATATGCAGCACGGCAGCATCATGGCAATCGTTATGACGGCGGCATTCGCGGGAAGTTTCATTCAGGCGGTCGGCGGGTTCGGGTATGCGATTGTGGTGATGTCTGTTTTGCCGCTGATATTGAAGATACAGACCGCAGCCGTGATCGAAGTGTTCACATCCTCTGTCATGGTCTGCGTCATAGCGCTGCGGTACAGGAAAAGTATCCGCTGGAAATTAATCGCTCTGCCGATGCTGGTTAGCGCGATATTCGGTTACATCGGCATCCGCATTCAGGCGGAAGCACCGGAGCAGCTGCTCCGGAAGATTCTGGGGAGCTGTCTTATTCTGCTTTCGGTCCGCATGATGCGGAAGCGGACACAGAGAAAGCCCCGCAGCCTTCCGGCAGCGGGATTGGCCGCCGGTATGATGAGCGGCATCATGGGAGGCATGATGAGCATTGGCGGACCGCCGATGGTGTTGTACTTCCTTGGAGTTACAGATTCCAAGGAGGAGTATACGGCGACGCTGCAGATGTATTTTTTCCTTTCAACGCTGTATCTTTTCTTCACCCACCTGCTCATGGGGCACCTGACAAAAGAAGTGTGGATATTCAGCCTTTTCGCGCTGCTCGGTCTTGGCGCCGGAACAGCGGCAGGAATGGCGGTTTTCCAAAGGATCAGACAGGAAACGTTCCGCAAGGTTGTCTATGTATTCATGATCTTTGCGGGCATCTATATGTTATTTACATAAATTCGAAAGAGAGACAGAATAATGAATCATACAATGAAAAACAGCACGCTGACCTATCATGAAATCTACGGTCAGCCGGATTCTTTTCAGGCGATACTGAATACCCTTCCGGAGATAGAGGCAACGCTGGATGAGGTCTTCAGCGAGAAATATGATCAGCTGATTTTTACAGGCTGCGGGACAAGCCTGTATCTCGCGCAGACCTCCGCTTATCTCTGGAGGGCCATGAACAGCACGCCGGCAGAGGCGGTACCTTGCAGCGAGCTTTTGTTTTTCCCGGAAAACTATATCAAGGGGAAGAAGACGCTGGTACTGCCGATTACCCGGAAAAGTTACACGACAGAAGTCAGGAAAGCCATTGACCGGGTGCATGAGCTGCCGGGAGTAACGAGTCTTGCGATTACCTGCGATAAAGACAGCCGCCTGTACAACGAACATTATGTTCTGGCACCCGACACAGCGGAAGACAGCGTCATCATGACAAGAAGCTTTACGGCAATGATTTTCCTTGCGCAGATTCTGAGCATGCATGTATCGGGACATGAGGAATGGATCAAAGAGATGGCCGGTTACCGGGAGGAAGCCGGCAAGATGCTGAAAGAGTGTGACGCGCTCGCCGAAAAGATCGTACGCGAGAATCCGGATCTGAATCTTTTCATTACGCTCGGACAGGGCGCGTATTACGGAATCAGCAACGAATGCATGAACAAGATGAAGGAGATGGGCATCTCCAACAGCGAGGCATATTATTCGATGGAGTACCGGCACGGCCCGATGAGCCTGGTGGATGAGAACACCCTGTTGATTCTGCTTTCAAATGAAAAAACAGAGAAGACCGATGAAGCGCTGATGGAGCAGATGCAGAGCTTTTCCGGTGTAACCTGCGGCATCGGTCCGCATACGGACAATATGAAAGGCCTTCGCTATCACCTGGCGACGAATCCTTCTTACAGCGAATATCAGGCGGCTGCGATGATGGGATTTATCGGACAGTTCCTTGGTTATTATATCTCTCTCAAAAAAGGCATTAACGCCGATTCTCCGCGGCATTTGACACAGGCGATCGTGCTGAAGTGACTGGAGCTTCGGGAGGAAGAAGACGATGGAAAACAAACTTCACATTGGTGTTATCACATCCTGCTCCGGAAGGTGGCCGCGAGAGCTTCCGGAAAAAAGACTCCGGCTCTATGGAGACTGGTGCAGAAAAAATCTCGGAGATACCAAGGTATGCGTCTTTGAAAAGATTGTCGGAAGTCAGGCAGAGCTTTTGGAGGCCGTCGAAATCTTCCGGAAAAGCGCGGTGGATCTCGTTATACAGATAATCGGCGCCTTCACCGGAGATGACATCTGCTGCGGAATTTATGAGCAGCTGCGGGTTCCGGTTATTCTCTGGGCGCCGAAAGAGGACGCATGGGACCGCGATGAAAGAATGTACGCAAACGGACTGTGCTGCGCTTCGATGAACGGAGCAAGTCTGCGCCGCCTGCAGGCGCCGCACTATATCGTGTACGGCAACTGTGATGACACAAAAGCCACAGATAAAATCCGGAAGATTGTCCGCGCCTATTCAGCAGTACACGCGCTCAGGGGAACGACGTTCGGCCTGTTCGGCTATCGGCCGACCGCTTTTTACAACTGCGCCTCCGATGAAGTACTCCTGCGGAAGACGTTCGGAATCCGTCTGGAGGAGACGGAGCTTAAAGTCCTGTTTGATCAGATGAAAGAGATACCGGAAGAGGAGGTGACAAAGGAGGAACAGCATGTCATGTCTCTCTGGGACACTTCTCTCATGCCGCCCGGACACCTTGAAAACCACTGCCGGCTGTATCTTGCCCTGAAAAAAATATATCCGGCACTTGGCTACGCCTATTCCACGATCAAGTGCTGGCCGGAAATGGGAAACGCGAAGACGCAGCCCTGCGCCGTGCTCGGGCGCCTTGCGGATGAGGGAATTCATATCACCTGTGAAGGTGATGTGGATGCAGGCATCACGGCGTATCTTGAACATGTTTTGACCGGAAAAGTGACCTTTATTGCGGATCTCATCAACCTTTCGGAAGAGGAGAACACAGTGACATTCTGGCATTGCGGGAACGGTGCGCCGAGCCTGCATGATAAAGAAGACGGTGTTGTACTTGCAGACCATCCTCTGGCAGGACAGGGATCCGCATTCTGGTGTTCATTAAAGAGCGGAGTCGTGACGGCAGCACGCTTTTCGAACATTGACGGACAGTATCGGCTGTTTCTGCTTCCGGGCACTGCCGTGCCGACGAAGAGAAACACGAGAGGGTGCATGGTTAATGTCAAAACAAATACGCCGGTAACCACACTCGTAGATCATATCGAAGAGACGGGCATGAGTCATCACTATGCGCTTGTCTGGTCCGATATTGCAGAGGATCTTCGGATGATTGCAGGGATTCTTGGCATTCCCGTAGTAGAACTCTAGGAGGAGAAATTCGTGAAAGAGCAGAATCTGCTTCTTGTCCATGGCGGTGCGCCGACTGCGGTCATGAACGCTTCGGTTTACGGCGTTATCAAAGAGGCCGGGCAGCATGGTGAGATCGGGCATGTGTATGCCGCGATAGGCGGCTCAGGCGCGATCCTGAAAGAACGGTTCCGCGACCTTTTGCAGATACCGGAGGAAAAGCGACGCCTGCTTCCCGTAACGCCCGCATCTGTCATCGGCAGCAGCCGCGATCAGCTGGAGCCGGAAGATTATAAAATGATCGCGCGGATCCTTGGAAAATATAAAATCCGGTATGTCCTTTTTAACGGCGGCAACGGAAGTATGGATACCTGCGGGAAAATTTATCATGCCTGCAGGGACGAAGGACTGGAGATCTGTGTCGGCGGCATTCCCAAAACCATTGACAATGATCTTGCGGTTACGGATCACGCGCCGGGATACCCGAGCGCAGCACGCTACATTGCGTCTACAACAGCCAATATCGCGGAAGATGTACACGCGCTTCCGATCCATGTAAGTGTTGTCGAAGCGATGGGCAGAAATGCCGGCTGGATTACAGCGGCTTCCGTGCTTGCAAGGGATAAAGGGTACGGACCTGATCTTGTCTATCTTCCGGAACGGCCGTTCCATGAAGAGGAGTTTCTGGAGGATGTGCAAAAATGCATAGACCGGAACCGCTGCGCGGTTGTTGTCTGCAGCGAAGGCCTTCGCGGAGACGATGGAGAGCCGATTGTAAAACCGATTTATCAGACCGGCAGAAGCGTGTACTATGGCGATGTCAGCGCGCATCTTGCGGAGCTTGTCATCCGCAGACTGGGTTATAAGGCCAGAAGCGAAAAGCCCGGCATTGCGGGAAGAGCAGGCATCGAGTATCAGTCCTGTGTGGACCGGGAAGAAGCTATTCTCGCCGGGCAGGAAGCCGTTCGGGCGGTCCTGCAGGGCGATACCGGCTTCATGATCGGATTTCGCAGGGCACCGGGAGAAAGATACCATGTTGATCCGATCCGTATTCCGATCGAAGACGTTATGATGTATGAAAACAAAGTGCCGGAGCGCTTTATAAACGCAAGAGGCAACGGTATGAACGAGGCGTTCTGCAAGTGGCTTTCGCCGCTTCTGGGAGAGCCGTTCGAGCCGTTTTTCCGTTTTGACTGAAAGAACAAAAAGCACGAGGAAGAATCCATGCTGGAAATACTTTATAACGATTACATCGCGGCAGCAGTCAATACAATGGGAGCGGAGCTCTGGAGCCTGAAAAGAAGAGAGGATGACAGAGAGTTTCTCTGGCAGGGTGATAAAGAAATCTGGCCGAGGCGCGCGCCGATCCTGTTTCCCGTCACGGGAGCTTTGAAAGAAGGTAAAATACGGATCGCCGGAAAAGACCGTCAGATACCGATGCACGGCTTCGCACGCGACTATGAACATGAAGTAATAAGCGCGGATGCGGAGCACCTGCGCCTTCGCTTTACGGGAAATGAGACAACGGAAGAAATCTATCCGTATCATTACGAACTGGAGATTACATATCAGCTTGCAGGGAGAAGGCTGGACCAGACAGCCCTCGTCAGAAATACCGGCAGTGAAACCATGTACTTCTCGATTGGCTTCCACACAGGATTTTTCTGTCCTCCGGGCAGGACGGGCAGCGCTTCCGACTGCGTACTGCGTTTCGCTGATGCGGAGAATCCGCTGTGTTATGACAAAACAAATGACGGTCTTATAACAGGCACGAAAAGCCCGCTGCATGCAGCAGAAAACAGAATTCCGGCTGCCGGTGGAACCTTCCCGGATACGCTGATTCTGGATCATCCGAAGTCTTCCTATATGGAGCTTTTCAATACAGTGACGCATGAGTACGTACGTGTCCATATGAAAGCTTTCCCGTATCTTCTCGTGTGGTCGAACCGCGCGGATGTGCCGTTTGTCTGCATCGAACCGTGGTACGGGCTGCCGGATCTTTTCAATGCGGACGGCAGCATTGAAAAGAAAACGGCGATCCTTGCTCTAAGCCCCGGAGAGACGTTTACCTGCACACAGGGAATTGAGATTTCGCCTCCGGGGAAAGCAGAGAAATTGCGCGGGGAGAGTTTTGCCGGAGCCGTGAAGTAAATTTCGCCGGGACAGTTTTGCAAAAGCAGCAGGGAGAGGAAATACCACTATGAAATATCTGGATTTTGAATACGGAGCCGGAACAATGGGAGCAGAGCTTCCGGATTGGACCGATATATTTGTTCCGGGAGTAACTGTACCGGATCCGCCGTACATTCCCGGGGATCAGCTTGAAAGAGCATACCGCGAAAGTCTGGATCACCCGATCGGCATGGCACCCGTAAAGGAACTGGTGCATAAGGGGAGCCGCGTTGTTTTTGTGATTCCGGACCGCGTCAAGGGCGGAGAGCAGACGACAAGTCACAGAAAACTTGCCTGCAGGTATATCCTGCAGGATTTATATGAAGCAGGCGTACAGAAAAAAGATATACAGTTCATCATTTCGAACGGCCTGCATCCAAGAAGCACGCAGCAGGACGCGAAGGCGATCTTCGGACCGGAGCTTTTTGACGAGTTCTGGCATACAGGTCAGATCACAAGTCATGATTCCGAGGACCCGGACAATATGATTGACCTCGGCAAAACAAAGCGCGGCGACCCTGTCTGGATGAATAAGGCTGTCTACGACGCGGACCTTGCGATCCTGATCGGCCATGTACAGGGAAATCCTTACGGCGGCTACAGCGGCGGCTATAAGCACAGCGCGACCGGAATTACAAACTGGAAGTGCATTGCAAGTCATCATGTCCCGGAAGTCATGCACCGGCCGGATTTCACTCCTGTCAACAACGGTTCTTTGATGCGTCATAAATTTGATGAAATCTCAATGCATATGGAAGAGAAAATGGGGCATCCGTTCTTCTGCTGCGATGCGGTACTCGATTCCAAAAGCAGACAGATTGCGATCTATTCCGGTTACGCGAAGGAAATGATGCCGGAAAGCTGGAAGCTTGCGGATCAAAGGACGTATGTTCACTGGGCGGAAAAGAAGTACGACATCCTTGTCTTCGGCATGCCGCAGAAGTTTCATTACGGTGACGGCATGGGAACCAATCCGATTATGATGATGCAGGCGCTGTCCGCGCAGGTGCTTCGATACAAACGGGTGATGAGCGATCACTGTGTCATCATCTGCTCTTCTTTATGCAATGGTTTCTTCAATGACAGCCGCTGGCCGTATCTGCGGGAGTTATATGATATATTCCAGCATGATCAGATGAACCAGCTGCCGGACATGAACCGGCTTGGCGAGTATTTTGCCACAAACGAAGAGTATATACGGAAGTACCGCTTCGCGAACGCGTTCCATCCGTTCCATGGCTTCTCGATGATGAGCTGCGGACACATCGCGGAGATGAATACAAGCGCGATTTATATTGTGGGTGCGCAGGAGCCGGGGTACGCGAGAGGGATGGGTCTCAAAACGAGAGCCACCTTTGAGGAGGCGCTTACGGACGCAATGAAGAAATATGCCGGGCCCCGTTCTCGCGCTTCCCGGAACATTTAAGACGGCGGCAGTGCACTTGTGCATGAAGGATCCGGAGATGGATTGCATGGATGCGTATGGGAGGAGACCGGAAGAGACATGATCGGATAAGAATGACAGAGCTGGCACAAGTCCAAACATAACCTGCCCATCCAGAGCGACCAGTCTCCTCCTGGCCGCTCTTTTTTGCATTTATTATTTCTTTACCGATATCAGATCATAGATCGGAGTCTTCACAATTCTAATAAAAACATCGGAAAACTGTTCCGGAGGCGTTGGATTCTCCTGAGACAGCCACGTCTCCAGGATTGCCATCGTAGAATGAATCAGCAGCTGAACCATTGCCTCATCTGTAAAGTGATAGTCAAATCCACACGTATCGTAATTAGCCAACCCCCATTTCGTATATGTTTTCATGATAAAACGACGCCATGTCGGATCAATGGCTGTTGTAAAGAAACAGCGGATGAGTCTTCTGTCCATATAAAATGGCATCTGGTGTACAAAAGTGGCGTTTCGTTTACAAATATGTACTTTTCAATTTACAAACAAGCATCTCACCTTACAAACTGGCGTCTCGGATTACAACTCAGCCCGATGGTAACAAGAGCATGAGCATAATGCTCAATATAATCTATTCATTATAATTAATACATGACAATTTTAACACAAAACAAAATATAAATTTAAATTGTAATATAAAGTGGCATAAAAATGAAAATATTTAATGCAATAATATTGACAAGATGTACAATACATATTAGTATTAAGTCATTGATAAAAGAATTTATCAAACAGTTGTCCTAAAGATGCCAATGAATCAGGGGAGATTCAAATTGGAGAAATTTAAGGGGAAAGCAAAACAATTTAAACAAAGGAGGAAAAGTATGAAGAAACAGGTATTGTCAGCGGCTCTTGCTTCGGTAACAGCGATTGCGCTTCTTGCAGGATGCGGATCAACCGGCAGCACCACATCGACGTCGGCGGCCGCTACTACAGATTCCGCTTCTGAGAGCAAGGCTGCATCTACTGCAAGTACGGAATCAGGGGATGGAATTACCATCAGGATGTGGACGTTCCTTGATCCGACAAATACGGAAAATGGAAGATCAGTAGCGCTTAAGCAGATGATCGATGAATTCGAGGATGAAAACCCTGGGGTCAAGGTCGTTGTTGAGCCACAGGACTGGACAACAATGACAGCAAAGTTCCTTGCAGCAAATGCATCCGGCGATGCACCGGACATTATGTGGTGTGCACGAGATGAGCTCTATGGCGTGCTTGATGCCGGTGCCCTCGAACCTCTTGAGAATCTGTTTATGAAGGACTGGACGCAGGACGAAATCGACGATATAGATGACACCTTCTTCCGTTTTGGCGAACGCGATGGCAAACATTATACTCTGACACTGAACAAAAATTGTACCGGTTTCCTTTATCGCGAGGACCTTCTTAAGGATGCCGGAATAGAAGTGCCGACGACTTTTGATGAGCTTTATAACGCGGGAGTGAAGCTGACCGGGAAAGATGCAAGCGGCATTGATCGATACGGAATGGGAATGTCGTTCTCAACCGAAACCAATGATGCGCAGTGTATCGTGAATTGGCTGCTTCAGGAAAATGGCGATCTCTTCAATAAAGATGGTACTGCTAACTGGGCTAATGACGGCGGAGTCAAGGGCCTTGAATGGACCAAGAAGTGCGTAGATGCCGGAATAACTCCTTCTGAAAGCGTTAATACAACGATTGAGGATATTTATACTGAGTTTGCCGCAGGAAAATACGCCATGTCCGTCGGAAGCGCAGTACGTCTTTCTACACTGCGTCAGAATGCTTCTTTTGATGGAGACACAATTCAGTTTGCACCTCTGCCGGGTGGAACTGTAATTGATGGCTGGTTTGTGGGTGTATGGTCCGGATCCAAGAATAAGGAAGAAGCGGGTAAGTTCCTTGAAAAAATGTATTCACCTGAATCTGATCTTAAATGGATTGAAATCGGCGGACAGGCACCTAACAGAAAATCTACTGTCGACAAGATCGAAATCACAGATAAGAATAAATACTTACAGTCGATGCTTGATGCATTTGCACAGGGATGGCTTCCGGCAAATGACAAGGCATATGTTGGCTGGAAGCTCGATCTTAACTATCCGGTGCAGGATGTCTTGACGAATAATGCAGATCCAATGACTGCGCTCAAGGATGCGGAGAGCAGATTCAACAGTGATAATGGGCGCTGATTTTTACAGCAATTAATGAAATTATTGATAGTTTTATCATGACAGAGCAGAACGAGAGCTTCCTGCCGGAAGTTCTCGTTCTGAAGAAAGCAGGCCGCCGTGAACACAAACAAATTCAAGAAACTCTCATTCATGTACATCGTACCGGCAATGGCCTTTCTGACGATGTTCCTGATTATTCCGTTGATTTATACTTTATATTGCAGCTTTTTCAATCTGGATTATCTTGTGAAAGGTAATTTTGTAGGACTTAAAAATTATGCTTCACTGCTAACAGACAAGAGAGTCATCAATGCTTTTATCTTCACGTTCATCATCACAATTATTTCTACAGCATGCTCTGTTATTATCGGACTAGCGCTTGCACTCTGGATCGACAGGAAGCATGGAGTATTCGCTTATGCAATTGAAATGTTCGGCCTGATACCATGGGTCATTTCAATGGTCGTTGCAGCATTGTTGTGGCGCTGGCTGTTTAATGGAGATCTGGGACTTTTCAATATGATCCTGAAGGGTCTTGGACATAAATCAATCTATGTTGTTCAAAACAAAGATTCGGCAAGAATTGCGCTTGTGTTTGTTCTTGTCTGGAGACTTGTCGGATATGCAATGGTTATGCTACTGGCAGGCCTGAAGAGTCTCGATCAGTCGCTGATTGAGGCTGCTAAAGTTGATGGAGCGAGCGGCTGGCAGATGTTATGGTACATCAAACTGCCGCTTGTCAAAACTTCTGTACTCCTTTCTACAATTGTTCTTACTGTCAGCAACTTTACGAATAATACGGTTCCACTGGTACTGACGAGCGGTGGACCGAATGATGCAACAAATGTCATTACTCTTATGCAATACAATTTAGGCTTCCGTTATTACCATTTTGGAACATCGTCTGCTCTCTCCGTACTGATCATGATTGTTGTGTCTCTGATTATTCTGGCATACATCAAGGTCAGTGATTATAAGATCTGATACCGCATTGCATGGAAGACATCATACTCAGAATACAAAGGCCGTAAAGATGAAAAAAATCACACCGAAGATAGTAATCAGCAAAATCAGTGAAGCAATTATACTGGCGCTGCTGGCTTTTATTACGATTATTCCAATTTACTGGGGCATTGTAACATCACTCAAGAACAAGAACGAGATAGCAACATACCCGCCGAAGGTCATAGGATTCAATGTAACTTGGAGTAACTATGTCCGTATTGTCGGACAGGGATACCTGCGAGCTCTCGGGAACAGTGCTTTCTATTCATTGGTGACAATTATTTTATGCCTGATACTGGGATACATTGCAGGTTACGGATTCGAACGTAGAAATTTTCTGTTTAAGAAGTTCTGGTTTTCTCTTGTTGTAATCGGAATACCGCTATCCACCGGATGCTCTGTGCTTCTCATTCCAAACTACCTGATGATGATGAAACTCCATATGACAAATCACATTTATACAATGCCGATTATTTACGCTACGTATAATCTTCCTCTTTGCATTTGGATGATGATTTCCGGGGTTCGTTCTCTTCCTGTAGAAATCGAGGAGTCCGCAAAGATTGATGGATGTTCCCAAAGATATATCATAGCTAGACTTATTCCACCGATTATTAAGCCTTCATTCGCAGCTGCCGGTATCTTCATTTTTATCGGGGCTTGGAATGAGTATATTTCGACTTCGGTCATGATCAACAGCCGGGAACTGAAGAATGTCCAGATGGCAATATACGATTACATGGGTTTCTTCGGACAGGAATGGGGGCCGCTTTGTGCCGCTGCCACCGCAGCGATCATACCGATTCTTGTTGTTTTTACAATTCTGGGTAAACAGCTGGTAAGCGGGCTTACCGCGGGCGCGGTAAAAGGATAACTATTCAAGAAGGAAGTTTGTGTTTTTATATCCGGCATCGATTTCAGATAAGACAGTGTAGATATTCTGCGGAGGTAAGGGAATTCTATGTCAGTCAGGCTTAAAGAAGAGACTTATGAAATTGTGGTAATTGGAGGTGGTGTAGCTGGGGTTTGCGCTGCTATTGCAGCAGCGAGAATGGGTTGCAAAGTTGCTCTTGTTCAAAACAGGTCTGTTTTCGGAGGAAACGCGAGCTCTGAAATTCGAATGCACATTGTCGGTGCAAACTGTCACTCATCAAAACCGAATCTCCGTGAAACGGGTATTCTCGAAGAAATACTTTTGGAGAATAAGCATCGTAATCCATATGCCAGTTTTACAACACTGGACATGATTTTCTGGGAAAGGGTTCATGAGACTCCGGGTTTGGCTTACTATCTCAACACGAATATTGAAGATGTAGTGATGGACGGCAGCCGGATCAGATCTGTGGTAGGGCATCAAAATTCTACAGAAGAGAAAGTAGTCCTTTCTGCGGATATTTTTATCGATGCAACTGGTCACGGAACGGTCGGTTTCCTGGCGGGAGCTGCCAGCCGCACAGGCTCCGAATCTAAATATGAGTTTAATGAACCGTCGGCACCGGAAGAAGCCAACAATTACAAAATGGGCAGCACAATCATGTTTCATGCGGTGAATCGCGGAGAGCCGGTGAAATTTATTAAACCTTCATGGGCAAACACATATACAGAAGAAGATTTGAAATTTCGCCCTCATGTCGATCGGATAGCTGTAGACGACGAAAATGGCATACAAGATGCAGATTCTCCGTCAGCCAAAGGCAAGCTCCCGGAATTTTCAAATATGGATGCCGGATACTGGTGGTGTGAACTGGGTGGAGATCTTGAGGATAACATTGGTTCATGCGAAGAAATTCGAGATGAACTTCTTAAATGCATCTATGGGGTTTGGGATCATATTAAGAACGGTGGTGACCATGGCGCTGAGAATTATGATCTTGACTGGGTTGGCATGGTTCCCGGATATCGAGAGAGCAGACGGCTCGAGGGTGAATATATCCTGAATGAGAATGACATCAGATCAAATCGTATTTTTGATGACGCTGTCGCGTATGGCGGCTGGCCGATGGATGTGCATATTCCTGGAGGAATGAATGATCTGACGCGATATCCATCCAGGGTTTATAACTTTGAAGGCTGTTACACAATTCCTTATCGCTGTTATTACAGTAGAAATATTGACAATCTGTTGATGGCGGGGCGTGACATCAGTACTTCTAAAATGGCCTTTGGATCAACGAGGGTAATGGGAACATGCGCCATAGGTGGTCAGGCTTCAGGTACGGCAGCAGCTTTGGCTGTTCAGTATCATGAGTCCCCCAGAGAAGTCGGCGTGAATCATATCCATGAGCTTCAGCAAACATTGCTTAAGAATGATTGTTTTATTCCCGGCTTTGTGAATGAAGATGAAAAAGATCTCGCCAGAAAAGCTTCTTTTACCGCATCGCAAGAAACAGATGGCTGCTGTGCAGAAAATGTTGCGCATGGCGCGGCAAGACCTGTCGGCGGCGACACAAATTACTGGCAGTCTGAAGATCTTTCGGGAGCAATTCTTACAGGTGTGCTAAAGGAACCGGCGGTGATAAGAGAAGTACGGATTACCTTTGATACGAACCTGAGCTCTGAGATTCAGCCTTCGATGATTCACAATGTTTATGACCGGGAAGTGAAGGGCATGCCGATTGAACTTGTGAAGAGCTATCAAATGCGTTTATATCATGGCGATGACATCGTTTTTGAAAAAGATATACAAGATAACTATCAAAGGTTGAATGTTATAGAAGTTTCTAACATATTCTGCGATCGGATTGAAATCACTGTCAAAGCGACGCATGGAGCTCCGTTTGCACGTATTCAGGAAGTCAGGATTTACAGTGTATAGTTCAATGATTGCAATTATACCGTCGATAGAATAGAGGATATCAAAAATGAAATGTTTTATTCATGAAATTCCAAAACCATCGCAGAACCCGCCGGTTTGCAAGGATTATGATGTCGTAGTCGTCGGCGGTGGTATGAGTGGGATCTGTGCTGCGATTGCAAGCGCAAGAGAAGGCGCAAAAACAGCGCTGATTCAGGATCGCAGTGTTTATGGCGGTAATGCGAGTTCGGAAAACAGAATGCATATATCCGGGGCTTCCTGTCACTGGGGGAAGAAAAATGCGGCAGAGACCGGCATTCTGATGGAACTTCAGCTTGAAAACAAGCGTCTTAATGACAGTTATAATTATTCTATCTGGGATGGTGTTCTCTGGTCGACCGTACGGAAGACAAAAAACCTTGACAGTTATATGAATACGACTATGGATATGGTCCATTCCGATGGAACGGAGATTCAATCTATAGAATGCTATCAGATGAGTACAGAAGTGCGGTATAAATTCACAGCAAAAATATTTATTGACTGTACCGGACATGGAACACTTGGCTATTTTGCCGGTGCGGAATACCGAATTGGCAGGGAGGAGAAGTCTGAGTTTGATGAAAAGGATGCGCCGGATAAGCCGGATGGCGAGACGATGGGTAATACCATATATTTCTGTGCACACGACACAGGGCATCCGGTAAAATTTGTAAAGCCGTCCTGGGCACTGGATTTTGATGATAGCTGGTTTAAATATCGATATCATGGCGATGTCGTAGTCTATCATGATGCAGACGATGTAGTAGTACTGAAGCCGGACGAGGATTATGAGAATCACAGAGATCAGCTGGTGGAAAAGTATGATGTACGGTCGGGGTATTGGTGGATTGAGGTCGGCGGCGATTATGATGACATCATAAAACAAGCAGAAGATATTCGATATGAGCTTTACCAGATTGTTTACGGCGTCTGGGATCATATTAAGAATCATGGGGATCATGGCGCGGAAAATTACGAACTGGATTGGGTTGGCGTTGTCGGAGCCTTCCGTGAAAGCCGCAGACTCGTCGGTGATTACATGCTGACAGAAAATGACATCGTTGGGAACAATGAGTCAAGTGATGGCGTGGCGTATGGCGGATGGCCAATGGATGAGCATACGGCGGGAGGTTTCCACGCAAAAGGTATCATCCCCTCCAAAGTCCGCAGTTTCCCCGGATTTTATGCAATTCCATACGGATGCTATTGTTCACATAATATTCGTAACCTGATGATGGCGGGTAGAGACATCAGCGCATCGAAACTTGCCTTCGGTTCTACGCGTGTCATGGGAACTTGTGCTATCGGTGGTCAGGCGGCGGGAACTGCGGCAGCTATGGCAACGCAACTGGGAGTATCTCCGAGAGAATTTGGTAGAAATTATATTCAGGACTTACGGCAGGAATTAATGAAAAATGACTGCTATATTCTTGGAGGGCGTAATGAGGATAAGAAGGATTTTGCGAGGAAGGCAGCAGTAACTGCAAGCAGTGAAAAAAAGGGTTATGAAGCAGTTAATGTCATATCGGGAGTTTCGCGGACAGTCAAAGACAAATCAAATCTCTGGGTGTCCGATGGCATCGCAAAATGCGGGGAGAAGCTGACGCTCACTCTTCTGAAACCAGAGAATATCAGGCAGATAAGAATTACGTTTGATCCTGATCTTTCTGCGGAAATCTGCATTTCGGTATCAAAGGCCTTTATTGAAAAAGAAAAGAAAGGGATTCCGGAACGTCTGGTAAAGGATTTTGATGTTTCACTTTTAAGAAGCGGAAAAGAAGTTGCCCGCAGGGAAATCCGTGGGAATTATCAAAGACTGTGCATACTGGATTTTGATGAGCCTGCAGAGGCAGATGAAGCGTGCATTACCGTGTATGCTACGAATGGGTGCGCAGATGCAAGGGTATTCGAAGTAAGAATCTACTAAATAGTGCATAAGAATCTGACGTTGATATTAGGCAAGAAATCTCCCCTGATGGATTGCCAAGCTTAAACGACAAACAAGGATATTCACAAGTTAATAGTTGAAGGAGAGCAGTTATGGGAATGATGAGACAGGAGTTAATGACGGCACCGGGTAAAATAGAAATCCGGCAGGTAGAAATCCCTGAGCCGGGGCCGGATCAGGTCTTGGTTCGTATCAAAAGGATTGGCATCTGTGGAAGTGACATTCATGTCTATCATGGGACACACCCTTATACAAAATATCCGGTCACCCAAGGACATGAGGTATCCGGGCAGATTGTCAAGTGTGGTCAGTATGCTGCCAAGTATAAACCGGGTCAGAAAGTCGTTATTGAACCGCAGGTTTACTGTGGCCGTTGTTATCCGTGCATGCATGGAAAATATAATCTTTGTGAGCACTTGAAAGTTATGGGTTTCCAGACTGTTGGTACGGCAAGCGACTATTTTGCTGTGGATGAAGAAAAAGTTACCCCGCTACCGGACAATCTAAGCTATGACGAGGGAGCAATGATCGAACCTTTGGCAGTAACTGTGCATGCGGCAAAGCGCTTTGAAAATATTAAAGGAGCCAACGTTGCGATTCTTGGATGCGGTCCGATTGGATTGCTTCTTGCACAGTCCTGTAAAGCATTTGGGGCCCAAAAGGTCCTGAGTGCAGATATCTCTGACTTTCGTCTTGAGCTCGCAAAACAGGTCGGGGTTGATGCTGTTTCCAATACAAAGAAAGAAGATTTTGGAGAAGCTATGATCCGTGAATTTGGTCCGGACAAGGCGGACGTTATTTATGACTGCGCAGGAAATGATATTACGATGAATGCGGCGATCCGGAACGCCCGCAAAGGAAGCGTCATTATCTTAGTTGCAGTATTTGGAAAAATGGCGACGGTAGATCTTGCAAAGTTGAATGATTCGGAACTTGACTTGAATACATCTATGATGTATCGCCATGAAGACTATGTAGACGCGTTGCGGTTTGTCGAAGAAGGAAGGGTTCAATTGAAACCGCTTATGACGAAGCATTTCAATATGGAGCAATATTTAGATGCCTATAAATATATAGATGAAAACCGCGAAGAGACGATGAAGGTAATTATCGACATAGATCCAAAAGATTAATATAAAGATCCTTTTTGTAGCCATTACTTTTTACGGTAAATGCGAAAGATTGAATCTGCAGGCAATGCATATTACTGAAACCTGCAGATTCAATTTTTATTACAATTTTAAAAGGGAGCCTGACAAATGAAGTACGGTATTTATTTTGCTTATTGGGAAAAAGAATGGGATGCTGATCAGATAAAATATATCCATAAGGTAAAGCAACTGGGATTTGACGGCCTTGAAATTTCCTGCGCGATGCTGCGGGAAATATCTGATGAGCAGCTGCTGAAAATTAAGAAGATGGCTGATTATGAGAATGTGCAGTTGACTGCGGGCTATGGGCCTCGGCCGCAGGAGAATCTTGCCAGCCCGGATCCTCAGGTACAGAAAAATGCAATAATATTCTTCACAGATATCCTTAAGAAGCTAGAAAAGCTCCATATATCTACTATTGGCGGCGGGCTGTATTCTTACTGGCCGGTTGATTATTCAAAAACAATTGACAAAGCGCGCGATTGGGAGACGAGTGTGAAAAATGTTCGCATTGTTGGAAAAATAGCGCAAGAATGCGGAGTTAATTACTGTCTTGAAGTTTTAAACCGATTTGAGGGTTATCTTATAAATACCTGCGACGAGTGCGTAAGGTTTGTAGATGAGGTCGATGTCCCGAGTGTTAAAGTTATGCTCGATACATTTCATATGAATATTGAGGAGGATGACATGTTTGCTGCAATCCGTAAAGCCGGCAGTAGGCTTGGACATTTTCACGTCGGCGAGAACAACCGCAGGCTCCCGGGAAAAGGTGGCTTGGACTGGTATCATATCGGAGAAGCCCTTCGAGAGATCGGATACAATGGAAATGTTGTCATGGAGCCATTTGTACAACAGGGCGGGAGTGTAGGCAGCGATATCAAGATATGGCGTGACTTAAGTCATGACGCGGATGAAAAGCGGTTGGATGAAGATGCTGGAAATTCGGTCGCGTATCTTCGCTATTGCTTTAGCGGACCATATTCAAATTATACAAACTAACCATACTTAGAGTTTCTGACACCTATATGATTATCCATATATTATAGATTTATTTGCTTCCCGCGTGGTTATATATTATTCTTAAATAAAGTCATTTATTTAACAACCACTAGAAACTTGAAATCTGCATGCAGATATATCGGAATGGAGGGCATATGCCCAAAGAATCCAAATTAGAAGATATCAGGGGGAAATATCGAAGGGAAATACTTAAGTATATTCTGGACCATGATAAGACATCAAGGACTGATATCGCACGTGAATTGCAGATCAGTATGCCAACAACATTGCAATATATTAATGAGCTAATGGAAAGAGGGCTGATTAGGGATTCCGGTCAGTTTCAATCCACAGGCGGCAGGAAGGCCAGTGTTCTGACATGCTATGACGATGCTGCATATACCTTGGGGATAGATATTACTAAAAATCATATTAGTTATGTAGTAACTAACCTTCGGGAGAGGATTGTAGATAAGGAGCGTGACCTTGTCCCTTACAAAAACGATAGTGACTATTATAAGAAACTTACAGAGGGCAGTCACGGATTCTTGGAAAAATCCGGCATTGACAAGAATAAGATTGTAGGAGTCGGTATTTCCTTTCCGGGAACATTGAACACTGACGGAAGCGTTATTATGGATTCCTACGTACTTAATCTTAAAAATGTTCCGAGCAGTGTGATTACCAACCAGTTTGAGTGGGCCAGTTGCTGTATAAACGATGCAAATGCGGCTGGTTACGCTGAAATGCGAAGACGTAACACGGAAAGTAACTTTGTGTATCTTTCACTCAGCAACAGTGTTGGCGGAGCGGTATTTATTGATGGCAAACCATTCTATGGCGCAAATCAGAGAAGCGGTGAATTTGGACATATGCGCATAGTTCCAGGCGGGAGGAAATGCTATTGTAATCAACATGGATGTCTGGATGCGTATTGCTCCGCACTGGTACTCTCGCCAACAGGAGAACATCTTGAGAGTTTCTTCGATAAGTTGAATGCTGGTGACAGAGAGGCAGAGAAAATCTGGGAAGATTATCTTGAGCATCTTGCAATCGCTGTAATTGATATACGCATGAATTTTGATGTCGAGGTAATTCTGGGTGGTTATGTCGGAAAATTTATGGGCCCTTGGATGCATAAACTATGGCCGAAGGTGACCAAGTTGGATTCTTTTGAAGTAAATAGCATGAGCTACCTTCATCCATGCGTGTGTGAGCTGGAAGCAAGTGCATACGGCGCGTCCATTCTTGCACTTGAGAAGTATATTGAGAGATTGTAGTAAACAGCTTATTCTTCCACCCAAATCATCTTCTGAGCGACCGGTCACCGGTCGTAAAATGCTCGCCGAAAAACTGGATGAACTGATATATTAACACCAGCAGGCGCCCCGGAAACTGGAAAGTCTCCGGGGCGCCGGGGCGCCTGCCTTTTCACCATATTTGTTCAGCTGCGGTCAATCAGCCAAAATATCTCTTCAGCAGACCTGCAAACGCCTTGCCGTGTCTTGCCTCATCACGAGCCATCTCATGAACAGTATCATGAATCGCGTCAAGATTTGCAGCTTTAGCTCTCTTTGCGAGATCGGTTTTGCCTTCGGTAGCACCCTTCTCAGCCGCAACACGAAGCTCAAGGTTCTGCTTGGTGGAATCTGTAACAACTTCGCCGAGCAGTTCAGCGAATCTGGAAGCGTGATCAGCCTCTTCGAAAGCAGCTTGTCTGTAGTACATGCCGATTTCCGGATATCCTTCTCTCATTGCTACTCTGGACATTGCGAGATACATGCCGACTTCGGAGCACTCACCTTCAAAGTTTGCGCGAAGGTCATTCTTGATGTCTTCCGGAACATCCTTGGCGATGCCGACAACGTGCTCTGCAGCCCATGTGTCGTTAGACTCGTCTACAGGAACGAACTTGTCCTTGGGCTGCTTGCAGGTAGGGCACTTCCAGTCAGCCGGAAGATCAGCGAACTTAACTCCCTCTTTCTCTTCATCATAAATGTGACCGCAAACTGTGCATCTGTACTTCATAGTTAGTTTCCCCTTTCTTGAATGAGATTATGCAGTGTATTCACTGCCGTCATAACAAAACCTACCGTAATACTTCCTGATCTGAAGAAGGAACCGGTTCGGCGTGTGCGGCTTTCGCGATGCATTCCTCGCATATTCCGTAGAAGAATGCGGAATAACCGTCGATCCGTCCGCCGAAGTTTCTGGAAGCGAGCTCCTTGATACGGGCGATGTCTTCAACGTCGATGTCAATTACCTTGCCGCAGCAGGAACAGATGAAATGATCATGCTCGCTGACATTGGGATCGAAATGGATCGCTCCGTCTCCGACTTCAACGGTCCGGATTTTTCCGATGTCCTTCATAAGCATAAGATTCCGGTAGACTGTTCCAAGGCTTATCTTTGGATAATCCTTGCGGACGCCTTCGTAGACCATGTCAGCCGTAGGGTGATCCTTGCGGTCTTTGATATAGTCCCAGATGGCGGTCCTCTGTCTGCTGTATTTGAGTGCCATAAACCTCCTTTAAATCAGTAACAATTACTGATATTATTATTTAACAAACTCTGCAATATGTCAACAGGGAATTGAAATATTTTTCAGGTATTATTTTTAGGCGGCGTCACGGTGGGCTCTGACGTGGTTATGATGCGGATAGCCGCCTGTGCCGCGCCGGGTGAAGCGGCATGGAATAGTCGGCTTCATCCGGCTTCGCGTATGCAGAGCGCGCGGCCGCGCGCGTCGCATGCATTCCGGACTGCATACGGCATGTGCATACCGGAATGCGCCGTTCCCGCTGATTCGCCGCGGCGCCGGCAGCATATGCTATAATTAGAAGAAACAGCGCCTCCCGCAGATCGAAAGGAACCACAGTCATGACATTCCGGCGTAAGTTATTCATAGCTTTTACAACAATTATTATTCTGCCGATGGTGCTGGTGACGATTGCGTTTTTTGTGATCGGGAATGTTTTGGCGAGGTCGGACGGGAGCAAGGAGTTTCTGAGTTACAGTCAGCTGTCCGAAAACATGCAGAGTTACGCGGTCGCGGTCGAAAATGTATATGATGAAATCCGGCACGATTATCAAGAGAATCCGGAGATTCTGGAGAACTACGATTATCTGGACAAGATCAGCGAAGAACTGCGCAGCCGCAACACCTATCTTCTGATTCGAAAAGGATCGCAGCTGTATTATTCGGGGAATGAGGAGGATTCGGAGCTTGTTTTCCGCGTGCTGCCGGGGTACGGGAGCGAGGCCGATCAGTCGGGGGTAGGTCTTTACCTCAACAACATGAACCGGTTTGTCAAGCAGCTGGACTTTACGTTCAGCGACGGAAGCAAGGGAAGCCTGTTCATTGTGACGCATGTGGCGCGGATGGAGTCGAAGAAGCTGATTGCGGGAATGTTTTTCTCGATGATGCTGACGCTGTTCCTGACGGCGCTCGGACTTACATCGTGGCTTCGAAGGAGTATGTTTGAGCCGATCAATCAGCTGAACATCGCGATGAAAAACATCGGCGACGGAAACCTCGACTATATCCTGTCGACGACGGAAAAGGCGGAGATCGGGGAGCTGTATCAGAATTATGAAGAGATGCGGCTGCGGCTGAAAGAGTCGGCGACGGAGAAGCTGGAAGACGAGAAAAACAGCAGAGAGTTGATCAGCAACATCTCTCATGATCTGAAGACCCCGATTACTTCGATCAAAGGATATGTGGAAGGGCTGATGGACGGGATCGCGAATACGCCGGAAAAACAATCCAAATACCTGCACACGATCTACAACAAAGCAAATGACATGAACAACCTGATCAACGAGCTGACGTTGTACTCGAAGATCGACAGCAACAAGATTCCGTATAATTTCAGGAAGCTGAATGTCGCGGAGTATTTTGCCGACTGTGTCGAGGAGATCGGCATGGACATGGAGTCGCGCGGCATTGAGCTGAATTACTCCAATCTGGTTTCTCCGGATACGATGATTATCGCCGACCCGGAGCAGCTCAAAAGGGTTATTAACAATATCATCGGAAACAGTGTAAAATACATGGATAAGCCGCACGGACGGATTGATATCCGTGTGCTGGACGAACAGGATTCGGTGCGTGTCGAAATCGAAGATAACGGCAAGGGCATCGCGCAGCGGGATCTGCCGAATATTTTTGACAGATTTTACCGGGCGGATTCTTCCCGTAATTCGGCCAAAGGCGGCAGCGGAATCGGGCTGTCCATTGTGAAGAAGATCATTGAGGATCATGGCGGGTACATCTGGGCAACCTCGCAGGAGGGAGCCTGGACGCGGATGCAGTTTGTTTTGCGCAAATACAGGGAGAAAGAAAAGGACGCGGTCGTATAAGCGGACGGAAAGGGTTACGGCAATGAGCAGGATATTGATAATTGAAGATGAAGAGTCGATCGCCGAACTGGAGCGGGATTATCTTGAGCTTTCGGATTTTACGGTGGTAATTGAAAATAACGGTCTGACCGGAGAGAAGCGGGCGCTGGAGGAGGATTTTGATCTGATTCTGCTGGATCTGATGCTGCCGGGCGAGGACGGTTTTACCGTCTGCAGTCATGTGCGCGCCAAAAAGAACGTGCCGATTCTGATGGTAACGGCCAAGAAAGAGGATATCGACAAGATCCGGGGTCTTGGACTCGGCGCGGACGATTATATTACGAAGCCGTTCAGCCCGAGCGAGCTGGTCGCAAGAGTGAAAGCGCATCTTGCGCGGTATGAGCGGCTGGTCGGCGCAGGGCAGGCGGCGAATGATATCATCGAGATCCGCGGCCTTAAAATCGACAAAACAGCCCGCCGCGTCTGGGTCAACGGTGAAGAGAAGATGTTTACGACCAAGGAGTTTGATCTGTTAACGTTTCTGGCGGAGCATCCGAATCACGTTTATTCTAAGGACGAGCTGTTCAGCAAGGTCTGGAATATGGCTGCTTATGGCGAAAACGCGACCGTGACTGTACATATCAAGAAGATTCGCGAAAAGATTGAGACGGATCCCTCGAAGCCGCAGTATATTGAGACGAGCTGGGGGTATGGGTACAGGTTCAGGGTGTGAGCGCCTGGCGGAAAGTCAGAATGTGAAAAGGCCGCAGATGGATATAGAAAGTAGATTATGGTATAATGCAACTAAATAATAGTTGCAAAGGCGCGCGAATGAGCAAACTGGAAAAACAATTACAGCGAATTAAAGACTGTCCGAATGATTACACATATTCTGAAGCCAGAAGTCTTTTGCAACAGCTGGGATTTTTGGAATCTAATAAAGGAAAAACATCCGGATCAAGAGTTAAATTTTACAGAGCTTCTGATGGTACTGTTATTTTGCTGCATAAGCCGCACCCCGGGGATCAGATGAAGCATTATGCAGTAAAACAACTGCGGGATGAATTAGTTCAATTAGGAGACTTGTAATGGATAATGGCGTTTTGGAATACAAAGGATACCATACCAAAATTGAATACAGCGCCGAAGATCATGTCCTTTATGGGAAAGTAGAAGGAATAAACGATCTGGTCAATTTTGAAAGTGAAAGTGCCGAAGAAATTGAAGATGAATTCCATAAGGCTGTTGATGACTATTTGGAATTTTGCAAAGAATCCGGAAAAAATCCTGATAAGGAATATAAAGGAACGTTTAATATCCGGATCAAACCCGGGCTGCATAAAAAGCTGTCCTCAATCTCATTTGAAAGTGGAGAGACGTTAAATGCAACGGTTGAAAATGCATTAGAAATGTATGCTGATAACTATTATAAGCAGAAAGTTATGTAATGCTGCTATGTGAGGTAACTATGCCGGAATGTGATACCTGTAATAATTATGAATGGGATGAGGACACACAGGAATACTTCTGCGCTGCAGACATGGATGAAGATGATTACGGTAGGCTGATGCAGGAGGGAAAACATCACAGCGGATGCCCGTACTGGCAGTCGGATGATGAATATGCGGTGGTGCGGCATCAGGCATTTTAGAAAATAACTGGAATTATGATCAATATTGTGTTGCATGAGCCGGAGATCCCGTTTAACACCGGCGCTATCGGAAGAACATGTGTTGCCACAGATTCACGGCTGCATATGATCGGGCCGTATGGCTTTGTATTAAATGATAAATATCTGAAACGGGCAGGGATGGATTACTGGGAGAAACTCAAACTTTCGGAGTATATTGATTACGAAGATTTCCTGTCTGCAAACAAAAACCTGCGGTTTGCCGGTGAAGAGCATGAAGACAGGGAAGCTTCGAGCGGATCAACAGACAAATCAGTACGGGAGTCTGTACGCAGGCCGCATCTTTGGTTCGCAACCACGAAGGCCAGGCAAACCTACAGTGCTGTCTCCTTCGGGCCGGATGATTTCATTATGTTCGGGAAAGAATCAGCGGGAATTCCGGAAGAAATACTGGTAGAGCATCCGGGCGCCTGCGTCCGGATACCGATGTGGGGAGAAATCCGCTCACTGAACTTATCAAATTCGGTTGCGATTATTCTGTATGAAGCGCTGCGGCAGAATCATTTTGAGGAGCTGACGCGGGAAGGAGAATTGCACAGGCTTCACTGGTAAGTATGTTGTACAGTACAGCACAGGAAGGCTTCAAACCGAAGTCTCCATCTGGTAGTATATATGGTCTTTAATTCGTATCTTTTTTTGCTGGTCTTTCTGCCGCTTCTTCTTGCCGGCTGGTTTGTCCTGAATCACAGAGGGCATTTCCGGCTGGCGGAGTATTTCATGACCTGCATGTCCGCCTGGTTTTACGGCATGTTCGGGCTGTGGCCTCTTCTTATTATTTTCGGCACAATCCTTTGGAATTATATGATCAGCCTGGCGGCGGACCGCCTGCAGCGCAGAGCGGCAGCCGCGCAGGAAAGCACGGCGCAGCAGCAGACGGGCGTGCAGGCAGCGGCTGCACAGACGCCGCTTGCAGGAAAACAGCAGGCAGCGGCTGCAAGGCGCCTCCGGCTTCTGATGGCCGCCGGGATCTGCGGAAATCTTCTGGTGCTTGCGGTATTCAAGTATCTGCCGGTGGTAAGCGACAAAGCCGGGTTCGCCTTACCGGTCGGGCTGTCTTTTTATGTGTTCAGCCAAATTTCGTTTATAATCGACAGATGCCGCGGGGAAATCGCGCATGACGGGTTCGGAAATTATGTGCTTTATGTGATGTTTTTCCCAAAACTGGCGGAAGGTCCGATCACGATGTACGACGAGATCATGCGTCAGTTCAGAGATCCGAAGAGACGCCGGTTTCAACAGGAAAACTTTACGCGCGGCTGGATACTGCTGACGCTGGGGCTTGGCAAGAAACTGCTGCTCGCGGATAATCTGGCAGCGGCGGCCTCGTACGGCTTTTCAGCGGCATATTACAGTGATTTTCTGACCGGGATTCTGGCGAT
This sequence comes from uncultured Lachnospiraceae bacterium, assembly GCA_900317555.1. Lineage (GTDB taxonomy): Bacteria > Bacillota > Clostridia > Lachnospirales > Lachnospiraceae > CAG-791. The sequence goes on along the minus strand of ONHF01000023.1, from coordinate 13,363 downwards.
CTGCTGCTACGCCTTTCAGCTGTACATGGATTTCAGCGGATTTTGCGACATGGGGATGGGAATCGGCTGGATGCTGAATATTGAGCTGCCGGTGAACTTTGACGCGCCATACAAAACAGTGTCATTCGGCAAATTCTGGCAGAAGTGGCATATGACGCTGACGAGGTTTTTCACGAAGTATGTGTATATTCCGCTCGGCGGCAGCAGAAAAGGGCGCGCGCGGACAGTCTTGAACATAATGATTGTTTTTCTGTTAAGCGCGCTGTGGCATGGGGCGAGTGTGAACTATCTGATCTGGGGAGTTCTGTCCGGGGCACTGGTTGCGGCATATCATTTGTGGTCGCATCGGAGGAAGCCGGCGCCGGCAGTCAGGTACGGCGACGCAAAGGCGGCCGGAAACAGCACGTCGGAGAAATCCTCGCCGGCGGCCTCAAAGACCGTGGCGCAGGCGGCGGAACGATCGGCGGCTGCCGGGACAGCCGCAAAGGCAGCCGGCGCGCGGGTTCTGACGTTTGGCCTCTTTTGTTTTACGCTGGTGTTCTTCGGAGCGCAAAGGCCGGACCTGTCGCTTGCATTTCTGCGCTGCATGAAGTATCTGCGGTTCCCGGGAAATCTGCTGCGGCTTTCGGGGAATATTTCGCTGCCCGAGCTGTTTGTTGTGGATAAAGCCGCCTCGATGCTGTCACCGCAGCTTGCGCAGTATGTGAAGCTCGCAGAGCTCGCGGCGCTGCTTGCAGTGTGCGTGGTGCTGGTAAACAGACACCGCTGTGCGAGAGAGATTGCGAAGACACTGCGGCTTAGCCGGCGAAACGGCATCCTTCTGGGGCTCCTTTTTGCCTGGTGTATGATATCGATGACCGGTGTCTCAACGTATTTGTACTTTAAATTTTAACGATGGAAGCGGTGCGGTATGAGAAATAAACATCCCGTTAGCGGAAATACGAAAAAGAAGAGCGGCCGCGGCAATTCCCCGGCGGCATTTCTGCGCGGCGCCCTGCTGGCGGCGGTGGCGGGGCTTCTGGCGTGTGCTGTTTTGACGGCGGTGGCGGACCCGTTCTTCCACTATCACGCGCCGTTTTGGAGGCTTGCGGCCGTCCAGACAGACAAGGAATATCAGGTGCCGGGAGCGCTTCGCCACTTCCGGTATAATGCGGTTCTCGCGGGTTCTTCTGTTGTCGAAAACAATGACAATCGCTGGTTTGACGATGCTTTTTCGGTTCATACGGTCAAAGCAGTCCGCTCCTACGGCGGTATCGCCGACCTTCACGCGTATCTTCTGATGGCGTTTGAGAGGCATCAGCTGGAGCGGGTATTCTTCAACGTAGATCCGGCTGCGCTGACGCAGGAGCCTGTGACGACGTTCCGCTCTTCCGGGTGCCCGATGTATATGTATGACCGGAATCCAATCAATGATGTGAAGTATCTTTGGAACAAAACAGTCCTGTTTGAAAAGATTCCCTACATGATCGCGCAGTCGGCGGCAGGCTATGACGAAGCGCTGTCCTATAACTGGGCAGAGGGAAAGGATTTCAGCCGTGCGGGCGCGCTGGGACATTATTACAGGATGAAGGAGACGGCTGACGCGCTGCCGGAAAACGCGTACGAGCGGCAGGCGGAAGGGAATATCGCGCTTGTGCGTTCTCTTGTGGAGGAGCACCCGGAGACGAAGTTTACTTTCTTTATTCCGCCATATTCGATGCTGTGGTGGGACAACGCGGTGAGAAGCGGTGAGTATCTCGCGCAGATAAAATGTGAGGAAATGTTCATAAAGGCGCTGCTTCCGTATCCGAATGTGGAAATCTTTGATTTTCAGAACGAGACGGAGATCACGACGAACCTTGATTTGTATATGGACACGGTGCATTTCAGTCCGCAGATCAACAAATATATGGTTGAGGAGATGGCGGCAGGCCGCAGAAGGCTGACACCGGAGAATTATCAGGCGGAGCTTGCCAGAACACGCGCCTTCGCGCGGAAGAATCAGGAAGAGAATATGGCGCCGCTCGAGCAGGAAGGAGTGCTGCTGTATGACGAAGGATGAGGGGCGGCGCGCCGATGGAGCGGGCGGGCAGCCGGAACGGGACAAAATGCGCGGCCGTGAAAGGAGCGCTGAGGCACTGCTTTCGTGGTATGACCGGAACCGCCGGATTCTTCCGTGGCGGGAGGATCCGGCGCCGTATCACGTATGGCTTTCGGAGATTATGCTGCAGCAGACGCGCGTGGAAGCGGTGAAGAAGTATTATCTGCGGTTTACGCGTGTTTTGCCGGATATAGCTTCTCTTGCCACGGCACCGGAAGATGTCTGGCTCAAGCTCTGGGAGGGGCTCGGCTATTACAGCCGCGTCCGCAACCTGCACAAAGCCGCGGTCGTGATGATGGAAAAGTATGGCGGGCAGATGCCGCGGACGAAGGCGGAGCTGCTTTCGCTGCCCGGAATCGGGGATTATACGGCGGCTGCGATTGCTTCGATTGCTTTTGGCGAGTGTGTGCCGGCAGTTGACGGAAATCTGCTCCGCATCTTCGCGCGGATGACAGAATATGAGGCAGGCATCCGTACGGAGACCGCCAAAACAGCCGCGCGCAGATTCTTTGCGCCTTTAATGCCGCAGGAGCGTCCGGGCGATTTCAATCAGGCACTGATGGACCTCGGGCGTTTCCTGTGCAGGAGGTGAAGAAAGCGCGGAAGATTTCGCGGAAAACGGTTTTTGTGATCCATTATCACGATAAAATCGCGCTGCGGCGCCGGCCGTCGAAGGGACTTCTGGCAGGACTGTATGAGTTCCCGAATGCGGAAGGTCTCCTGGATGCCGAACAGGCAGCAGCGTTTGTCCGGAACCTCGGGTTCGAACCGCTGCGGATTCTGCCGCTCCCTCCCGCAAAACATATCTTTACGCATGTGGAGTGGCAGATGCAGGGGGTGGATGTGCTGGTGGATGAGACGGCGGCGCTGCCCGGAGAGCAGGAGCCGGTTTCTGCCTGGGAAGGCGAAGAGAAGCCTTCTGCCGTGTTTATGGCGGATATCGCGCAGATCAATGAGAAGTATTCGATTCCGTCGGCGTTTGAGGTGTATCGGCGGGCGGTGGTAGAGGGGTAAAGGATATCGGAAAAGAGACATAGAAAGCGGATTAAGTTGTTCAGGGGGGGATCCTTTAAGCCTCTTATCCTTGCAGCTTTACTTGTTTTGCCGTTATCAGTCACAAAAAGTAAAGTTATGGAGATTTTATGTCAAATGGTAAAGCAAACAGTAATATATAGCAAAGCGTTGTATAATGATATCAAATGCTATACACTAATACATGTAAAAGGAGGGGCTTTCGATGGCACAGGTAAACGTACGAATCGACGATAAGGTGAAAAAAGAGGCTGAAAATGTCCTTGATGAAATGGGAATGCCAATGACAACAGCTGTTACAATATTTTTGAAGACAGTTGCCAGAGAGCGGAGAATTCCTTTTGAAATCACAGCGGATTCATTTTATTCGGAATATAATATGCGCTATCTGGAACAGAAGATGAATGCATATAAAAATGGAGCACTACACACTTCAACCCATGAGCTGATTGAGGAGTAGTTATGGCATTTAAACTGGAGTGGGATACTGATGCATGGGATGACTGTGTGTACTGGCAGTCTACCGACAAAGGGGTTCTCAAAAAGATCAATAAATTACTTAAGGATATGATGAGGGACCCTTATGCCGGTATTGGAAAGCCGGAGCCGCTTGTGGGAAATCTTTCAGGATTCTGGTCCCGAAGGATTGATGGCAAAAATCGGATCATATATGCAGTATCAGACGATGTGTTAATTATTATTGAATGCCGCACGCATTATGGAGATAAATAATTTACAGCACAGTCCGCGCCTCTTTCAGCCGCATGTAAAAGAGCTCGTAAAACTCCCTCGAAGGCTCATAAGGCGTAAGATAGAATACTTTCAGTATGAACAGGTTCAGCGCACGTGCAAAACTCTCGTCAGAAGCAGTAAGCTTCGCCTTCACATCCAGGACAAAATAATGCCAGTCCGCGACAAATTTTTCATAAGCCGCGAGATCTTTGATGCCGATCCATTTATCTATCTTGACTTTCATTTTGCCGGGCATCGGGCAGCCGTTATCTACAATGAAATACTGAAAAGTCTTTGTCTGCGCATCGTAGTCGCGGCCTAAAGGAAACAGTCTGCAAAGTCCCGGGCGGAACGGGTGAATTTCACACCTTCCGTCGGATGAAAGAAATGTGCAGGCGCTTCCCGGGCTGTCCGGCATTTTAAGATGCGGGAGCGTAAGGCCGTCTTCCACATGCAAAGCAATCCGTCCGCTATCCAGAAGCTGCTGAAACGTGGTCTGCAGGCCGGAACAAAGCAGATAAATATCATAGGGATCGAGATGGATGGTATCGGTCATACCATGGCAGCAGTCACCGCAGCCATTGCATTTTTCACAGTAGATTTTTGCCATGTCGGAGGAAGTGTACCGGCGGTTCCGGGAGCTGTCTGTGTTCATTTGCCTGTTTTCCTTTCTCATTTATGATACGAGCGGCCCGCGTCGATCATGAAGCCCCGGTAGATCTGCTCCAGCAGAATGACGCGCGTCATCAGATGCGTGAACGTCAGATCCGAAAGCTTCCAGCGCACATTCGCACGCTCTGTCAGTGCTTTCCCGGGACCAAGCGAACCTGCGATAACAAAAACAAGCCGCTGGGAAGCCTGTGTCCACTCCTGCAGATGGGCGGCGAATTCTTCGCTGGACCACATTTTTCCGTGCAAATCGAGCAAAACAACAAAATCCCCGCCCCGTATCTTCTCAAGCGCGCGCTGCGCCTCGCGGTCTTTGATAAGCCCGCATTCTGCCGCACGGTCCGGATGCGTTTCGGGGTCGTCTTTGATTTCAGTGATGTCTGTTTTGGCGAAGGGCTGCAGCCGCTTAATATATTCGTTCTGCAGGGTCTGCAGCGATTTATCTTTAAGTTTGCCGATGGCAAGAATCGTAATTGTCATATTGCTCCGTGCACGGTTGTCATCATGCCGCGCGAAAATTATAATGGCGTTCGTACAAAGATGCTGCCGGCGGTCCGATGCCGCCCGTGCAGCGTTCAAAGCCGGCTTCGGGAAAGGTAGGCCAGACGAGATGAAAATTGAACGTCCAGATTATTATAGCAAATTTACCTGCACTGCGGACAAGTGCGGGGACACCTGCTGCCGCGGGTGGGAAGTGGATATTGATGATGACGCAAATGAATATTATCAGCTTGCGCCGGGGGAGTTCGCGAAAGAGGTGCGCGCGAGTATCCGTGAAGAGGAAACGGAGGACGGGCACGCGCGATTTTTTCCGCTGACTGCGGATGGAAACTGTCCGTTTCTGGACAGAACAGGCCTCTGCCGGATCATCCTCCAAATGGGCGAAGGCGCGCTGTGCACGACTTGCCGCGAGTATCCGAGATACTATATTGAGGCCGGGGACTATTCTCAGCAGGATCTGAGTTTGTCGTGTCCTGCGGTTGCGGAGATCTTTTTTGCGGAGGATGGGCCGATTTCCTACACTTTGACGGAGGATGAGGGGGCGGAAGACGCGCTGTCAGAAGATGAGAAGCAGCGCCTTCAGACGATCCTTGCGGCAAGAGACCAGAAAGTGAAGGATATTCAGTCGAAGCCGTTCGCGTGGGAGCTGGCGGCGCCGCGGCGCCGTGCGGCAGCCGGAGCATTTGCCGCTGCACTTGGTACGGACTCCGGCGCTGCCGGAGAAGTGGATATGGCACTTCTTTCGGCGCTGCAACGCTGTGAACCCATTGGCGCGGGCTGGTCGGAGCAGCTTTCGATGCTGCAGCAGCTGATACAGGACGAGTCTCATCTGGACACGCTGACCGGGGAATTTATTGTCTGCGCGGGGGAAAAGGCGCAGGGGTGGTTCCGGCGGCTCCAGGTATATTTTCTCTGGCGGTATTCGATCGACGAATGGTTTGAGGAGCGGGAAACGGCGGAAGTTCTCTGCCGCCGGAGCCTGCGCGCAGTCTTTCTGCTGTGCCTGCTTCGCTTTGCGACAAAAGGGCAATTTGACGCGGAGGATATGGCAGATATCGCGCACAGCTATTCGCGGGAAATAGAGCATGATGAGAAGAATCTGGAGATCATGAAGGGAGCTTCCTGCTAGAAGTTGGCTGGAAATGCGCGGCGCCGCGCTACGCGGCATTGCATTTGGCGTGCCGTGGAGTATCAGCGCGTCTTGCTCGAAAGGCTTCTTGCAAAAGTACGAATTTCGAGGATTTGCAAGAAGAAAACTAGGCATAGGAACAAATCATTCTTGCAAAAGGCGCGGAATTGAGAAATACGCCGAAGGGCTTCTTGCAAAATCAGGAAATTTTCAGTTATGCAAGAAATGCACGGCGCCGCGCCCATAAAATATGCTGGAAAAGCGCGGCGCGGCGCCCGAGCTACAGTCCGTCTTTTGCGCCTGTGACCGCACAGTTCGCAAATATCATCCGGACAGCCGCTTCGTATTCCACATGATTTTTTGCTTTGTGAATATTCTTGAGGAAGCGGGCGTCATCCTCGAACTGATTGCCCATGAATGTCCAGACTTCTTTCATCCGGTTGATGATGACCGTTTCTCCGGAATGTTGTCCGTGAAAGCCCTGATACTGCTCCTGATATCCGTGGTAAAGCGTATCATGGAAGCTGCGCAGCCGCCTGGACATATCTTCGCTGCCGCGTTCCGCAGCAGTTTCTGTCGCCGCGCAGTTTCGTGCCGCACCGCCTCCGGACGCGGCATTGCCGGCGCCCCGCGCATCAGTACGGCTTGGCATATTGCCGGCGCCCTGCGCATCAGCACATGCAGCGCCCGATCTGTTGCCGGAAGCCGATATGCCCGCCGCGCTGCCCGCGGCCGCGCAGATCTTCTCCGCAAGCGCCGGGTCCGAAAGCAGGCCCCGGCCGAGCATAAAGCCGCGGCAGGGAGAGGAGGTGCCTGCAAAGAGTGCTTCGGCGCGCTCTTCGTCCCGCACCGTGAAAATATTCCCGTTGTAGACGAGCGGAATCGGGGTTTCATCAAGCAGACGCCGGAAAATCGTAAGGTGAGGCATGCCGGCGTACATTTCCTTCCGCGTTCTCGCATGGACAATCAGCTCCGAAAGCGGATACTGACGGTAGATCGAAAAGATTCTTTCAAATTCTTCGGGGGAGTTCATGCCGAGGCGTGTTTTGACGGAAATGCGGAGCGGCTTCCCGCTTCCGGTCCGGATCTGCTCCGCACCGTTATAGATTTTATCAAGGAACGCGTCCAGCTCGTCCGGCACACTAAGAAAACCGGAACCTTTATGTTTGTTCACCACTGTCGCCATGGGGCAGCCGAGGTTGAGATTGACTTCCGGGTAGCCGAAGTCCGCCATGTAGCGCGCCGTGGCGAGAAATTCTTCGGCATTGTTGGAGAGAATCTGGGGGACAAGAGGGGTGCCGGCGTTGTTGTGCGGGAGAATGTCCATCTTCTCGCGGGTCTTGACCTTGCGTGTGAAAGTCGCGACGACAAAAGGCGTAAAATACCGGTCTACGCCGCCAAAACACGCGTGATGCGCATTCCGGTAAACATAGCCGGTGATCCCCTCCAGCGGGGCAAAATATAACTGCATATAACTCCTCCGGCTTCAGAGCGCGGATTTGATGGCGGCTAACAGATCCGGAAACTCATCAAATGCCGGGATGTCCGGATTGTCCGCTTTGATCTGCGGGGTGGATTTAAACAGAAAGCCTGCTTTGCTTGCCCGGATCATGGCAAGGTCGTTGTACGAATCGCCGCTTGCAATGGTGTTGAAGCCGATGGACTGGAGTGCGCGGACCGTGCTGTACTTGGAATTTTCGATGCGCATCTTGAAGCCGGTGATCTCTCCGGAAGGAGCGACCTCGAGCGTATTGCAAAACAGCGTCGGATACCCGAGCTTCTTCATAAGCGGCATTGCGAACTGCGTGAAGGTATCACTGATAATGATCACCTGCGTCAGAGAACGCAGCTCGTCCAGAAATTCCCGCGCGCCGGGGAGAGGATCGATGGTCCCTATTGTCTTTTGGATTTCTTTCAGTCCGAGGCCGTGTTCCTTTAGAATACCAAGGCGCCAGCGCATAAGTTTATCGTAGTCGGGTTCGTCGCGGGTCGTCCTTGAAAGTTCGGGAATACCGCTGGCCTTGGAAAACGCGATCCAGATTTCCGGAACCAGAACACCCTCCATATCAAGACATACAATATCCATTCTGTAATCCTTTCCGCAGCGGCTGCTGCGCTGCTATGAGCTGCTGTGAGTATGCCGCTTCGCGCCGGAATAATCCCCATCATAATATTCCAGAAGCAGGGCGACAACATGAGAGTAGCTTGCCTTGCCGGACGCGATGCCGTTTGCTTTTAATGTTGTATCAACGTAAGTGTCGGCGGCTGCCTGCACGGTTTTGGTGGGGAGCGGGGAGAGCTGTTCTACCTGCGCCCACGCCTTCTCACTGAGAAAACGGCTGTCGGAGCGGACCTTTTCGCTGATGTCGGGATGGCGCCGGTACTCTGTTTTTCCCGCGGACGCGTAAAAATCATTGTCCACATAGTAAAGAATTCCAAGATAGCCGCTGTAGCGGAGAACCGGTTCCTTCGATTCCGTGCAGGCAAGGAAAGCCAGAAAATTTGCGTCGTCCTCCAGAATATACCCGTGGGTGTGCGCGATTTCGTGGCACATCGTGAAAGGGATGTTCATCGGCATCATCAGATTATTATAATTCGCTTCCATCGAAAACGGAAAATAATATCCTTGCATGTACTGCTGACTGACAAACCAGGAGTAATACAGCGGTTTGGGGTTGACCTGATAGCCGCCAAGCCGCGGATACATAGATGCGAGGGCGGCTACAGCATCGCGGGAAGCCGCCGCTGGATCATGAAGAACCGCCCGGGAGAAATTCGTTTCCGGCACTTCTTCCGCAAGCGTATTTGCCTGTTCCACAATCATATCCCGCAATTCTGCAAGATCTTCCGTGGAATACTGTCTGCCGTACCCTTGCAGCGATTCCTCAAGAGGCGTGCAATGATACTGGATAAAACAGTTCAGAACCATGATCAGCGCCGTCACACTGGCGATCCAGAGCGCCGCGCGAAGGTAAGCGCGATAAAAACGCCTGTATCCCATAGATGCCCGCGCCGGCCCGGCACTGCCGGACCGCGCCGAAAATGCGCCGCCGGCCGTTCTCAGATTACCGTGCGGACAACGCGCGGCGTGTAGCCGTTCTTTTCAAGCGCGGTAAGAATCTGCTGTTTGTGTTCTGTACCGAAGGCTTCGAGAGTAATACGAAGCTCCACGGCCGCGCTTCTGTTGACGCTGACAAACTGGTTGTGCTCGAGCTTGATGACGTTGCCGTTCACGGCCGCGATGACACCTGCCACCTTCTGCAGTTCGCCCGGTTTGTCCGGCAGCAGAACCGAAACCGTGAAGATCCGGTTGCGGTGAATGAGTCCCTGCTGGATGACTGAGGACATTGTGATGACATCCATATTGCCGCCCGAAAGAACGCAGGCAACTTTTTTACCGCGGCAGTCGAGCTGTTTTAACGCGGCAACCGAAAGCAGACCGGAATTCTCGACGATCATCTTGTGATTTTCGACCATGTCAAGGAAGGCCTCAATGAGATCTTCGTCCGGCACAGTGATGACGCTGTCCAGATTCTTCTGGAGGTAGGGGAAAATAATAGAGCCCGGTGTTTTGACCGCTGTACCGTCCGCAATCGTACTGACCGCAGGAAGCGTAACAACCTTGCCGGCCTTAAGGGAGGCCGTCAGGCAGGCTGCACCCTCGGGCTCGACGCCGATAACCTTGCAGTCGGGGCGCAGAAGTTTGACGAGCGTGGAAACGCCGGCTGCCAGTCCGCCGCCGCCCACCGGAACGAGAATGTAATCGACGAGCGGAAGTTCCTTGATGATTTCCATCGCGATTGTGCCCTGCCCGGTCGCGACAGCGGGATCATCGAACGGAGGAATATAGGTGTAGCCCTTTTCTTCGGCGAGCTTGTGCGCGTACTCGCTCGCTTCATCAAAAACATCACCGTGCAAAACAACCTCGGCCCCGAGCGCTTTAGTGCGGTTTACTTTGATCAGCGGCGTGGTCGTCGGCATGACGATGACTGCCTTTGCCTTGAAGCGGGACGCGGCGTACGCGACGCCCTGCGCGTGGTTGCCCGCAGAGGCGGTAATCAGGCCCGATTTTCTCTTTTCTTCGGGAAGCGTGCTGATTTTATAGTAGGCGCCGCGCACTTTGTAGGCGCCGGTGCGCTGCATGTTTTCGGGCTTGAGATATACCTTGGCACCGGTCTGCTCACTGTAGGAATCAGAGTAGATGAGGTCGGTGGGAAGTGTAACTTCTTTTACAATTTCGCAAGCCCGTTCAAAGCTTTCCAGAGTCAGTTCCGCCATGTTGTCCTCCTTTGGATGGGTATCCGCGGCCGTGCGCCTTGCGGCGCCCGCTGTTTTACTTCTTTATAGTTATGTGAATTTTACCGCGTTAAAGCAGGATCGGCAAGAAGAAAGCGCCGCCGGGGCAGGCGGCCGGCGTGTTGTGAGCGGCGCTGCGCGAGCCGCGCCTTACGTTAGCCAGCTGAGCAGCTCCGCCGGCGCGGCTTGCTCAATTGTTAAGATAGTTGTTAACAAATTAACTTATATTTACAGAACTTGACATAAATGAAATATTTTTGTAATATTTGTTGCAGTACAGCAAAATTTGCTGTGGAAATGAAGAGCACGATTTATATTTCACGGCACCGGACGGGGGCCGCCTGAATTCAGAGAGGATTTGTTTATTGAAAAAGATCATTGCGACAATTGCATTGACACTGTTCACATTTGTTATGGCAGGAGCAGGCACACCGCTTGCGGCGTTCGCGGCGGAGAAGGATACTGCGGGAGTGGCACAGCCGGCATTGTCTTCGCAGGTGCTTGCCGGCGCGTCGAAAGAAGTGCTTGCCGCGCAGACCAGAAGTCTTGTGTGGGGCGGCACTGTTTTGACGAGAAGCGCGGGAAGAATCAACGGACCCAGCGGACAGGAAGTGTACTACAACCTGAACATGAGCCGGGTTGCCGCGAATCTGTCCGCGGCGGGCTTTGCAGGCGAGTACTGGGTCAGAAACGACGGGGTCAAGATGTTCGGACCTTACATAATGATTGCCGCCAATTACGGCGTTCATCCGTACGGAAGTCTTGTAGAGACGAGCCTCGGGACGGCGATTGTCTGCGATACGGGAACTTTCGCGGCTTCTCAGCCCGGGACGATGGACATCGCGGTGGCGTGGTAATAACTTTTTACGAACACCATATGTACATATGACATGAATGCAGTATTTCAGCGGGTGCCGGCGGGCACCTGTTTTTTTATGGAACGGAAGCGTGATATTTGCTGAAAATATCATATTAAACGCACAATTATTAATACATAATGCACAATATATTGCGCCTTTCGCGAAGGCCGCTCCTTCACTACAATGGAAACAGAATTCAGTGAAAGGATAAGGACGTATGCTTACGCCAGAACAGACCGCATTACTGCGACAGTCGATTATTACAAAGTGGAAGCGGTCCGGCATGAGCAAGGAAGAGCTTGCCCGCAGAATCGGCTGCAGCAGGAATACGGTTTATACACTGCTGCTGCACCCTTCCCGCAGAGTTTCGATGGATACGATGATCAAGGCAGCGGAAGCGCTGAATATTGACATATCGGAAACCCTCCGCAGCGATTCTATAAAGAAAGAGGAGCTGGACCCTGAAACCTATCAGTTCGGGAGGAAATGGAGTGGTCTGCTCCCTGTATACAAAGATCTGGCGGATGACTTTATGGATCTGATCGTGCGGCATGACAAGGAGCTGCGCGATTATCTGGACAGGCATCCGCGCAGAGACGAATAACGCTGATAATAAAATCTGCCTCCGGAGAACAAGAAGCCAGGTTCATTGTCCGGCGGGGGCAGATTTTGTTATATTCACATCTTTTTCATTTCTCTGGCATGTGCCGGGACCGGGTCCGGTATCCGGTACATGCTGATCTTCTGAGCGGCCGGGAGAAGGATTTGTACCCTCGAAGAGTCTGTTCTTCCCTCCGTCTTTGGCTTTGTACAGCCGGATATCCGCCTGCCGTATCATTTCCAGACAGTCCTGCCCGCTGTGGCAGGCGCCTTCGACGCTTCCTGCACTGAAGGTCGCGTGGATGCAGCTGCCGCCGACTGTGCAGTTATTGAATTTGGAGCGTACCCGGTTCACGGCTTTCAGGAATGTCTCGTCATTGTAATTATCCGCGATCACAAGAAACTCATCGCCGCCGTAGCGGTAGACGTCGTCGTGTCCGAAAACCGAGCAGAGGCATCTTCCAAAATTCCCGAGGATTTCATCTCCGAACGCATGCCCGAGGCTGTCATTGTATTCCTTGAAATTGTCGATATCCGTCATCATGACATACAGATGCGCGGAAGAAAAGCTGGGGAAGTCGCTGTTCAGGGCAGTCCTGTTTTTCAGGCCGGTCAGGGCGTCGGTTCTGGAAATGACTTCGAGCTTTTCATACACGGCCTCCGAACGGTGCTTCTCATGCACAACATTCAGTGAAACGCGGTAGCGTACAACGCTGATCACATAAATCGAAACCCAGAACAGAAGAAGGCAGATCGTTCTTCCGAACGAGTACTGGATCACGTTCAAAATGTGCGCATAGGATATAAAGTAGAATGCCGACACGAATAGCGAGAGAACCGGTGGCAGGGCCAGCAGACCGAAGATCCACATTTCGTTGATCAGGAACGGCATGACCGTGAGACCAAGGTGCGGATCATAGACCGAAATGTAGGCGCCGTAGCAGGTCATCGCAAAGCCGTAGAGAAGGCAGACTGCGTTTGTTATCTTGTAGTTGAAAGGCGTCTTCCGGTGTGCGTGCATCGCGAAGAAAAAACAGACCGTACTGCACGCGATCTCAATCATGTAAACATAGTGAACCGGAAGAAAAGAAGGCGCGCGAAGAACAGCGCCAGCACCTGCTGCCGGGAAGCCGAGAAGGCCGATAAGCGGCATCAGGGTCTGACTGACAATGCTGAACATCGAAATGACCATCAGGTAGGCGAGGTTGTGGTGCTCCAGATATGTTTTGACGTAATCCTGGTCTGCGCGAATGCCTGCCGTTTCCTGGATGATTGACCAGATATTGTTCATATCAAACCTCTGTTTTATTATTTTAGCATCTTTCTCCCACGGAGAAATCATAAGAACAATTATATTTGATAAAATTAGGCTCTTCAGGCATCCCTGTGGGTAAGAAATGCCACTTTCCTCTGTAATTAAGCCGCTTTTGCAGGCCTGGGTTTTCGGTTAGGGAGTGGGACCTG
>ONHF01000028.1 GCA_900317555.1 uncultured Lachnospiraceae bacterium | reverse complement strand
TTAGGCTCTTCAGGCATCCCTGTGGGTAAGAAATGCCACTTTCCTCTGTAATTAAGCCGCTTTTGCAGGCCTGGGTTTTCGGTTAGGGAGTGGGACCTGGATTTTGGAGCAAACCAGGTACACCATATCCATCATGTTCTGTATATTCCGGAACCCATACGCCTTGCGAATAATCAGTTTGATTTTGTTGTTGGTCGCTTCGATCCTTGCGTTGCTCAGCCCCAGCCGGATTGTGCTGAGGATGTGATCCTTATGGCGCCTGATCTTCTCGTAAAGATCATGGAAGACCGATATCCTGCTATGGCTTGCCCGCCAGAGCCAGTGTTTCAGATCAGCCTCAGCCTGGTTGACATCCGTCGATTTCAGGAGAAGGCGCAGGGATTCTTTCAGGCAGTATGCCCGGTACAGCTTCGGGTCACTTGCCTGGATTATATCCAGACGGATCTTCTGATTCTCTGTCAGGTGCTCCGGCGCCTTGCCCAGCGAGTAAGCAGATTGTTTGAGTGCAGAAGCCTGCTCCCGCGCCTCCTTTACCCTTGAGGCAGCCTTATCATCTGTCTTCGGTCGGCCGCGCTTCTGCGGGTTTTCTGCAGCAAGCTGTTTCGCCTTCTCATAAGCGGCGCGCCAGCGTTCCTTGCGGACTTTGTCCAAAGCCTCCATGGCCCATTCGACCACATGGAAGGGGTCAACACAGCGCTCGCAGTTCGGGGTGAACTCATTTACACAGTCAGTGATCCAGCGTGCACCATCGCCGGTGACGACCTTGATACTGGCCCGCTGCTCGTCTGTCAGAGCCTTATAGAACTGCTCCAGGACAGACTTGCCGTGGCCGTCAGCCACCCAGACAACGGTGTTGGTATCGTGGTTTACGATAACCGTGATGTACTTATGTCCCTTGCGGTAGCTGGTCTCATCAATACCAATGCGGACAAGACCGTCCAGCCGCCTGGAGCGCTCCGGCTCAAGGTCGTGCAGACTTCTGGTAACACAGCTTCCAACTGTCTGCCAGTCGATGCGCATGTAGTTTGACACAGCACTTCTGGGCAGGTATTCCGCAAGCCAGGCCACCGTGAGGTCAAACTCTCTGGTAAAACTGCTTCCGGGATAAGCCCACGGAACAGCAGCAGTAACAACGCCGTGATCCGGACAGCAGACCCTGTGAGTGGAGCATTCAATCTCTACAAGAATGCCGCCCCAGTCCAGAGCGCGCCAGACCTTGGGATTCGCCGCTGCGGTATCATAACCAGGGCAGCGCTTCCCGCAGTACGGGCAGTCATCCTTGTGCCAGGCATTCGGGTGGGCCTTGATGCGGAGGTGAGTAATACCATCTGCATCATTGTAGAAATCGTTAGATTCTACAACCGTGTGCTTGACATTGAGCAGTTTCTTACATAAGGTATCAGCAGAAGCCATCTTGAGCCTTTCTTGTAATGTGGATGTTTGGTCGCTGATACTTTACAGGAGCCAGGATGGCTTTTGCAATATGTAGTTGTTATCAGAGGCAAGGGATTTTACCCACAATCATGCCCGAAGCCTCTAAAATTATTGTAAAAAATAATTATCAGACAATAGGCAACGCACATATATTTTTATTGCGGGGCGCGCAGGATCTGCTAAAATGAGTCAGATATCCGGCGATTGCCGGTTCGGCGGGACCGGTATCCAACGGGAGAAAGAGGATGAAAATAATGACCAGTCAGACATCCGGTTCGAAAAAACAATTCGCGCTGCAGTCGCTTTCGGCTTTTGTGCTGCCGCTTATTCTGTTTACGGGGATCCTGATTCTCCGGAGGATCACGCCGTTTGGCGACAACACATTTTTCTATGACGACATGAAACGGCAGTACGTCGATTTCTATTCGTACTACCGGCAGATTTTCCGCTCGGATAACAATTTCATTTACAGTTTCAGCGCGGGGCTTGGCGCGAACATGGTCGGATTCTCGGCGTATTATCTGACGAGTCCGCTGCTGCTTCCGTTTATCTTTATACCGCGGCAGGCTCTTCCGGAAGCCGTTACGGCGCTCATCGCGGTCAAGGTGTCTTTCTGCGGGCTGACCTCGTTCTGGTATCTGCGGAGTATTGAAGGCGGACAGCTCCGCACAGGAGAAAGCAGAGGCGCCGGCGCGGAACCCGTGCGTTCAGACCGGATGAACATCGCCGCGGCGCTCGTTCTCTCGGCGTCCTACGCGCTCTGCGAATTCAACGCGCTCAATGTTTCCAATATTATGTGGCTGGATGTTCTGATCCTGTTCCCCGTGATGATGATTCTGACGCGCAGAATGCTGCGCGACGCGCGGCGAAGCTGGATCTGGTATTGTCTGGCGCTGGCGCTGTCGCTGTTTTGCAATTATTACATCACCTATATGATGCTCCTGTATCTGGCAATGTATATTCTGCTGTATGCGGGGAGTGTGCGGAAGATGGTGCGCGCCGCTGCCGCGACGTTCCTTGCTGCCGGCATGTCCGCGTGGCTCATGGTGCCGACGGCGATGACACTGCTTCGGAGCGGTAAAAACGCCTCGCGCTACGGTATCGCGAACCCGCAGCCGAACCTCCGGCCTTCGCAGGTGATCAGCAAGTTCTTTTCGCTCAGCTATGACACGACGCAGATCTTTGACGGCAATCCGCAGGTCTACTGCGGCATGCTGGTTCTGTTCGGCTGTATGCTCTTCTTCCTTAATAAAGAGATTGACAGGAAAGAGAGGCTCCGGCGCGGGATTCTGCTCGCTGCCCTGTTTGTGAGCTTCTGCGTCGAGATCATCAACCGCGTCTGGCACGCGGGGACAGAGCCGGAGGGGTATCTCTACCGCTATTCATTTCTGTTCTCGCTGCTTGCGATTACCTGTGCCTACGCCGCCTTTGTGCACAGAAAAGCGCTGACGCGGCGGAGTGCCATTCTTTGCGCGGCGTTCGTTCTGATTCTGTGGGTCATCGCGGCGGAAGACCGGGACTCTTACTTCGGGACAGGGAAAGCAGCCGCGAACCTCGTCCTGATTCTGCTGACCGGCGGCCTGATTACCGTGTGGCTGCTGCTGGAGCGGCGCGGGCAGGAACCGGGCAGGGTGCGGTGCCGGCGCGCCGCCATGATCTGCGCGGGGCTTTTATGTCTTGTGCAGCTTGCGGATCTTGGCATGAATTTCACCTACGTCTATATGGTGACCTCGCAGGGGCAGATGACAGCCTCCGCTTTCCGCGCCAAAACAGCGCACGACGCGCCGCTTCTTCGCGGCATCATGAACACGGACAGCGGTTTTTACCGGATCGAAAACACGGCGCCGCGAACTGAAAATGACGCGATGATGTACGGCTATAACGGTGTCAGCGTATACAGCTCGGATACGCTTTATACGTACCGGACGTTTCTCACAAGGCTCGGCTATAATGACAACATGAATTTTGCCTCGTACACGACCGGAAATACCGAAGAGGCGAACCGGATCTTCGGTATCCGGTATATTCTGGACGGCGATGCGGTAAAAGAGGCGGAAAATCCGCTGCCGGTAATCTTCGGCCTGCCGCGGACGCAGGAACAGCTGCAGAAAAATGCAGATTTCAACTATGACGCGGGGCCTTTTGATTTCTCCGAAGGGATTATGTCCGCTTACGCGGGGGAAAAGGTACAGACGCTTTTTCCTGCGGAAGTGACAAGCCGTTCCTCTTCCGCGGACGAGCGTTATAAAGGCCGTTACCGCATGGACTTTACGCTGCGGGCGGCTTCGGACGGCGATATGTACTTCTATGTTACGGACCTCGATCATATCGACGATATGATCCTTACCGTGAACGGAAAAGAGCTTCCGCAGCATTTCGGAAACCTCTCCTGTAAAATGGTGCTCCGCATAGGAAGTTTTCAGAAGGGCAGCACCGTGCGGGTTGAGATCGGCAACATCGTAAAACTTCCTTCGCCCGATACCGTGCAGTTCGTGTCCGAGGATATGGAGCGTGTGGAAGACGTCTGCGGCAGGATCGGAAAGTACGGCGCGAAGGTAAGCAAGCTTTCGTCTTCCCATCTTCTTGCGGAAGTTCCAAAAGGTGCTTCGTCGCTTGTTCTTGCGATTCCTTATGAAGAGGGCTGGCAGATCTTTGTGGACGGAAAGAGGGCGGAGGCGAAGCCGCTGTTTGACCTGTTCATGAGCGTACCGCTAGGAGACCCGGATACTGCGCACAGCGTGGAGCTGCGCTACGTTCCCGCAGGCATGAAGGCCGGTGCCGCGGTTTCCGCTGTCAGTGTGACATTATTCCTTGCGGCGATTCTTTACGAGGAGCGCAGACGCCGCGCGGGAAAATCATAAAACCCGCGCGGAATAATCATAAAAACACAATTCCGTCACATACTGATAACAAAAGTTTGACAATCGTATCGTACAATCTCAAGTTAGGTATTAAAGATACAGGGCGCTGCCCTGATAATGATGCGGAGGTTGATACGATGAGCAAGCAGAATTCTTTTTCGGGTATGCAGAGAATCCGCGCGGTGGCAGCCGCAGCGGTTCTCGGGATGGCGATGACGGCAGCAGCTGTCCTGCCGGTTCTTCCGGTAAACGCGGCAGGATCCGTGGAAATGAGCACAAGTTATCCCGGCGTTGCGGTGAAGCCCGGTGACAATGTCAGCTTTACACTGGATTTTCAGAATGACTCCTCATCCGGAGAAGAAGTGAATCTTTCGCAGAGCGGTCTTCCGGAAGGCTGGACCGGCGTATTTGAAGGAGACGGGCGGCAGATTTCCGCTGTTTACGCCAAGGCGGGAGCGAACGACGGCCTCGCAACCTACAGCGTAACGGTTCCGCAGGATGCGAAGAACGGCAATTACAGCGTTGTTTTGCGCGGAGATTCCTCAGCGCTCAAACTGACGATGACCGTAACCGACGAAGATACCGGCGACTCGGGCCTTACGGTCGACCATGACAAGCAGCAGGGCGTTTCCGGCACTGCCCTGACCTACAACATTACACTTCAGAACAGCACATCTTCATCAAAGAGCTACGCTCTTTCAGCGGAGGCGCCCAAAGGCTGGACGGTTACATTCAAGACCGCGGACGCGAACAACATCACTTCCGCGGACGTTGACGCGCATTCGAGCGAGCAGGTAACTGTGACAGCAACCGCGCCTAAAGACGCCAAGGCAGATTCCTACACAATTCCGGTAACCGCGGAAGCGGACGGCCAGAAGCTGAGTGCGAAGCTGACCGCAGCCGTTACGGGAACCTATGACACACAGCTGACCACAGCGGACGGAACGCTTTCATTCACGGCCGGCGCGAACCACAGAAAAGCCGTCACATTGACGGTTGTCAACAACGGTAATCTGGATCTCTCGGGCATCAATCTGTCCGCGAACGCGCCTTCGGACTGGACCGTGGAGTTCTCGCAGGATACGATCGATTCCATCCCCGCCGGTCAGACCAAGTCGGTCACGATGTATGTAACGCCTTCCAAGAACGCGATCAGCGGCGATTATACAATGGATGTTACGGCCTCCAATCAGGAGACGAGCGTTGACAATACGTTCCGTGTCACCGTTAAAACAGGCACGGCATGGGGTATCGCCGGTGTCGTCATCATCGCGGCAGTGCTCGCGGCTCTCGCGGCGGTCTTCCGTAAATTCGGGAGGCACTGATTATGTTCCGGACGAAAACTAAAGAAGGGCAGGCAGCCGGAAATTCCGGCGGCAGAGTCTCCGCGCAGACACCGGAAACTGCCCCGGCTGCAGCGGTGGATGAATGGATCATCCGCACGCAGGGACTGACCAAAGTCTACGGAGATGTCACGGCGGTAGATCATCTGGACCTTTCAATCCGCCGGGGCGAAGTCTTCGGACTTCTGGGACCGAACGGTGCCGGCAAAACAACGACGACCCTGATGCTTCTTGGCCTCACAACGCCGACGGACGGTCATGCGTGGATCGATGGCCATGATTGTACAAGAGAAGCAATTCTGGTCAAGAAAGAAGTCGGGTATCTGCCGGATAATGTCGGCTTCTATCAGGATATGACAGGGCGCGAAAACCTGATTTTCTCGGGAGAGATGAACGGGCTTTCCGAAGAGCAGGCGAGGGAGCGCGCAAAGGAGCTGCTC
>ONHF01000024.1 GCA_900317555.1 uncultured Lachnospiraceae bacterium | reverse complement strand
GCACGTAATGGGCGCGAAGATGGAGCGGGACATGCGGCAGGAGCTGTTCGAACATTATGAGCAGCTCTCATTCTCTTATTATGACCGGAACAATACCGGACAGATGATGAGCAAGCTGGTTTCCGATCTGTTTGACATCTCCGAGATGGCGCACCACGGCCCCGAAAATCTTTTCATTTCACTGATTAAGCTGGCCGGCTCGTTTGTTTTTCTCTTTCTGACCGAATGGAAGCTGGCTCTGATTCTGCTCGCGATAGCCATGACGATGTTCGTCGTGTGCCTGCGGCAGAATGAGACAATGCAGGAAACATTCATGGACAACCGCCGCAAAATCGGCGATATCAATGCCGCTCTGAACGACTCGCTTTCCGGAATCCGTGTCGTGCAGGCTTTTGCGAACGAGGATCTGGAGCGCGTGAAATTCGAAAAGGGAAACGAGGCATTCCTGCAGTCCAAGAAGAGAAATTATCGGGCGATGGGACGATTCCAGAGCACCACGACGTTCTTTATCGGTATGATGTACCTCGCGACGCTCGTGTTTGGCGGCTGGTTTGTCGCGAGGGGCGATATGACGCCCGGAGACCTTGCGATTGCCGCGATCTATATCGGAATCTTTGTCAGCCCGCGGTGATCGAGGCGCAGCCGGAGATCGTGGATCAGCCGGGAGCCGGGCCGCTGCCGAATCCGGAGGGAGATATTGTTTTTCATGATGTCAGTTTTGAATACACAGGCGAAGAGGAAGTGCTGCATCACATCAGTCTGACGATACCGCGTGGACAGTCGGTGGCGCTGGTCGGGCCGTCTGGCGGAGGCAAATCGACGGTCTGCTCGCTGATTCCGCGGTTTTACGATGTGAGCGCCGGAATGATCACCATCGGCGGAACGGATATCCGGACCGTGAGCCTGCAGTCCCTGCGGCAGAATATCGGCATTGTTCAGCAGGATGTTTACCTGTTTTCCGGTACAATCCGGGAAAACATCTCCTACGGAAAGCCTGACGCCACCGATGAAGAAATCCGGCGCGCCGCGTCCCTCGCCGATCTGGAAGAGTTTATTGAGTCGCTGCCGGAGGGATATGATACTTACGTTGGGGAACGTGGCACGAGATTATCGGGCGGGCAGAAGCAGAGAATTTCGATCGCCCGGATTTTCCTGCGCGATCCTAAGATCCTGATCCTCGACGAGGCAACGAGCGCGCTTGATAATGAGAGCGAGCGGTATATTCAGAAGAGCCTGGACCGCCTGTCCAAGGGAAGAACAACAATTACAATCGCGCACCGGCTTTCCACCATCCGGGGAGCGGATCAGATTTATGTCATTGAGGATGGCAAGGTGTCGGAGCACGGAACGCATGAGGAGCTGACCGGCAAAGCAGATGGAATTTATGCCAGATACTGCCGTCTTTCTGTTTCCTAGAAGGAGGCGGAATGAAATCATCGAAAACATGGAACTATCGCCGGGCGGTGATTACCGCTCTTGCTGTGCTTGCAGTATTTATCATGATTCCGGTCTGCCGCGCGGTTCGCGGTAACATTATAAGGCGGCGTGAGGCGGCCATTCAGGCAGGGAAAATTGTCATTCCGGATACCGGAAAGATGCAGATTCAGACAAGGTATTATACGCTGAATTGTCCCGAGGGCTGGAGGAAGAAAATCGCAGTGGAATGTTTTCCTGCGGATGAAAAATTCCTTGGGGACCAGAGTGATCAGAGAATCAGTACGTCCTACATAGATCCGGAGAACTACACTCTTCGCCTGCTGTATCAAACAGAGCAGAAGGATTATCCGGTCGCGGATCTGACGATGGCCTGTTATCTGCAGGATTATCAGGATCTTCATAACTGGACCAATGCCGGACAGTTTCATGTAGACAAACCCGATCATTTTTATGATACCTATCTGCTGGTCATCTACCCGGACGAGCAGGAAGCCATCCGCGAAGATCCGGAGTATCAGAAGATGCGTGGTGAAGTGTTTGCTGTTGCAGCGGGTCTCGTTCCGAGAACCCATTTTCTTCAAAAGGAAGACATGAGGCTGTATATCAGCTGGCGTCCGAATTCAAAACCGGGAGATCACGGAACGACATGGGAAGAATATTATGCGGAGCGCGATGCCGCGTTGAAGAGGGAGCAGGAGGAGAAAAGGAAAAAAGCGGAGTCTGATAAGGCTTTCGACAGCGGCAAGGCTTACAGCAGGAATGGAAAACAATCCGGAAGATCGCACTACAGCGGAGAACAGCCGGACCCGTACAGCAAAGAAGATTATGATGATGCGGATGACTTCGCGGACGACTGGGCGGATGAATTTAATGAGTATGGAGACGAGGATGAAGGCTGGGAAGCGGCGCATGATTATTACGAAGGTGACGACTAATTAGGTACAGTTCCCGGGTGTAATAAACCATAACCATAAAACAGCCTGAACAGATAGATGTTCAAAGTGCCAAGAAATCAATTATTTGAGTTTTGGCACTTTTCTCTTGCCTTTTACATCGTTATAGCAGTATTCAACTCGGAACTGTAACCGTCTATAAGTGGTGGAGTTGATTTCACTTGATTCATAATTGCTAAATAATTATAATATAATTATAGAAAGGCGGCGCGCCTGTGGAGTTTGAATGGGACGAAGTTAAAAATGAGATAAACAAGAAGAAGCACGGAGTATCGTTCGAAGAAGCAAAAACAGTGTTTAGGGTATGAAAGGAGCATAGGACGATGAACGAAAGAGATGAATTTTTAGAAAAAGAATTCGACTTTAGCAAGGCTATAAAAAATCCGTATGCAAAGACTTTGAAAAAGCAGGTGACAATCAATCTGGACGAAAAAGTCATTATTTATTTTAAGAACAAAGCAGAAGATACAGGTATTCCGTATCAGACCTTGATTAACTTGTATCTAAAGGATTGCGTAACGAATAACCGTAATCTTGAGCTGACTTGGAAATAAGCTACTTTGAAAGATTTTTTCTAAAAATGTATTGATAAGCATGCCGTGATGTATAAAAGCACTCTGTTTGTAATAGAACAGTTGAAAAAAGGGTTTACATAAATGGCGGAAGTGTGATAGCTTATGTAAGCACATTCTCATACGGTATAATTGGAAACGCACACTCCTTGCAGTGATAACGAACAACACGGCAGTCACTGAAAGGAGTTTTTTATGCCCGAAAATAAACTGGAAAATTTTGTCTTCACTCTCATCATGGCGTTCCTCATGGTTTACGCGATGATCTGCTACAATATCGCGCTTAATGTTGGCGGGATGAAGGATACGGTGTTCCTGATGGCTTTTCATGAGCTTATCATCATGTGGCCGGTTGCCATTGTTCTGGAAATGTTTATAATGGAGAAGCCGGTTATGGCGCTTACAAGCCGCGTCGTCACAGAGGACATGCCGTTCTTCTTCATGCTGCTGACACGCTGCGCTCTGACCGTCTGCCTGATGTGTCCGGCGATGAGTCTCATCGCGACTTTCCTGTTCAAGGAATACCGCGAAGCGGGCCTTGTCAGTGTCTTTCTGCAGACGGCAGCGTTCAACTTTCCCATGGCGCTTTGCTGGCAGATCTTTTTTGCCGGTCCTGCCGGTAGATGGATTTTCAGAACATTGTTCAGAAGAAAACGCACTGTGTATTCAGAAGAAAACGCGCAGTGAAATAAAGGAGGCTGCACCATTATGGCAGAAGATGTTTATAAACCGCGTGTGCCGGATTTAATGGAAGCTGTATTTGACATTGGCTATCTGACGTTTGATCTGATTGCGGGGATTCTGTTCTTTGCTTTTTCTCGGGGCAGGATTCTGTTTATTCTTTACGGCCTTCTGACGCTGACGCTCTGCGGTGGAGATGCGTTTCACCTGCTACCGAGAGTGAAAAGAGCGCTTAAAGGGAGCAATGACAGGATCAGGAAGCAGCTTGGCATCGGACTGCAGGTTTCTTCCATTACAATGACGGTCTTTTACATCCTTCTGCTTTATATCTGGAAGTACACCTTCTGCGAGCTGAAAGCGCCGGCAGCGCTGGAAATCATTATCTGGGTTTCCGCGCTTGTCCGGATTATCATCTGCCTGCTTCCGCAGAATAACTGGTGCGGGGAACAGGGGAATCCGAAGCTGTCCCTGCTTAGAAATTCGGTTTTTGCCGTTACAGGAATCGGTGTCATCATCCTTTATGCGATTTCCGGCAATACTTACGGATATCATATGAACAGGATGATTGCAGCGATCATCATCTCGTTCGGCTGTTATCTGCCGGTGACGCTTCTTAGCAGGAAAATGCCGAAAATCGGCATGTTGATGATTCCAAAGACATGCGCGTATATCTGGATGATTGTTATGGGGCTTCAGCTGTTGACTACATTGTAATCTTCAATTGCCTTATTGATCTTATCGGCAATTCCTTTAACTGCTTCGGCAGGATCCTGATTATTGTTCAGCATATCTTCAATTCCGGCTTCGACATCCTGTCTTGCTTCCGGGAAGACGCTCATCAGGAAGATATGCATCGGCATCTCTTACAATGGCGCTGCCGATCGCAACGCGCTGCTTTTGCCCGCCGGAAAGTTCCGATGGCCTGTGATCCAGAAGATGATCAATCTGCAGCATTTTCGCGGCGCTGCGCACCCGTCTGTTGATTTCTTTCCTCTCTGCTTTATTTCTCCAGCTTACTAAACCATGACTCAATCAGATACAGCGGAATATTGATCAGCCTGCGCCATTGCTCCTAAAAGCCCGAGGTCCAAAGTATACAACTTGAAAGCGTCAGGATCTTCATGAAAGTTCAACGGCTTTGAAAACTGATTCACTTTGGTTACAGGATAAACCAGACCGGCATCCTTCAGCCAGGTGATCGCCATATCATAATCCTTTGCTCTTGCCCCTTTTTTCATCACGCTGTAGGTGAACTTCTTATTTTCTCTGGCATTCTCGCAGAAATGTTTCAGCGATGTCAGACCAAGTGGCTCTTCCTGAATCTCATCCAGAAAGATAAAGGTTTTTCCGGGGACGATTGTCTGTCCGGATATTGCGGAGAGATAGCGTAGAATCCGCTGCGGATCGTCTTTACATTTTTTACAGGGACTTTTCAGGGGGAAATCACACTTTTTTACACGAGTTTTTCTATCATGGATACACTTTTTTACACGACTTTCCCTTATGGCAGCCCATCAGGCCAAGCCGGCTTGCTTTGCCGGATGTTCGGGTCTTTGTGAATATGGGTGATTTATGGATGGAATTCTCGCAGACCGGACGTAGAGAGGATTCAGAATTTGTATTCCATAGATCATGATAAAAAGAGCAGCAGATAGGATAATCGGCAGCCACTGTGCACGTTGTTTTTTCAATGAACACCTCCATATGAATAGCGTATTTATCGTATCACATGGAACAGATGCTGAATGCTCTCAATTAATCCAATGTCCTGATAAAGTTTTCAGCTTCTGTATGGAACAATTCCCCCGATCTCTGCTAAACTATTTATAGAATTCTTTTCAGCGGGGGGCTGCTCAATGAAGCAATTATGGAAAAAAGTGCAATATCTGCGAAACCGCATCCGGCTCGACAGGAAAACATTCATTTTATACTCTGTTTTGCGGATTCTGGTTATCCTTACCGCGGTCCGCTGTTTTTTCACGCATAATTATGAAGGCTTTGCGCTTTGTCTGCTGTCGCTTCTGCTGTTTTTACTGCCCGCACTCTTTGAAGAGCGTCTGAAACTGGATATCCCGCCGCTGTTTGAAGGCATCATCTACCTGTTTATCTATGCGGCGGAAATTCTGGGCGAAGTCAACCATTATTACACGGCAATCCCCGGGTGGGACACCATGCTGCACACGATCAACGGCTTCCTGTGCGCGGCCATCGGCTTTTCCCTCGTGGATATCCTGAACCGGAGAAGCCACTCGCTGAATCTGACGCCGCTGTATCTGGCGGTCGTAGCCTTCTGCTTTTCGATGACAATCGGCGTGATCTGGGAATTCGTGGAATTTACGTTTGATCAGTTTTTCTATCTGGACATGCAGAAAGATTTTATCGTTAAGAATATCGCTTCCGTTACGCTCGATCCGACCCATTCACAGATCCCGGTGAAAGTTTCCGATATCACAAAGACAATCATCGAGACGAAGAGCGGCAAAGAGTACATCATTGACGGCGGCTATCTGGATATCGGCATCATCGACACCATGAAAGACCTGATGGTCAATTTCGTCGGGGCGATTGTGTTCAGCGTCATCGGATATTTCGGCGTCAAATACAGGGACCGCAGGAGCAGAGTGAACAAAATCGCGGACGATCTTATCGTCCGGACGCTTTCCGACGACGAAATGCTCGAACAGCAGCAGATCATCGAGGCAAAACAAGCCGAACGGAAAAAGGACCGCAAATAAATTTTCGGGCAGACCGGATGCAGAAACAAGTGAGAGAAAATGGGAAAACTATTTGATAATCTGCCGCGGCGCTTTTTCAACCCGCTGGCGGCAATGTCAGGAGGAGAGAGTCTGCAGCAGTTTTATGCGGAGTGTCTTCTTCTGATCAACAGTCTGTTTGCGGACCGGACACAGGTCAGCAGAGACGACTTGAAGGACGAAATTATAAACCTTCTTCTTGCGGATCATATTCAGTCTATAGATACGGCCGAAAACGAAGACCAGGCAGGCAAAACAATGTTTTCTCCGGGAAGCAGGCTTTCTGACAATGAACCGGGACAATCCCGGGAAGAGCGCATGGCGAATCATGTCATCAGCTATCTTGCGGATGAAACAGTCGGCTGGCTGGAAGAGGGGATCGATTCCAGGACCTACAGCAGGACTTATATGTTCACGGAGCAGGGGATGATGCTGGCGGATTATATCCAGCGGGCATCCGCCCAGAAGCTCGATGAGATGTCCAACTATCTGTATAACACTTATCTGGCGCTGGATGATTTTACCAGACACAGGCGTGAACGGGAAAACAATAATCCCTATACGCTTGTTATCGTCAATGCTTATACCAATATCAAATCTCTCGCTGCGTCATTAAAGATCCTTCGCCGTTCCATTAAAAGAATCGTACAGAAGGTGACCGGAAGGCTCACATTTCAGGAACTGATGGATAACCTTGGAGATTATATTGACGGCGATTTCATCGGAGAATTCACAAGACTGGTGGACAGCGAAAACGCCGCCCTGTTCCGCACGCCGATTTCCTCCATGCTCAAAAGGCTGATGGATTCGAAGCAAACGGAAGAAATCTTTATCCGGGACTGCATGAAAGCCGGAAAAGAAGAGCAGCTGACATGGGAACAGGCCAGAGTCAGAATCTATGAGCAGACAGCGTTTATCGAGGATTTCCTGACAGAGGGATATCCGGATATGGTCAGAGATATCCGCAATCAGATGGTAGAATATATCATGACCGTTCGTCTGAAACTGAAAATGACCATGAACATCGCGGATAACGCGCAGGAAGTGCTCGGACAGTTCATACGCAGGCTTTCAGAGTTCGCGGCAGGAGACGATACGCCGGAATCGGCGCTTTCCGCTTTTTTGATTCTTGAAAATTACTACGTATCAACTGGCTCGGTGAAGAACGGCACAAGGAGACGGCAGAAGATAAATAATGAAGCCGCCGAGCAGACGATCCTTTCCCCGGAGGACATTCTGGAGGAGCAGGAGAAAATGCGCAGAATGCAGGATGTGCCTTATACAAAAGACAAGATGCGTCATTATGCGGAGAAATATTTGCGTGGCGGCCTCGTACGTGCCGCGGATCTTCCGCTGGACACAAAAGAAGACGCGCTTGCGGATCTGGCGGCAGCCGCGTTTGCACCCGCAAATCAGATGGATGTATTTGTAGATGATGACTATATCCGTAACAATCAGGTACAGCTGCGCGATTTTACTCTGAAAGAGAGCAACACCGCAGCGGAGGCAGAGAATGAATGACAATCTGACATTTGAACAGTGGTACGCCGATTTGTCCGCGAAAGAGCAGGGACTGATGCGGCGAGGAATCCGGCTTCTTCTGTCCCGGACATTTCTGATAAAATCAAGAGAACGGGAACTGTTTGGCTTTTTCGCAAGAAACGTGCCGCAGATGGAGACGTATTTTGCGCCTATGGGATACACAATGTTCCTTGAGCGGGATTACGGGATTATTATGCTGCGGGACCGGCAGGAAGAAAAAGTGGATGCGCAGGAGAACGCGGCGATCAATAAAAAGATTTTCACGATTCGAGAGAGTGTGATTTACAGCGCGCTCGCCTGGATCTTTATGGAACGGATGAGCGGCAGTCTGGACCGTTCCATCCTGATCCGTCCGGAGGAGCTGACAAGAACACTGGAACAGTTCGGCATCGGCGCAGGATTCAGAACGGAGTTTAACAAGACGCAGATCGAGGAAGCTCTGAAAACGCTGCAGCGGTTTTCACTGGTGGAAATGAAAGGCGTGCTCGGAGATGAGGACTGTGTACTTGTTTTGTATCCGACACTTCTTTTCGGGATGGACCTGAAGGCGATGGAGGAGTACCTGCAGCGGAAAAAGGAAAGTTACACAAATTATTATGCTAAAGCCCCGGCAGGGGCTGCTCTGGAAGATGCACGGGAAACCGAGGCGGAGCAGGAAGCGGAAGCGCTGGATGATACGGAGGATGATGAATGAGCCGCCAGAACGCGATGAAGCGTACAAGGACGCTGGAGGATGTGCTGATCACAAACTGGGCGGTTTATACCTGTACGCATTTTAAAGTCAGAAATTCCGCCCTGATCACAGGCGCGAACGAGTCCGGGAAATCCACGATTATCGATGCGCTGACATACGCGATGTTCGGAATTACGGATTTCAATATTCAGGCAGGCGCCGGAGAAGATGAGCGCTCCGTCATCGCTTACGTCAAAGGTGACACAAAAGACAATGAAGACCGGTTTCTGCGCGGAGACCGGGATGTGACAAGTTATATCGCTGTCGATATTTATAATCCCGTTGACGGGACATATCTTACGGAAGGTGTCTGCATCGAGCTGTATAAAGGGGATACCCAGAGCAGATCCAAATGGTTTGTAGTGCCGGGCGCGAAAATCAGTGATATCAATTTTTATAAAAAGGACGGGAATACCGTTTCTTTCGCGGCAAGACAGGATCTTCGATTTCACGGAAAGTCGCTGAATTTTTATAAACGGGAAGAAGGTATCGCAACGTTTCTGCGGCTCTGCGGCTTAAGACTCGGACAGGGAGGCGTAAAGGAACTGCGCGGTAAAATCAAACGGCTTCTCGCCTGCGGAAAGAAAAAGATGGATATTGACCGGTTTGTGCGGGAGTCCATTTTCGAGGAGGATACGACAGCGCAGAACTCTCTGGACAACATCCTCCAGCATAAGGCGGAGTACGAAAAGCTGGCGGATGACCTGAAAAAGCTCAATGAAGAAAAAGAGCTTCTGCAGAAAATCGAGCAGCAGTACCAGCGGGTGCTCCGTTTTGACGCGGAAGCCGTGCGGCGTCAGATTGCGCAGAAAAAGTACCAGTTCATGAAAAAGAAGACAGAAGATGATGAACTGGAACGGAATATCAGCGATCTTTCAGGGCGGCTCCGTGTTCTGGATCAGCAGGAGAAGAAAGCGCGGAAAGCTTTTGACGCGGCGGATCAGGAGTTTATCAAGGCTTCGACAGCCGTGCATGAAGGTCAGAGGCCGATCGAAGAGCTCAAGGAAAAGCTTCGAAGAGACGAAGAGAGCCGGGATGCCATGGAAGAAAGCGTGCAGGCTCTGCAGGGACTAAGAAGAAAGGTACAGAACCTTTTTGGAAGTCAGGATGATATTTCGATCCCGGACGATCTTCTGGAGACGGTCGGACACGCGGGAGACGCTGCTGCCGATGAGAAGGAAATTATAAGCGCGCTGCAGGAACTGGAACACAAACGGATCGCGCTGCAGCGGGACTTCGCACAGCGGAAAGAAGAGACCGGATATACGCTGCGTGATCTTTTAAAGGAAATCGACAAGTTAAACGCGCAGATAAAGACTCTTCAGCAGAATAAAAAGGTGCTGCCGGATGGAATGGAGGAAGAGCTTGCCGTACTGCAAAGCGAGGCAGAACGGGCAGGCATTCATACAGAGCTGCGCCTTGTCTGTGACCTTGTCAATGAGGTGGATCCCAAATGGCAGCTGGCGGCTGAAACTTTTCTCGGCGGGCGCCGCTTCAACGTGATTGCGGATCCGCAGGCGGTTCCGGGGCTTCTTCGGATTGTGGACGAGAAGAATCTGCATAAGATCTTTCTTGTTTTGACGAATAAGATGGAAGATATTCCGGCCAAAGCTCCGGAAGGGTCTCTTGCGGCGCGCCTTCGGATTGCAAATACATACGCGCGTAAGTACATCAATTATACCTGCGGGAATTTAAAGTGTGTTGAGACACGGCAGGAATTGAACGACAATCCAAAGGGCGCGATTATGCCGGGAGGCATGCTGGCAAGAGGCATCGTTGCCAGCAAAATGAAACCGGTGCGGGATCTTGTATTTGGAAAGGACGCCGTTCTGCGGCAGCTTGAAAGAAAGCAGAAAGAACGGGATGAGAAGAACCGGAGAGCCGCCGCTCTTTCCGGAGAAGCGCAGAAGTTCGCGATGCTCTCCGAACAGGCTTACAAAGAAAGCTTTGCACCGGAGAATTATGACACGACGGCGCCTTCCATGCTGGTGCGGCTGCGGGAAGAAATAGAGGAAACAAAGCGGAATATCAAAGCGCTGCAAAACAATCCGTCCGCCAAACGTCTGATGGACATGTATATGACCGCGGCAGACAGGAGAGAGCAGGCACAACGAAAACTCACGGATGTGCAGAGCGAGCAGAAAGCCGGTACGCGTACGCTTCAGGGAGCGGAGGAAAATCTGCGGCAGGGACGGATCAGCGAGAAAGCGCTCCGGGACGCCTACGAAACGGAAGCCGCTCTGCATCCGGAGGAGAAGAAGGCTGCGGACGAGCTTTATGAAAAACAGAAAAACAATGCGGAAGTAAGTCTCCAGAGAGCAATTCAGGAAGTGAACAAGCAGCTTTCCGAGGCTGTAAACAGCATGCTGGAAGCGATGTTCCGTTATAACGCGGGGCACACCGGATATACGGCGGACAAAAGCGGAGCGCCCCAATATATCGCCCGGCTCGATGAGCTCCGTACAAAAGATATCGAAGAAACCAGAAACCGGATCGAGGCGAAGGCGCAGACGATTTCGGATACTTTCATGCGCGACTTCGTGGAAGTTATCTATGCGAGAATCCGCACAATGCGCGATCAGAAGGATGCCATCAACGCCATGCTGAAAACGCATCAGTTCGGGGACAAGAATTACTCTCTGATCATGCGCGCAAGGAACAGCTCGGACATGAAGGCATTCTTTACGATCGCGCAGAAAATCGATCAGCTCGGCTCTGCCGACAATCTTGAGATTTACCTGAACATGAACAGCGGATTCCTGCAGGATCAGGGGATTGCGGAAGCATTTGACAGTTTCAAGGATACGGTGCTGAACGCGGACGATGTGACGGAATATACGGATTACCGCAATTATTATAACTATGACTTTTTCATCAGCGACGGCAGGCATACCGCGAATCTTTCCAAATCGCAGGGAATTTATTCGGGCGGAGGCAAACAGACGCCGTATTTCATTCTGCTGACGGCCGCGCTTATGACGAGTTACCGCAGTGACGCCTGCTGTCTGCGGATCGCGTTTATTGATGAAGCTTTCGCAGCTATGGATGAAGACAGAATCCGGAGTATGATCGACTATTTCGCGGACAACGGCCTGCAGGTGATTTACGCGGCACCGGACAAAACAATGCACAATATCGCACCGTATGTGGACACCACAGTAACGGTTGTCAAGAAAAACCGCAAGGCGGATGTCATTGACATGCAGTCGGGGCTGAATGAATGAAAACAGACCGGAAACTGAATTCGTGGCAGAAAAAACTGCTGGACATCATACTGGATGCCTATGAGCGGACGGGGACCTATCGGGGCGAAGCGAAAAAGCACCAGAAGCTCCGCGTTCCGGCAGTGGAAATTTATCCGGCTTATGAACGGGATGACGCGGATCTCACAGAACTTTCTCAGTTCGAGGCGTCCATGCGCGCTTTGGAATTGTTTTCTCCCGTCAGAATTGTGTACAAGGACAGGAAACTGAAAAACGAGTTCGAAGGCTTTCTGGTGTCTGCCGGTGATGTGGAGCCCTCACTGTATGAACTTGCCGGCAGAAAGCCGGGAAGAGAGGTCCATGCCGGTCAGATCGGTGTTTATGAGAGGTATCTTGGCAGAAGCCGTCTTCTGGATGATTTTATTAAAGAGCAGGAAGCATTCCTGAACGCGGACAGGAACGCATGGTTCGCTCCGGATACAGCGGAAGACGTTATGAAGACAGTGGATTTTATCGTTCATAATACGGATAATATTCTCTACCGGGAAATGTCCATCGCGCTGTTCGGGGATACGAAATATATTGAAAATCATCATATACTGACCAAAGCACTCCGCATCTTGAAAAAATTCGGAACTTATGACTTCGCGGAGGCAGATTTTGACTCGAAAAAGGAATACGAATCTGCGGTACTTGCGGAATACGCTGTATATGAAAATCCGTCTTACGTGAACTTTAACGGAAACGGAAGGCTGGTTTTCGGGAACGGGACCAGAATTGAGCTCAAAGCGGGCACGCCGATCGCGGTACGTTCGGACCGGCTTTCCGACATCACCGTGATCGGGGTGGATTCGGATACTGTTTTGACGATTGAGAATCTGACTTCCTACAACAGAACACAGACGGATGCGTTTCAGCTGTATCTTGCAGGGTATCACAACCATGCGCGGCAGGAATTTCTTGTCCGGATGCGGGAACAGAATCCCGGCATCCGGAGCTGGCTGCATTTCGGCGACCTCGATCCCGACGGGTTCTGTATTCTGGAGAACCTGAGGAGAAAGACAGGGATTGATTTCAGAGGCTGGCAGATGGATCTGTCCTTTCTCATAAAGTACCGTGCGTACGCGAAAAGGCTGAATCAGAATGACAGGACGAAGGCGGAAAATCTGGTCAGTGAAGGAATGCATGCAGAGATCCTTACCTACATGCTGCAGCAGGATGTGAAACTGGAACAGGAGATAATCAGCTGGAAGGAAGAAGCTGACAAAATAAAAACATAGAAAGGCAGTTGGCTATGGGGTTTGCAAAAGATTTTGTCTGGGGAGCAGCTACAGCGTCTTACCAGATCGAGGGCGGCGCACAGGAAGGCGGAAAGGGAAAGAGCATCTGGGATGTTTTCTCGCATGAACCGGGAAGAATCTATGAAGGCCATACCGGAGACGTTGCCTGCGATTCCTATCACCGTTACAAAGAAGACATTGCCATTATGAAGGAACTCGGCATCAAAGCCTATCGTCTTTCCTTCAGCTGGCCGAGAATCCTGCCCGAAGGGACAGGAAAGGTGAATCAGGAAGGCCTTGCCTATTACGACCACGTCATTGACGCTCTTCTGGAGGCGGGCATCGAGCCTTATGTGACGCTGTTTCACTGGGATCTTCCCTATGAACTGGAAAAGCGGGGCGCATGGAAGAATCCTTCGATTGTCAGTGCTTTTGCAGACTATGCCGCGCTTGTGTCGGAACATTTCTCCGACAGGGTCCGGAACTTCTTTACGATTAATGAGCCGCAGTGCGCGGCAGGACTCGGTTATGTGACCGGTGAATTCGCGCCGGGGATCAAGGAGGGAACAGCTTCCTTCTTCATCTCCTGGACGAATATGCTGAAAGCGCACGGATATGCGGTGCGCGCGATCCGCGAGCATGCCGTGCAGCCGGTTCAGATCGGGATGGCACCCTGCGGCGGCGTATACTATCCTGTAACGGACAAAGAGGAAGACGTCGAAGCGGCAAGAAAGGCAATGTTTACTCCCTCCGGCAGGGATCTTCGGGAAGATCTCTGGAATGTGGCCGTCTGGAACGATCCGGTCTATCTGGGGCGCTTCCCTGAAGAAATCGAGAAGTCTTACGGACAGTATCTGCCGCTCCTTTCCTCAAAGGACTGGGAGGTCATTACCTCGAAGCTCGATTATATCGGTTACAATATTTACAACGGTGTGCCGGTGCGTGCCGGAGAAGATCAGAGTGCCGTCCGCGTAAAACGCCCTGAAGGACACCCGAGGACTGCCAATAACTGGCCGGTGACACCGGAGGCGCTTTACTGGGGACCGAAGTTTTTGTGTGAACGCTATGGCCTGCCGCTCTACATTACCGAGAACGGTATGTCCTGCACGGACTGGATCAGTCTGGACGGCAGGGTGCATGATCCGCAGCGTATTGATTTCCTGCAACGCTATCTGCTGGAACTGCGGCG
>ONHF01000025.1 GCA_900317555.1 uncultured Lachnospiraceae bacterium | reverse complement strand
GCGCTGTTTTGCAATGTGCCGAGCTCCCATGTTCTCCAGAACCTGAATGCGGAGTCGATCTACGAAGTCCCGCTTATGATGGAGAAGGAACATCTGGCACAGGCAGTATGCGAGTGCCTGAACCTGCCGTGCAAGGAGCCGGATCTGGGCGAATGGCAGGAGATGGTGGACAGATTAAGAAGCCCGCAGGGAGAGGTGGAAATCGCGCTCGTCGGCAAGTACACGCAGCTGCATGACGCCTACCTTTCCGTTGTTGAAGCCCTTCACCATGGCGGTATCGCGAACAGAAGGAATGTGCGGATCCGCTGGGTGGACTCCGAGGAAGTGGAACGGCAAGGCTGCGATGCTCTTCTGGAGGGGATTGACGGCATGATCATTCCGGGCGGCTTCGGACAGAGAGGAACCGAAGGCATGATTCTGACGGCAGATTACGCGAGAGTCCATAAGATACCGTATCTTGGAATCTGCCTTGGCATGCAGATGGCGGTCGTCGCGTTTGCGCGGAATGTACTTGCCATGCACGATGCGAACAGTTCCGAATTTGCACCGGATACGATTCATCCGGTCATTGATCTGATGCCGGAGCAGAAGGATGTGGAAAACCTTGGCGGAACGATGCGGCTCGGTGCATATCCCTGCACACTTGAGAAGGATTCTCTTGCATTCCGGCTTTACGGACAGGAAACGATTTCCGAGCGGCACAGACACAGATGGGAATTCAACAATGATTACCGCGATGCGATGCAGGAAGCCGGCATGCGTCTTTCCGGCATTTCTCCGGACGGAAGGATCGTGGAGATGGTAGAGCTCAGGGACCATCCGTTCTATATCGGAACGCAGGCACACCCGGAATTCAAGTCACGGCCGAACCACGCACATCCGCTGTTCGCGGGGCTGGTGGCAGCGGCGAAGGATCATAAAGAGGGACTTGCAGATGCAAAACTATGAAGATGTGCTGAAATTTGTCGAAGAAGAGAACATCCGGTTCATAAGGCTCGCTTTCTTTGATGTATTCGGGAACCAGAAAAACATTGCGATTATGCCGGGAGAACTCCAGCGCGCGTTCCGGGACGGCATTTCCTTTGACGCGTCCGCGATCGCGGGGTTCGGTGAAGAGGTCAGAAGCGACCTGTTCTTAAAGCCGGATCCGGAAACATTATCCATCGTTCCGTGGAGACCGGTTGACGGCGGCGTCTGCCGCATGTTCTGCGATATCTTCTACCCGGACGGAACGCCGTTCCTCAAGGATACACGCAGAATGCTGAAGAAAGCCGCAGCTGAGGCGAAGGAGCGGGGAATTTCGATCAACTTCGGACCGGAAGTGGAATTCTACGTTTTCCGGCAGGATGAACACGGCGAAAGAACCAATGAGCCGATTGATCACGCGGACTACATGGCAGTAGGCCCTGCGGACCGCGGGGAGAATCTGCGCCGTGACATTTGTTTTAACCTGATTGAGATGGGCATCACGCCGGAGGCGTCGCACCATGAGCAGGGTGCCGGCCAGAATGAAGTGGATTTCCGCTACAGCGATCCGCTCTCGGCGGCGGACAACACGGTAACATTCAAGTGGGCTGTCAGAAATCTTGCGGACGCAAACGGAATGTGGGCGGATTTTTCGCCGAAGCCGATCCGTTCCCAGCCGGGCAACGGCATGCATCTGAACATGTCGGTGTCTTCGAAGGACGGCAGGGATTATACTTCCGCGTTTATGGCCGGCATCCTCAAATATATCAAAGATATCACACTGTTCCTGAATCCTCTGCCGCAGTCGTATGAACGCTTCGGTCAGATGGAGGCGCCGTATTACATCAGCTGGTCCGGGCAGAACCGATCCCAGCTGATCCGTATTCCTGCTGACCTTTCCGGAAGAAAGAGAATGGAGCTGCGTTCTCCTGACCCGATGGCAAACCCGTATCTAGCCTACACGCTTCTGATCTACGCAGGGCTTGAAGGTATCTCGCAGAATCTGCGTCCGGACCTTCCGATGAATGTTAATCTCTATACGGCAGATCCGGATCTTACCGGAAAGCTGGACAAACTGCCGTCCAAGATTGAAGAGGCAATGCAGCTTGCGCGGGGCAGCGAGTTCGTGGCGCAGCATGTCTCAAAAGAGCTTCTGGACGCGTATTGCGACGTTTCCAGAATCCGCTGAAAGGCAGGAGACGGTATTCGGATTTCGAACAAAGATATGAGGAGTTTATGACTGGCAGCAGAACGTCTAACAGCATACTGATCGTAACGGCCGGAAGGAATTCGTTTGATGTCATAAAAGGAGCGGTGCGCAGCGGCTTTTCTCCTGTTTTGTACGCGGAATCCATGGCGGCGGCCAAGCAGCTTACAGCCAGGGAAAACATCGATATCATTATCGTCAACACACCGCTGAAAGATGAATTCGGGACCGAGTCTTTACTGGACATTGTCGCGCAGAAACCGGTCTCCGCAATGGAGATCATCAAAGGGGATGTTTATGAGCAGGTATCGCATAAGGTGAACGGCAGTGGTATATTTGTAGTTACAAGGCCGATCACCTCGAGAGGGCTCTACGAAAGCGTACGGCTTCTTACGACGATGCACGGCAAGCTTTCGGAACTTGCCGCCGAGAACAGAAAGCTCAAGAGAAGGCTGGACGAACTTGGCATCGTCACAAGGGCGAAGTGCCTTCTGATCGAGAAAAAGGGTTTCACCGAGGAAGAAGCGCATCATTACCTTGAAAAGGAAGCGATGGATACATCGCTTACGAAGAAGGAGGTCGCGCAGCAGATTATCCGGGATCTTGAGGAGGAGACGGCCGGAGAAGACATATAAAGGAGCAGTAAGATTCATGAGGTTTTCCAAAATGCAGTACCGGCGGGTCGATTTTGATCAGCTGAAAAAGGATTTCGCGGAGCTCGAAAGAGGACTGGACCAAGCAAAGTCCGGCGAAGAGCAGTTCGAGATCCACAAGAAGTTTTATGAAATCACAGGTCACGTGCAGACGTCGATGGAGCTTTCGATGATCCGCCATGACATCGACACGACGGACCCGTATTATTCCGAAGAGAAGAAGTTTTATGACAAGAACGGTCCTGTTTTTCAGAATCTGGTCGTTTCTTATCAGAAAAAGCTTTACGCTTCGCCGTTCCGTCCGTATCTGGAAGAGAAGATCGGGAAGGTCGCGTTCCGCAATATCGAGCTTTCGATGAAAGCCGTGGACCCGAAAATCCTGCCTCTGATGCAGGAAGAGAACGCGCTTACAACGCAGTATAACGATCTGCTCGCGAAGGCGCAGATTCCCTGGAGAGGAGAGACGCTGAATCTTTCCCTGATGGGACCGTACCTGCACGGCAGCGACCGGGCGGTCCGCAAGGAAGCGTATGAAGCCTTTACGGCGTTCTTTACAAAGAATCAGGAAGAGCTGGACGATCTGTATGACCGGCTCGTGAAGAACCGCACCCGTCAGGGCGAGGCGATGGGATACGAAAATTATCTGCCGCTCGGATACGCGAGAATGATGCGCAACTGCTATGGCAGAAGCGATATCGCGCAGTTCAGGAAGCAGGTGAAGGAGGATTTTGTTCCGTTCGCGGAAAAGCTCCACGAGAGAAGAAGACAGCGCCTCGGGCTGGATCACCTGATGTACTATGACGAGGGTGTGTACTTCAGACAGGGAAATCCCGCACCCGTCGGCACTCCGGAGCAGATTCTGGAAGCCGGAAGAAAGATGTACAACGAGCTTTCTCCCGAGACTGCGGAGTTCATGAATTTCATGTGCGATAACGAGCTTTTCGATGTTATCGGGCGCAAAACAAAGACGACCGGCGGCTACATGACCTATATACCGGATTATAAGGCGCCGTTTATTTTCGCGAACTTCAACGGCACCAGCGGCGACGCCGATGTTATTACCCACGAGTGCGGACACGCGTTCCAGGGATATATTGTCCGTGAGGATCCGATCCGCGAACATGCGGATATCACGATGGAGACAGCCGAGACGCATTCCATGTCGATGGAATTCTTCACGGAGCCGTGGATGAATCTGCTCTTTGGCGAGAGGGCGAAGGATTACGTGGATATGCATTTCGAAGATTCGATTACGTTCATTCCGTACGGAACCATGGTGGATGAGTTCCAGGATATCGCGTATTCGAACCCGGGGCTTTCGCCGAAGGCCAGAAATGAAGCATGGCGCGATCTGGAGCGTCAGTATAAGCCGCATCTGGATTATACAGGAAACCGCTATTATGAAGAAGGCGGTTTCTGGCAGAAGCAGCATCATATTTACGATAATCCGCTGTACTATATCGACTACTGCATTGCGCAGACAAACTCGCTGCAGTACAAGGTATGGATGGACAGAGATTATAAGGAAGCATGGAACAGTTATCTTTCACTGTGCCGTCTGTCCGCGTCCGACTTCTTCTTTGGACTTATGGAAAAGGCGGGGCTCCGGAATCCGTTCGAGGACGGGTGCCTCCGCTATATAACAGGACAGTTATCCGGGAAACTGGACGGACTGAAGTAATCAGATCAGATTTTCAGGGTATTCCGCGCGAAGCCGCAGACCGGCAGAGCGCGGAATGCTTTTTTTAAGCTTTCCGGGGAATCGGCTGTTCGATATGGACAAGTCCGCGGTCGGATTTTATAATAATTAGCGGTTTCAAGGTATTTAACGAGATTTCAAGGAGGAAAAATATGAGCAAACCGGTAGTACTGGTAGTTATGGACGGCGTCGGCTGGACTGACAAAGATAACGGCAACGCGGTTCTGCACGCATACAAGCCCCAGATCGACGAGCTGATGACCAGCTGGCCGCATACCACGATCAAGGCATCCGGAACAGCGGTCGGTCTGCCTTCGGACAGTGATATGGGAAACTCCGAGGTCGGGCATAACGCTCTCGGCTGCGGACAGATTTATTCTCAGGGCGCGAAGCTGGTAAATGAATCGATCGCGTCGGGAAAGATTTTTAATTCGGACGCATGGAAGAAATCGGTTTCCTATGTAAAAGAGCATAACGGAAAGCTGCATTTCATAGGTCTGCTCTCCGACGGCAACGTACATTCCAATATCGCGCATCTGATTGCGATGATCGGCGAAGCGAAGAAGGAAGGCGTCCGTGAAGTGCGTGCACACATCCTGCTGGATGGCCGCGACGTTCCGGAAACTTCCGCTCTGCAGTATGTGGATCAGCTTGAAGATGTTTTTGCGAAACTCAATGATGACACTTTCCATGGCTGTATCGCGTCGGGCGGCGGCCGTATGACGATTACGATGGACCGTTATGAAGCTGACTGGTCGATGGTGGAGAGAGGCTGGCACGCGCATGTCCTTGGCGACGCGAGAAAGTTCGCATCTGCGAAGGAAGCAATCGAGACCTATCGCAAGGAAGGCGGTTATACCGATCAGTATCTTCCGGGGTTTGTTGTAGCGGATCAGGATGGCAATCCGGCCGGCACCATTGATGACGGCGACAGTGTCATCCTGTTCAACTTCCGCGGCGACCGCGCGGTTGAGCTTTCGAAATGTTTTGACTATATGGATCATTTTGACGCGTTCGATCTTGTGAAGAAGCCGAAGGTATTCTACTGCGGCATGCTGCAGTACGACGGAGATCTCAAGCTTCCCGCAAACTTCCTTGTAGAGCCGCCGCATATCGAGCATACGCTTTCCGAGTTCCTTGTGAACAAGGGAGTGAAGTCCTATGCCTGCTCCGAAACGCAGAAATTCGGTCATATGACATATTTCTGGAACGGCAACCGCTCCGAAAAGTTCTCGGAAGAGCTCGAGGACTGGGAAGAGGTTCCTTCGGACATTATTCCGTTTGACCAGAAGCCCTGGATGAAGGCGACAGAAGTAACCGAAAAGATCGTAGACGCGATTGCGTCCGGCAAATACCAGTTCATCCGCTGCAACTATCCGAACGGCGACATGGTCGGCCACACAGGAAACTATGAAGCGACGCTGATCGGCGTTGAATCTGTAGATCTGAACCTCAAGAGAGTTATGGACGCATGCAGGAAGTATGATTACACCCTGCTTGTCATGGCGGATCATGGCAACTCTGATGAGATGTATGACAAGGGGACGAATCCGGATGGCACAAGAAAGCCCAAGACATCGCATTCGCTCGCGAGAGTACCGTTCGCGGTATACAACGGACCCGAGGGAATCAAGGTCAAGGACGGCGACTTCGGACTTGCCAATGTAGCGGCGACCGTTGTGAAGATTCTCGGCTATGAGCCTGATGAGCACTGGATGGAATCCATTACAGAGTAAGCAGCAGCTTTCTGCAGGGCGAAGGAGTCCGCGGTGCGAAGCTAAATATATAGAATGAAGGAAACCTCTCCTGATCTGCTCCTCAGGGACAGATCGGGGGAGGTTTAT
Source organism: uncultured Lachnospiraceae bacterium (assembly GCA_900317555.1). Taxonomy (GTDB): domain Bacteria; phylum Bacillota; class Clostridia; order Lachnospirales; family Lachnospiraceae; genus CAG-791. The sequence continues at coordinate 4,102 of ONHF01000025.1, read as the reverse complement.
TTTACGGAATGTTTATAACCTTTTACGGGAATTTTGGTTGTCTGTTCTATAATGCATGGAATATAATGGTCTACAAACAATGATAATTACAGAGGTACGCATATGAACGACAACAATGGAAATTCTGATGAAATAAAATACTGTTCGATCTGCCACAGATCCGAGCACGATACAGGAAGACAGCTTGACCTGCCGAACGGCGGACATATCTGCCCGGACTGCCTGCAGTCGATGATGAACGCGGTCGGCAGCATTAATTATTCAGATTTAATGAAGGATCTGATGAACGGAAAGATCCCGGAAATGCCGGCACCGGATAAGGAGCAGACGCCATCTTCGGATGAAGAAAAGAAAGACGGCGGGGATGAGCGGAAATTCTACGGCGATGATTCGACAAAGGACGATGACAAGAAGAATCCGGACAGAGGGCCGACGGTCAGTTTCCTGAATCTGGGCGACATTTTCGGCGGCGGGGGCCAGAGACAGCAGAAGGTGAAGAAGAAAAAGAAAACCGGGCCGAAGCCTGTTTTCACCTACGACAATATTCCGGCGCCGCACCTTCTGAAGGCAGAGCTGGATAAGTATGTGATCGGACAGGAAGAGGCCAAGAAGGTCATATCGGTCGCAGCATACAATCACTATAAACGGGTGAAGACCGGCACGATGGATGACATCGATATTGAGAAGTCGAATATTCTGCTGATCGGGCCAACCGGTTCCGGGAAGACATATCTCGTCAAGACGCTCGCGCGTCTTCTGGATGTTCCGCTTGCAATTACGGACGCGACCAATCTGACCGAGGCAGGCTATATCGGTGATGACGTGGAGAGCTGTATCAGCAAACTTCTCGCGGAAGCGGACAATGATGTGGACAAGGCCGAAAAGGGCATTGTTTTCATTGATGAGATCGACAAGCTCGCGAAGAAACAGAATCTGAACTCCAGAGACGTATCCGGTGAGGCGGTGCAGCAGGGGCTGTTAAAGCTTCTGGAAGGTTCCGAGGTCGAGGTGCCGGTCGGCGCGAATTCCAAGAACGCAATGGTGCCGATGACAACCGTTGATACGAAGAATATTCTGTTCATTTGCGGCGGCGCGTTTCCGGCACTGGAAGGCATCATCAAGCAGCGTCTGACCAGACAGACCTCGATGGGATTTTCCGCGGAACTTAAAGACGCGTATGACAAGGACAAGGATATTCTGTCCAAGGTCAATAACGACGACCTGCGCGCGTTCGGTATGATTCCGGAGTTCATCGGCCGACTCCCGATTGTCTGCACGCTCAGCAGCCTCGATGAGGATATGTATGTCCGGATTCTGCGCGAGCCGAAGAACGCGATCATCAAGCAGTACCAGAAGCTTCTGCGGCTGGACGATGTAGAGCTTTCGTTTGAGGACGGAGCGCTGCGTGCGATCGCGCGGCAGGCGATGAAGAAAGAGACCGGTGCGAGAGCACTGCGCTCGATCATCGAGAAATACATGCTTGATATCATGTATGAAATTCCCAAAGATCGCAATATCGGAAGAGTAGTGATTACCGAAGACTATATCAACGGGAAGGGCGGACCGAGAGTTGAAATCCGGCAGCTGGAGTATAAGCCTCAGCCGCAGATCGAGGACAAATCCAAGGGACAGCAGACGAAGGAGAGCACTGCGCCGCAGCAGGCAGCAGGAGGCACACTTTGCTGAAAAATCTGATCTATCCGGCCATGACTGCGGGCGTTTTCGGCGTGGACACGGCATTGAAGCGGAGGTCCCGGCAGAAGCTGCGGCCGGGCGAAAGCCGCCGGCACGGGAAACTGATTATCCGTAACAGCAGCAACAGCGGCGCTTTCATGAACGCGCTGGAAAAGAAACCGGAAATAGTACTTGTACTGTCGTTTGCACTAACGGCCGTCTGCGTAATCCTGTTTCTGGCTACGCTCGGGCGTGCCGGCAGCAGGCTCTTAAAGGCGGGACTTGCCCTGCTTCTTGGCGGAGCGTTCAGCAACACCTATGACAGGCTCCGGAGAAAGTATGTGACGGATTATATCAGTTTTGACGCAGGATCCGCGCGCTTTCGCGACACGGTATTCAATATCGGCGATTTTGCGATTGCGGCGGGAGCCCTTTTTGTGATCGCGGATGCCTGGCGCGGATAACAATTATTACAGTGAGACAATCAAACGGTCCCGGCCGGCAGAACATCTGCCGGCCGGGACCGTTATTCAAGTGCGCCTAGCGGCGCACGTTTCTAACGGGTTCAAGTCCCGAATCCGCCCGGTAGTGGGAAGGATATAGCCGAAGGCAAGGGTGTCCGCCGCGAGACGGAATCTGAAGGAAGCTGGATGTGGGGAACATACTAACCCACGGGCAAATCTCTGGTCTGACGTACAGAAATCTCATACGAGGTTATGCATGAGGGTAAGGCTGCTTGACAAGTCGAAGCCCAATAACTACACGGAATCATGCATGATAAATGAGGCAGATGGATGGAGAGGAAGAAACGTGTGGTACCTAGGGAGGTCTGCGTGAAACGCTCTGAAAGGAGTAACCACCGTACAAGGTAACGAGGCGGTGCTGAACATGCAGAAGTCAGCGGAGTTCATAGTAGGGATATGGACATGGAAACATGGACATGCTAACCGAAGGACCGAATCAGTAGGAGTCTTAAGTATGACCGAGAAAGGAGGAATGACCGTAATGGCAGAAAACATTGAAAACAATGGCTCTTTAACAGAGCGTATAAAAGAGTTAAGGCAAACAAGGGAGCGCCAGGTATTGATGGAATGACTATCGAAGAGGCACTTCCGTACCTTAAGGAACATCAACAGGAGCTAACTGACCGCATATACCGCGGTAAGTATACCCCATCGCCTGTCAGACGAGTTGAGATTCCAAAACCAGATGGTGGTGTGCGTAAACTTGGCATACCCACCGTGATAGACCGAACACTCCAACAGGCAATAACTCAACAGTTAGTGCCAATCTATGAACCATTGTTTGCGGATGGAAGCTACGGCTATCGTCCAAACAGAAGCGCAAAGGATGCAATACAGAAAGTAAAGGAATACGCAGAACAAGGCTACACTTTTGCGGTAGTCTTGGACTTATCAAAGTATTTCGACACCTTAAATCACGAAATCCTAACCAATCTCCTCAGAAGGAATGTGAAGGATGAACGTGTAGTTCAACTAATAAAGCGTTATCTGAAAAGTGGGGTAATGGAAAATGGAGTGGTCATTGATACAGAAGAAGGTTCACCGCAAGGTGGGAATTTATCTCCACTTCTTGCGAATATCTACCTCAATGAGTTTGACCAGGAGTTTCTGAAAAGGGGTGTGCCCTGCATAAGATATGCAGATGACATCGTTCTTCTTGCGAAAAGCAAAAGAGCATCAGAAAGACTCTTGGAAAGCAGTATGAAATATCTCGAAAAGAAACTGAAGCTAACGGTTAATCGAGAGAAAAGCCGTACTGTCAGCGTGTTTGCAATCCGAAATTTTAAATTTCTTGGCTTTGCATTGGGAAGGAACGGTAGTGGCATTTATGTCAGGGTTCATCCAAAGTCATGGAAGAAGTTTAAGTCAAAACTGAAAGATTTATCTTCCCGTAAGTCTGTACAGTCCATCAAGCCGAGCCTTGCGAAAATCAAGGTATATGCGAGAGGATGGCTTAACTACTACGGCATAGCAAGTATGAAGAACAACATAGACGAAATCAATGGATGGCTCTATCACAGAATTCGTATGTGTATATGGAAACAATGGAAGAAGCCCAAGACAAAGGTGCGAAATCTGATTAAGATGGGTGTACCCGAGGACTCGGCGTACATGGCTGGTAACAGTCGGCGCGGCCATTGGTTTACCACGCATACAGTCGCAGTCAATATGGCTATGACAAAAGGAAGACTGATAAACAGTGGCTTTTATGATTTAGCCATGGCCTATCAGTCTGTGCATGTCAACTATTGAAAGCGCCGTATACCGAACGGTACGTACGGTGGTGTTATCCTGAATTCAGGATAACACCACTTATCCCGACTTTGTGATTATCTGGAATTCTGACAGAATACACCGTTTTTCTGTGAAAATATATCAAAAAAGTCGGGATAACTTTTTATAAT
>ONHF01000026.1 GCA_900317555.1 uncultured Lachnospiraceae bacterium | reverse complement strand
CCCAGAATATAGTCATAGAGAACCCGGCCCTGATCATCCGCCGTGCAGGAATAGATATCGGAAATCGAACGGTTGTAGTCCCATTTCAGGTAGTCGATCTGACAATGATCGAGCGAGCTTGTAATCTGCGCGAAAACATTGTCGACCACTTCTTTTCTCGAAAAGTCCAGTACCAGCTGGTTTCTGCTGCGCACGGGTTCGCGGCCCGGAATTCGCAGCGCGTAATCCGGATGCGCTCTGTAAAGGTCACTGTCTTCCGAAATCATTTCCGGCTCGACCCAGATGCCGAACGAAAGGCCCATTGCATGTACCTTTTCGGAAAGTACCGGAAGCGGCATGCCGAGCTTCTTTTCGTTGACGTACCAGTCGCCGAGACCGCTGTTATCATCGTCTCTTTTTCCGAACCAGCCGTCATCGACAACCAGAAGATCGATGCCCAGATCTTTCGCCTGTTTCGCGAGATCCAGTATCTTCTCCCCGTCAAAATCGAAGTAGCAGGCTTCCCAGCTGTTAAGAAGAACCGGTGTCACTCTGTCTTTGTACGGTCCCCGGATCACGTGTCCGCGGATGCAGTCAGTGAGCTTGACTGAAAGATCGCCCAGACCCTTGCCGCTCCTGCAAAGAACTGCCTCCGGCGCGGTAAAGGTTTCGCCTTTCGCAAGCGGATAGCGGAAGGCGTAATCGGAAACGCCCATCTGGAAACGCGTCCCTTCAAAAGGATCCATTGCGGCAACCGCCATGGAACCGCCGCTGTAGAGCATCTGTACTGCGATGCAGGCTCCTGCGGTTTCTGTCGTGTCCGGCTCCGCCAGAATGCAGAGCGGATTGAACTGATGCGAGGAAGTCCCGCGGCGGCTGATCAGCGTCTGTTCCGTATGCGTAACCGGATTTCTCTGGAAGCTTCGTTCCAGTCCCTGATAGCCGTAAAAACTGATCAGATCATAATGCCCCGTGACAAAGTCGAGGTTCGCGCTGAGGGCCCTGTGCAGATACAAGGTCCCCTCCGAAAGATTTGTGATTTTCGCGCAGCGGGTGATGATATCGGACTCGGGCAGAACCCCATAGTAGAGTTCCACACGGACGCCGGCCGCAGGATCTTCAAGTGTGATGATCAGGGTTTCGGCGTCTTCTTCCCCGGCATAAACGGTGGGAAGTCCCTTCAGGGCATATTTGCCCTTTTGTATCTTATACGATAAGTACCGCGGATCACAGCCGATTTTTCCATCCTTTGTCTCTGCCATCAGCGCGTGCGAGCGGAAGTCTCCGGTTCCCTGCGACGGGTACTCCTGCGGCAGGCAGTCGAGAGAGTAGGTTCTGTCCGTGCCTGCGTCCGGAGGGTTCGGGCAGAAGCCCCGGTCCCGGAACGTGAGAACGTAGTCCATCGTTCCTTCCGTGCGCCTGCCATAATACAGATGCAGAAGCCTGTCGTGAGAATCCGCCTGCATCTGGTAGGTGCTGGTCCTTGTCTGCAGAGTAAAGATTCGCTTTGTGCTGTCAAATAGAATTGCCATTGGTTCCTCCATCCTGTTGCTGATGACGGGCCTATTACAGCTTACCGCCGGAAGTCGCGATGCCTTCTACGAACTGCTTCTGGAAAATCACATAAATGATTACCATAGGCAGGATGGCAAGAACTGCCGCTGCCATCATCGAGGGATAATCATTGCTGTACTGTCCCTGCATCTTGGCAAGCGCGGCGGAAAGAGTAGTAGCTTCCGCGTTCGGCGCTGCGATCATCGGCCACATCAGATCTTTAAAAGCGAATACCGCCGTGAAGATTCCGAGGGATACCATGGAAGAGCGGGTAAGCGGCATCATGATATAAAGAAACCGCTGTCCGACATTGCATCCGTCGATGGTTGCCGCCTCTTCAAGGTCCTTGGGTAATCCCTCATACCCTACCTTCAGAAGATAAGTGCCGAAGGCGGTGACAAGGCCCGGAAATACAAGGCCGAACATGGAATTCAGGGCACCGAGTTTCGAGATCATCGTGTACTGCGGGATGATGAAAATCTGGGAAGGAATCATCATCTGGATCAGTACCAGAGAAAACAGAAAGTTCTTTCCCGGAAATTTCAGCCTTCCGAACGCGTATCCCGCCATTGTCGCCGTGAGGCATGCGCACACCACGCGGAAGAAGATCAGCAGAAGAGTATTTTTATACAGGATCAGAAAATTGTAGCTCTTCCATACCGTGCCGAAGTTCTCCCAGTGCCAGCCCGCATGAGGAAAAATATAAAAAGGATTGACACTGATAGCTTCCTGATTTGTCTTCAGCGCTGTCAGAATCATCCAGACAAAGGGGACGATCATAACCACGGAAATAAAAATCAGAAATACATGAATGAAGACCGTGGAAGCGGTCTTTTTGGCCTTATAGCTTTTCATTATACCCCCTCCGATTACGGATGATAGACAAACTTCTTCTCGGCCTTCTGCAGAATGAAGGTAATCAGCATGATGAACAGAACCAGTATGACGACAATCGTGGCGCCGGCACCTTTATTGTTTTCCGTGAAGGAATAGGTGTAAAACAGGTATACGATCGACTCTGTTTTGGAAAGAGCCATATTGGTCTTGTCCATGACCATGAACATCAGATCGAAAACTGTCAGCGCGCCGATCAGGCCGGTCTGCAGAATAAAGAAGGTAGTAGGAGATAACAGCGGCCATGTGATATTCCAGAATTGCTGCCAGCCGTTTGCTCCGTCAATCAGAGCCGCCTCATAGTAGTCGTGCGGTATTTCCTGCAGTCCGCCGATAAAAAGAACCATGTTGTAGCCGATCGCGGACCAGATTCCGATAACCGCAATCGAAAGCCACGCGAGCTTCGGATTGGAAATCCAGGCAGTATTGGTATGGAACAGGTTGTTTAAGAGACCGAACTGCTGGTTGTAGATCCACTTCCAGACCATGGCTACCGCTGCAGGCGCGCAGACCATAGGAAGGAAGAAGATTGTACGGTACGCGGAGCGGCCTTTAAGCTTGCGGTTTAAAAGAACCGCGAGCAGCATGGCAATGGCAATCGAAAACGGAACCTGTACCAGCGTGTACTTGATCGTGTTCCACAGAGACTGCCACATTTCCGCGGAAGCGCTTCCTGTCAGCATGTTCTGGTAGTTTTTCAATCCGATAAAGATGTTTCCCTTTCCAAAGTCTCCGGTTTTGCAAAAGCTCTGCCAGATCGTCTGAAACACGGGTATGAAGTTCAGGATGATGAGTCCTGTTATTGTCGGCGCCACAAAGGCAAGACCCCAGATCGCTTCGCTCTTTGCCCTTGGCGTCATTTTAGCCTTGTGTTTGACGTTGGTATTGGACACGTTCTGCCTCCTTTGGTAATGACAGCCGGCAGGAGGACCTGCCGGCTGAATACGGACGCTTTTCGGAGAAATTACTCGTTCGCGATGGCGTCTTCAATGATCTTCTGCGCGTTGTCGCATGCAGCTGCCATCTTGGCCGGGTCAGAAGGATCCTGCCATGCATCCAGGAAGCAGCCTTCCTGCTGGATGGCATCTTCCCAAACGGTTGTCTTTCTGGTATACGGACGGAAGTAAAGCGTGCCGTCATCCTCAATCTTTGTAAACGCGGACAGATCCATACCATCAAAGGAAGATGTGAATGCGTCGGACATATCCTTGTAAGCTGCCATGGTTACGCCGAGCTCCGCCTGTTTCTGCTGTCCTTCCTTGGAGCTGAAATAGGAAATCAGGCTGTATGCTTCATCGGGGTGCTTCGTGTTCGCGGAGATCGCCCAGCCAAGACCGTTATAGCAGGACTGTCTTTCGCCTTTGTCGCAGCTTCCGTTGCCGTTGACATCCGCGTAAGGAAGGACTGCCCACTTGTAGTTTTCATGGTCCTGCGCGGTATAGAAGGAATTAACCATCCAGGATCCCTGTGTGATCATGCCGACGATATTGGACTGGAACAGAGAGTCGGTTCCGGATTCCGCTACCATGGTTTGCGGAACTGCCGCAGTCAGGATTTTGCGGACCATTTCCATACCGGCTTTGCTTTCGTCGCTGCCGATTGTCGTGCCCTTGTGGTCGTCTGTGATTACCTGTCCGCCGTAATCATAGATCAGGTTATACCAGCCGTCCTGATTGTTGGAAGTGTTCAGCGCGTAGCCGTAGACACCGTCCGCTGCGCCCTTTTTCGAGATCTCCGATGCCGCCTTATACACATCCTCCCATGTCCAGTCATCGGTAGGAGTTGCTACGCCGTATTTGTCGAAAATCGCCTGATTGTATAACAGGGCAATCGTGTCGTGATCCTTGGGCAGTGCGTACTGATGTCCGTCCGAGGAATAGAGAGAAACGATGCCTTCGTAATAATTGGAGAGGTCGATGGCGTCATCCTTCGCGATGTAGTCATCGAGGTTCAGGAGCATATTGTTTTCCATATACATCTGCGCTGTATTGGAGTGCATCCAGAAAACATCCGGCATCTCGCCGCCGGAAGCGCCGGCTTCCAGAAGCGTCCAGTACTGATCCCAGGTGATGACATTGATTTTCACAGGAACGCCGGAAGTCTTCGTCCATTCATCCGCGATCTGCTGAAGTCCCGCGAGCTGGTTGTTGTCCCAGATATCGACCTGCAGAGTGTCACTGCCTGACGCCGAAGCGGTTGTCTTCGCTTCCGCGGAATCCGTGGAAGCAGAGGTGCCTGTGACGCCGGAGCTGCCGCATCCTGCAAGTAACGCAGTACCGATCATAGCCGCAAGTAATACAGATATTGCCTTCTTTTTCATGCTATCCTCCTTAAGTTTACATTATTCTTGCATTGCATGCCGGAAACAAACTGCCTGTCTTCCCCTTTTCCCGTCAGCTTTCCTCAAAGTTCCGGCTTCTGACGCTATTATATGTAGACATTGACGAAAATCAAAGGCGATAATGGGACTTTTTAATGCCATTTTGTATATAGTATAATGAAAACAGAACAGTCAGAATCGATATGGCATAATCGCAACAAACATGCTATTATGGGAACAGAATAAGCGGGGACCAAGGTGGTGGGAGGAATTGCCGTGAAAAAGCCTGTGTATTCCAAAGAAGAGGAGGCACGTCAGAAGGAGCTGAGAAAGGCGCGGTTTACGGAGGATGAGCGCTACCGGTGTCTTGAAAATCTTACAGAGACCAGTCAGGAGCTTTCGCTGATTCACAGCGGCATGGAACGCTGTTATCCGCTGCATATCTGGCAGGGAGTACGGGCTGAGTACATTATTCATTTTGTGATCCGCGGGAAAGGCGTTTATACGGTCGGCGGACGGGCCTATGCTCTTGAAGGAGGACAGATGTTTCTGATCCGTCCGGATACCAAGATTGTCTATATTGCCGACGAAATTGATCCGTGGGAGTACGCGTGGATTGGAATAAGGGGAGAGCGGGTGCCGCGTCTATTAGCGGCCTGCGGATTTCACTCGGGGATTGATGTGCTGGACGCACCGGACCTGCAGCCGATTCTCCGTAACATTCAGGAAATTCTCGATCTGCATGAACTCTCGGACCCGAACACACTGTTCCGTGAATCCTGCCTGCTGCGGATCATCGGCGGCCTGATTCAATACAGACGGCAGCTTCTTCCTTTGGACGCTGCCGAAAGGAAACCGCAGCAGGCCAAGGTTTATGTGACAGACGCGGTCTCTTACATCAAATCCCATTACGCGGACACAATCAGTGTCAGCGGTATCGCGGAGATCCTTGGAATCAGCAGGGCATATCTGAACAAGGCCTTTCAGCAGGAGCTTGGTATGTCTGTCCAGCGATTTCTGATTGATTATCGCATGCACAGCGCTGCAAATCTTCTGTATAACAGCGAAATGAGCATCCAGCAGATCAGTGAAGCGGTCGGATATGAAGATCAGCTGACCTTTTCTAAAGCGTTTAAGAGGAAATTTGGCGTAAGCCCTACCGGTTACCGCCATCCTTCCCACCCGATACGGATCTATCACGAAAAACAGCCGGGGCCGCCCTCAGACGGTGCATAACACCGGCAAAACAAGATCGCGGCTTCCGCTCTTATACGGATGCCGCGATCTTTGTCATCTCTGCAGGTGTCTCTCTCATATCGTGGGAAAACCACAGCAGCAGACAGGAATAAATTCCGCCAATCCGGTAAGCCATCCGGAATTTCCGGATGTTCGGGCCGTCTTGCGTATCGGAAATTCCGCCGGCCGCGTCCGCAGTTCCGGCCGCATCGGGGATTTCATCGAACGAGAAGTATTCCTTCAGGACATTCAGCAACTGACCGGAGAGCCCCGCTTTGTTCAAAAGAAGGAGCTGTTCCCTGTTCTCGTAAAACGCCTGAAAAACAGGATAGATAAAAGACTCGAAATCTGTCTTCGGCACTTCGGTGGCGGAGCTGTTCTTCGGGAGCATTTCAAAGAGGCAGCAGCGAAGAACTTCCTCTTTGGAGGTGAAGTGCCGGTAAAAGGTTGCCCTGTGGATACCTGCCTGTCTCGCTATTTCGCCAACTGCAATATCATTGTAATTTTTTGTTTTCATCAGCTGCAGAAGCGCTTTTTCCACACAGCTTTGGATCAGATTGTAATCGAGATCTTTTCTTCTTGGCAAAGCGACACCTCTATGGAAATGTTGCGGTTTCGGCTCTAAAAAACCGAAAGGATTGAATATAACGACATTTGTCGCTATATTCAAATATGAAGCGAAGTCGTGACGCTTGTCAAGAAGATTTTAAGATTTTGTGCCGCGGGTGAAGAGCGGCGGAATGGAGATTTTATATGAAGTATTTTCTGATTCTTCTGGTTCTGGCGCTGATCGCCAGTTCCTGCGGTTTCTACAAATATGTATGGTTCATATCGATCGGATACGGAGCTGCCGTCGCACTGATCGGGGCCGGGTTTCTGGTGCTGTTTTCGGGAAATCTTACCGCGGGGACTGTTTTGCAGTGCGTGCTGTTCATCGCGTACGGCTGCCGGCTACCGCGATCTCAAAACCGCGTACCATCGCAGGATGAAAGGCGAAGTGAAAGAGAATAACAGCGTATCCTTCGCGGCAAAGACCGGCATCTGGTTTTCCGCCGCAATTCTTTATGTACTGGAAACTTCTCCTGTACTGTTCCGGCTTTCCGGGAACAGGGGAACCGACGCGTTCTGCATCGCGGGCTTTGTGATCTCCGTTATCGGACTTCTTCTCGAGAGCACCGCGGATCTGCAGAAGAACCGCGCGAAGAAGAAAAATCCGGGCCGCTTTGTGGATACGGGGCTGTTTCGTCTGGTGCGCTGCCCGAATTATTTTGGCGAGATGGTTTTCTGGACCGGCGTATTTATCTCCGGTCTGAACGAATATCGTACCGCAGGCATGTGGATCTGCGCTGTTCTTGGTTATGCCGGCATCATCTATGTGATGTTCGGAGGCGCCCGCCGGCTGGAAATCCGTCAGGATAAGAACTACGGCAGTGATCCCGAATACCAGAAATACAAGAAAACAACGCCGATCATGATTCCGTTCGTGCCGATTTATTCCGTAAAAGAACACAAATGGCTGGTGGCATAATGGCAGCGCGGCGAAGTGGAAATGAAGGAGCAGGCGTTCCGGAGGGCTTTAATCTGGCCATGGCGCTGCTGGACTGTCTTCCGGTGCTCTTTTTCAGCATCAGCGCAGGGATCCTGGCGTACCGATTGAAGAGCACTTTATTCGACATCGGCATTTTTCTGGTTATTCTGGCCGGTGCCATGAAGGCCGGCTGGAAGTTTGTGATCGCGCTGCGCAAAAAGGATGTGCCTTTTCTGAACCGGCAGATGCGGTTTTTGATGCCGGCGGGGTTTGTTTTGGCGGCGGCAGCCCTTATTGCGGACAGAAACCGCTGGTCGCCGGCCGCGGTGCTGCGTCATATGACAGCTTTTCCGGCGGTTATCTTCTTCCTTGCCGGGGCGGCAGGACTGATGCTGGGGATCATTTTCTGACAGACATAATTTAATAAGTAGAAAAGTGTTCATGTACAGTTATCGTATCGGGAATCCGGTGCGGTAACTGTTTTTTTACTATAACAATAAGGCAGCAGCTTCAACAGCGGAGATTCCGGTTAAATGTGCGGGATTTCCGCTGTTTGTGTGCCCGGCGTTGCAATCTTTACGGCCATGTAAGCTCTGAGGAAACTTTCCTCTGAACCGGTTGTATTTCCGGACCCGCGCATTTATGATGGTAGTGAAATAGAGAAGAAGAGGGGTGTTTTGTGAAAGATCTACGCAAATTCATCAGATACTACAAACCTTACCGGACCGTCTTTTATCTGGACCTTTTATGCGCGATGGTCATCAGTCTGATTGACCTTGCCTTTCCGCAGGCGCTTCGATATCTGACGCAGACGCTGTTTCAGGGATCTGCGGAAAGAATCATGCGGACGCTGCCGTTTCTTGCTGCCGTGTTTTTCGCGGCATATATAGTGCAGGCGCTGTGCCGCTATTACGTGGGCTGTCAGGGGCACGTAATGGGCGCGAAGATGGAGCGGGACATGCGGCAGGAGCTGTTCGAACATTATGAGCAGCTCTCATTCTCTTATTATGACCGGAACAATACCGG
>ONHF01000027.1 GCA_900317555.1 uncultured Lachnospiraceae bacterium | reverse complement strand
TTGTCTCATTTTGCGATACGTGTTGCATTTTCTGTATCCGAGCTTATAATGAATCTGCAGGCGATACAAGCATCAGATTTTGCGTACGCGCCGCATTCCGCGGTCAAAACAATGTCTGTGTATCAAATTGCGGCACAATGAATGAAATTGTCTTATGAAGGGAGATACCCAGAATGGCTGACGGGAAGATGAGCGCCGTAAGAAGGCGCACGAAGAAACTGATACAGGAAAGTTTTATCGGACTTCTGGAAGTTAAACCGTTTCAGGAGATAACAGTCCGGGATCTTTGCAGCGCCGCGGATATCAACCGCGCGACTTTTTACCGGTACTATGTTGATCTGAACGAATTGAATGACGAGCTGACGGACAACTTGTTTCAGGAGCTGTTTTGCAATCTCGCGGACCGGGGTGTCGCGCGGGGCAGCGCCGATAAGGAAGCCGCCCGTACGCTGTTCATGGAAGCTCTTCGCATCATGGAGAAAAACCAGCAGCTCTGCCGCAATCTTCTGCGTGGCACGAAGGGCGCTTTCGCAAAAAGGCTGCGTTCTTCTCTGGAGCTGCTGGTTTATAAAGACAGCCGCTGTCCGTTTCCGGAGAAAGCCGGACTGATGCTGGACTATATGATGGCCGGGATTATTGAATCCACACATACCTGGCTGGAAGGCGGCTGCGCCGTCGACAAAGCAGCCTTTGCGGACATGCTCTATGAGGCCAGCATGCCCTGCTTTCATCTGCTGGATCAGCTGCAATGACCGGGGCACAGGAATCAGATCTCAATACCGTGCTCCCCCAGCATTTCTTCTACCGCAAGGACCGCTTCATAAACCATGTTGTCACAGTGCGGTTTTTTCTCCAAAGGGCTCTTTACCTCGGCGGATAAAAGATCCCTGCACTGCGTTCTTCCTTCATGCTGCGCGCCGATTCTCTGAATAAATTCCACGGTATCACGCGCGCCGCCGATGCCGTACAAGCCAAGCGCCATCAGACCGCCGGTGATTGCTCCGCAGGTCATTCCCATGCGCATGCCCCCGCCGAAGTTTTCCGTGATCGCGCCGGCCTGTTCCGCGGTCAGGCCTTTTCTCTCCGCGAATGGAATGAATACGCCCTGCGCACAGTTGTAATGGATATTCGGGTCCTCACGAAGCCCATGGCTTCTCTGCATTATTTCGTCCATAACTTCATTCATAATTCTGATCCTCCTCTTCGCCGATTACGAAATAATTATCAGAGCATTGAGGTGTAAAATCAATATCGTCCGGATCTTCTATTTCAGCAAGTGTATCCTAAATCATATCTTTCGTACTTGTTTTTATACGTTTTATCCTCCTATTTGCGATTATTCTACAATGTTCATTGTTAAACGCGCTAAAATATAGTATCTTAAAATTAGAAATAGCAAAAGGAGGGCGTGCCATTATGTTACTTGAGTTTTCATGCTCAAACCATAAGTCGATACGAAATGCTGTACTCTTTTCTGCTTTAGCAGGAACGGATACAACACGCATCGAAGAAACTGCAATATTCGGAAATTACCACATACTGAAGTCTGCTGTAATTTATGGCGCGAATGGCTCTGGAAAGAGTAATTTTGTGGATGCCGTTTCCTTTACGAAATATCTGGTGCTGAACAGTATCAATCGTCAGCCCGGGCAAGGAATACGGCAGCTGCCGTTTAAAACCGAAGGGTTTGATACTCCAAGTATTTACAAAATTCAGTTTATAAAAGATGGCGTCCGGTATGCCTATCAATTCAGTTTGAAACAGATGCTTGTTCTGGATGAATACTTTTATTTCTTCCCGAATGGGAAACAGACGAAAGTTTTTGAACGGCATGGCGAAAAGTTTACAGCCGGAAGAAGCTACAAAGGCAAATTCGATAACTGTAAAGATGTGCTCAAGCCTAACCGTCTGATGCTTTCATGCGCCGCAAACTTCAGCTCTGTGCATGAAGTGGATGCGGCATATCGTTTCTTCAGAGATGACGTAGTTATTTACAGCGAAAGTCTTCAGGATAACTGGATGAATTATTCCCTACATACCATTGATTCTGATGCGGGAATAAAGACTGCCGTGATAACGTTCATGAAAGAATTAGGTCTTGGAGTAAAGGATATCCTTGTCAAGATAGATAAATCCAAACCGCAGCCAAATGATATTCCTTCTTTTCTTGCCCCGGAATTCAGAGATCAGCTGCTGCAGTCTACGATGGATAAAATCAATGCCAAAGTCGTTTATGATCATTTTGAAACGGATCTGCTCAACGAAGAATCAAACGGTGTCAGAAAACTGTTTGCCTTCCTCTGCCCGTTCATTGATATCATGGTGAATGGAAAGATTCTGATTTGTGACGAATTGGAAGCAGGGCTGCATGAATCCCTGGTATATGGACTATTGAAGATGTTCATGGAAAATGATGCGGGAAAATTCCCACAGATATTTTTCACAACACATGATACCGGTCTGTTAAGTCTCGATCTTTTCCGGCGTGACCAGATCTGGTTTACCGAACTGACGGAAGACAGGTCTACAGATCTGTACTCCCTTGCGGAAATCAAGAATGTCCGGAAAGATGAAAACTTCGGTAAAGGATACATAAACGGCAAATATGGTGCGATTCCGATGCTGAATCTGAACTTTGCCAATGTCCTTTCCAAGATGTGAGAGGTGGAATATGGCAAATATTAACCTCAATCTGACATCCAGAATTGAAGATGTACGCGAACCACAGAAACATTTACTGCCCGTTCATTTTGAACTCGCCGAGATCAAGAAACATTTTGATGAGAGTCTGACCGGAATCCACAAACAGGGAAAAGCGGCTCTAAAGCTGCTTGAAAGCGGGAAAGAAGAGGAATGTCAGGATATCCTGCGATCACAAATTGTATTTCTGGAAGGTATCCTTGATTTTTATCTGCATGAAATCAGCAAATATGCACTCTTTCAGATGTTTCAGGGAAACTGGGCCAAAAGTGATAGATACTTTGGAATAAAAATTCCTATGCGGCAGGTGGAAGCTGCTTATGAGGATTTGTCTACGAAAGAATGGTTTTTCTCATTTTTGAATCAGGATATGAGTAAGCAGGTTTATTTGTCCGCTGAAAGCATGAATGACCAGCTTAATATGATCGGCATACCTTTTAATACTGTTATGGAAAAGGCTTTTTCAAAGGGCAACATAAATGAATCCGCGCATTATGGCCGACAGGTCGTAAAAGAGATGTTCGATCGAAGAAATAAGATCGTGCATCAAAATGACAGAGATCATGCTTCCGCTGAACGAACAGAAATTACAACGGATCTTGTTAAAACATATGAACAGCGAATTATACGGATTGTTGAAGCAATCTATGAAATTGCTGTGGAAATGTAAAACCTGAAACGCAGTTTTCCCGTTCTCCCGGCAGTGCCATGCCGGGAGAACCTCTTTAATCAATGGCAGCTTCCGTGCCCGCAGGAATGACCTTCGCCATGTCCATGATCATGGTGATCGCAGTTAGCCTCTCCATTCGCATCAAGCGTTCCCGCGATCAGCGCTTCAACAACAGCATCGGTGTTTCCACTTGCTCCGGCATACAGCTTAATGCCGGCTTCCTGTATCGCATTAACCGCTCCTCCTCCGATACCGCCGCAGATTAGAGCATCAACATCATTGATATTCAGAATTCCGGCCAGTGCTCCGCAGCCTTCGCCATTAGTATCCAATATCTGAGAATTTACAACTTTCCCATCCTCGATATCATAAACTTTGAACTTCTGCGTCTTCCCGAAATGTCCAAACACATTCCCGTTGTCATACGTTACAGCTACCCTCATTGCTTTTTCTCCTTTCTTAATAAGGCTTACATGAAACCCGATTCTTTCCCTGTCAATTTGAATGTTCCCGCCGGCAATGCGCAGTCTCCTTCCCTCAACCACAGCACTCGCCAGCTTTTTCCTCGCGCTCTCATAGATGGCTGTGACCGTTGTCCTGGCCACGCCCATCCGTAAGGCGCATTCCTTCTGATCGAGTCCTTCATAATCGAGGAGCCTGATGACTTCGTACTCATCCAGAGACATCAGAATATTTTCCCGGTTGACGGAGCCGGTTTCTTCCGGCGCAAAACTGTAATAGTCCGGAAAACAGCATATTTTTCTGCATTTTGTATTTCTTGGCATAGGTTCCTCCGGGCATAATAAATGACATATGTCAGATTAATCATAGCGCTTTTCTGACATATGTCAATATTATTTCCATGTAAAAGCCACATTGTTTTCACAATCTTCATATTTCTCCGTGTGCATTGCCTTATAATTGAAGAAGACGTGCGAATCCTATCATGGAGCCTTGCAATACCGGGCCCGCAGATCAGGCCGCCGGAAAATTTGGATCTTATATAAAGCGGAAGACAAGATGGAAACTATCTACGGAAATAAACTGCCGCTCATGCAGACAGTAATGGAAGAAGTGCTGGGCTATATCCGCGATGTGCGGGAGCAGCTGAAGACGAAATATGGCGCGGACCCGGTGGAGCACTGCCTCTCCCGGATCAAAACAGAAGAAAGCATGCGCGAAAAATGCAGAAGGCAGCATCTGCCCGAAACAGAAGAATCCGCGCTTTGCGTCATCCACGACGCCATCGGCATCCGCGTCGTCTGCGCCTTTTTAAGCGATGTCTATGCCGTGCGGGACTTCCTGATCTCAATCCCGGTTCTTTCCCTGGTGGAAGAAAAGGATTATATCCGTCATGCCAAGCCCAACGGATATCGGAGTCTCCATCTGATTTTCAGTCACACTTCGGGGCTGTATGTGGAAATCCAGCTCCGGACAATTTCCGAAGACACCTGGGCTGCGCTTGAGCACAACATTAAATACAAGAAAGAAATCGGCGGAAACAAGGCGCTCCTCGTAAAGGAATTAAAGCGCTGCGCCGATGAACTGGCTTCGACCGATCTGTCCATGCAGACTCTGCGCGACATGATCTACGAGGAAAACAGCGAAGGAAGTGACTTATGAAATTACTGCTTGCGGAAGATACAAAAGACCTCAACCACGCGCTGGTGACCGTCCTGTCGATGCAGCATTATGATGTGGATACCGCTTACGACGGAGAAGAAGCGCTCTCGCTCATCCGGCAGAACGGATACGATGGTGTCATTCTCGATATTATGATGCCAAAGATATCCGGTCTTGAGGTCCTGCGGGACATGCGGGCACACAATATCACAACGCCCGTACTGCTGCTGACGGCCAAATCCGAAGTGGACGACCGTGTACAGGGGCTGGACGAAGGCGCAGACGATTACCTGACCAAGCCGTTCGCGATGAAGGAACTGCTGGCGCGCGTCCGCTCTCTCGTGCGCCGCGGCAGAGAATATCATGCGAAGGAACTGCACTGCGGCGACCTAACTCTGAATGCAGAAAATCTGGAGCTTACCTCGGAAAATACCGTTCGCCTCTCCATGAAAGAATTTGAGCTCATGCACCTTCTCATACAGAACGAAGGAAAGGAGTTTTCCACAAAGGGTCTTCTTGAGCATGTCTGGTCCGATGAGCCGGACGCAGGGGCAGATACCGTCTGGCTTTATATCAACTTCCTGAGAGGAAAACTCGGCTCCATTTCCTCGTCCGTCGTTATCACCGGCGAAGCCGGCGGCTCTTTCTGCCTGCGGCAGAACGGAAAATAAACGAATGCCGCTCCCGCGGCCTGAGGATTCTATGAACAATCACACCATCCGGAAACTGAAGAACAAATTCATTCTGATTTCAACGCTGTCTTTTACGATCGTTATGTTTTTCATCGCGGGCTGCATGTACGCGGCAAACGCGTGGATCATGCATTCCGAATCGCGCCGCGTTCTGGATTTCATCGCGGATAACGACGGCGAAATTCCGGATTATGAAAAGTCTAAGCTCGATGTCCAGCCGGAAAATGCATCGGAAAAAAGCGGCCTCGACATCGGCAGCAGCGGCAGCAGTGAAATTCCCCGCGCAGTCTCAAAGCGCAGCTTCAACGAACAGTTAACCGAGTCTCTCGAGCATTTTTTTGCCATCGGTTCCAATTACGCCTCTCCCGAATTTGCCTATTCCACGCGGTATTTTGCCGTCATTTTCAACGCGGAAGGCAGCGCGGAGGAAGTTAAAACCGGTCACATTGCGGCAGTAGACCGCAAAGAAGCCGTGCAGCTCGCCAGCATCGCAAGGAACAGAGGAAAATCCATCGGCCGCTTCGGTGATTACTATTACGAGAACCGCCAGAGGGAAAACGGCTCCTCGATCGTCGTAATTCTGGACTGCACGGATAATGTCGCGACCACCCGGCGGCTTCTCAATCTCTCGCTCGCGCTGATCGGCACCGGCGTTATCATCAGCGGCATCGTAATGCGCCTGATCGCCGGAAGAGCCGTACAGAATGAAGTCCGCAACATGGAAAATCAGAAGGCTTTTATCACGAACGCCAGCCACGAGCTCAAAACACCGCTCGCCGTCATCAAAGCCAACACGGAAATTCTGGAAATGACAGGTGGTGAAAACGAATGGACGCAGTCCACGATGCGTCAGGTGGACCGCATGACCGGCCTCATACAGAATCTTGTCATGATCACGAGAGCGCAGGAACGGGATGACAAACAGAACCGCGTAGAAACCGATATAAGCAAGGCAGTACAGGAGACCGTCCATACCTTTGCTCCGGTTGCCTCGCAGGACGGCAAAACAATAGAAGCCGAAATTCCGGACGGCCTTTTCATGTCCGCGGAAGAGGGACAGATCCGGCAGCTCGTTTCCCTGCTTGTAGACAACGCCATCAAATACTGTGATGCCGGCGGCACCATCCGGGTCGCGCTTTCCAGAAAAGGCCGCAGCGGCATACGTCTTGCCGTGTCCAACAACTATGCGGCAGGTAAAGATGTCGATTATTCCAGATTCTTTGAACGCTTTTACCGGGAAGACAAATCCCACAA
>ONHF01000029.1 GCA_900317555.1 uncultured Lachnospiraceae bacterium | reverse complement strand
GTTCGCGGGCATCTTCCGACGCCCTTCGAACATTCTTGGAATGTTCTGAATAAATTCATTAGAATGTATTCAGGGTTGCATTTCTGTTTGATTGTCAATTATTCGATTAAAAATGTGCTAAGCGCAGCTGCATGACAGCTTCGCTGACGGAGAAAGAGGGATTTGAACCCTCGCGCCGCTATTAACGACCTACTCCCTTTCCAGGGGAGCCCCTTCGACCTCTTGGGTATTTCTCCAAAAGCCCTACCAGAATTAGATATTCCGTAAGTTGTAAAAGGTATTGCAAGCGCAGAGGATGGGATTCGAACCCATGTGGCCCGAAGGCCAAACGGTTTTCAAGACCGCCTCGTTATGACCGCTTCGATACCTCTGCGTATCAATTCAATGTATAAATCCGATGAACTTTTCGTAAATCTTTCGTACCGGCTTATCGGCGGAACAATGTATATCTTACTGCATGGATACTCTTATGTCAAACATAAAATTTCTCCAAATTGGCGATTTGAATTTTTCCTTTTTTCAGTCAAATTGCAATTTAGTGTTGTGACGCAGGCAAGTGCTTGTCAGATTATAGCTGGACTCTGCTCCAAATTGATTACAACCATGTCTTTTTCTGTCCGGTTCTGTCTATAAGTTTATAAAAGCGCAGCCAAATCGGTTTTATTCGTCCTGCTCGATACTGTTCAGCCTCAATTGCCGGCTAAAACCCGCTAAAAAACACAGCCTGGCATTCCAGTGGACGCAGGCTGTGTTTTGTCTTCAATTATATAAGTAGTTATGCCAGTTCTGCCTTCAGCTCATCAACCTTATCGAGGTGCTCCCAGGGCAGATCAATGTCGGTGCGGCCGAAGTGACCATACGCTGCTGTCTTTGCGTAAATCGGACGGCGAAGATCCAGCATTTTGATAATTCCCGCCGGACGCAGGTCAAAATGTCTGCGGATGATGTCGACAATCTTCTCATCCGAAATCTTTCCGGTATCAAATGTATTCACGTTGATCGAAGTAGGCTGTGCAACACCGATCGCGTAGGAAAGCTGAATCTCGAGGCGGTCTGCATAACCGGCTGCTACGAGGTTCTTCGCGACATAACGTGCCGCGTATGCAGCGGAACGGTCAACCTTTGTGCAGTCCTTGCCGGAGAAAGCACCGCCGCCGTGACGGCCGACACCGCCATAGGTATCGACAATGATCTTGCGGCCGGTCAGTCCCGCGTCGCCGTGAGGTCCGCCGATAACAAAACGTCCTGTCGGATTGATATAAATCTTTGTCTTATCATCAATCATCGCAGTGTCGACAACCGCGTCAATGACATACTTTCTGATATCTTCGTGGATCTGTTCCTGTGAGACCTTCTCGTCGTGCTGTGTGGAAATGACAATTGCTTCAAGTCTTACCGGCTTGTTATTCTCATCGTATTCCACAGAGACCTGTGACTTGCCGTCCGCGCGAAGATAAGGAAGTGTTCCGTTCTTGCGCACTTCTGTCAGCTTTCTCGTCAGCTTGTGCGCGAGGTTGATCGAATAAGGCATATACTCCGGCGTCTCGTTGGTAGCGTAGCCGAACATCATGCCCTGGTCTCCTGCGCCGATTGCTTCGATCTGTTCATCAGTCATCTTGTTTTCGCGGGCTTCAATCGCCTTGTCAACGCCCATCGCAATGTCAGGGGACTGCTGATCCAGCGCGACAAAAACAGCACAGGTATCGGCGTCAAATCCCTTGGAAGAATCGTCATAGCCGATCTCGCGGATTGTGTCGCGCGCGATCTTCTGATAGTCCACCTTTGCCTTGGTTGTGATTTCACCGGTAATCAATACAAAGCCGGTGCATGTAGCTGTCTCGCAGGCAACACGGCTCATCGGATCCTGTGCCATGCAGGCATCCAGAATCGCGTCTGAAACACAGTCACAGATTTTGTCGGGATGTCCTTCTGTTACGGACTCCGATGTAAAAATCATCTTTTCCATTTCGGAATGCTCCTTTCGTTTTCTCTTCTCTTTATTCATAAGAAAAATCCATCTTGCTCTCGAACAAGATGGATTCGTAATCGGTTGCAAATCCCTTATTGTTCGATCGTCCGGTTTCCCGGCTGCTCGCTCAGGTTGGCACCTTCCCGGTAGATTCGCCGCCGCTTCCGCGGAAGGGATCAGGGGTTGCCGTGGCTTCACAGGTCCTATGTACCTCCACCACTCTGAATAAGAGAACTATGTAGTTTTGAATCGTAAAGATCATACTTCCACAGTACCTGTACTGTCAACAAAGTACTGCGCCACAAATTTTGTGTTTTGTCCTGTTTTCTCCGGTAATTTACTTTCCGACGCAATAAAGCTATACTTTTCATCATGAATAATGAATATATCAATCCATCCAACATTTACAGCGATCAGCCGCAGCCGGAACCGGTAAGAAAGCTGGCGTCTACTGTCGGCGTGCTCGGTGCAATTTCGATTCTGACCTGTTTTGTCCTGCCGGTAGTGATCCCTGCGATCACCGGGGGCATGTCCATCATCCTTGCCTGTCTTTCGAGGGCAAAACATCAACGTATGCTCCCCTCGGCACGCCGCGGCGTCATGCTTGCCGTCATCGGTCTTTGCATCAACGGCGCCGTCTGCGGTTTCAGCGCGGCAGCCGCTTACAGAATCTACAACGATCCCGCGGCAATGCAGCAGTTCCGTGAACAGCTCAAAGACAATTACGGCATTGATGCGGACGAGCTCTTTAACGATCCGTGGGCAGAAAGCTCCGGAGGTACATTATGAACAGACACGCATTGTCCTGTGCCGTCAAGGCACGTGCCAGAGGCGCGCTGTCCGGTCATCTGCCTCTGGTTGTTGCTGCAAATCTTACCTTTTCGGCGGTCTTTCTGCTTCTGTACCTGGCCGGCGCGGAGATGAATGTCGGTAACGGGATTCCGGGTTTCGTCTTTTCCGTCATTTTAAGCTGGTCTTTGGATGTATTCTTCGGCCTGTTCTCCTACGGGCTGCAAGGCATCTATCTGGGGCTTGCGTACTGCCGGCCGGTGCAGCAAAAAGATCTGTTCGCGGGCTTCTCCGAAAATACCCGTCAGATCCTGCTGATGCAGATTTTTCCCGCTTCCCTGAAGCTGGCTGCAATGCTTCCCGCTTTTTGGGCAGCATTCTTTCTTCCGCTGCACACGGGGAAGGGCCGGATTATATTTGCCGTCCTGTTTGCCATGGGTATCTGCTTGCGCCTGTGGATCCGGCTCACGTACGTGCTCTCTTTCTTCCTTCTTCTGGATTATCCCCGGGAAGGCGCAGGGGCTTCTCTGCAGCGGAGCCGCAGACTGATGAAGGGGTACAAATTAACGCTTCTGTATCTTGATCTCTCCTTTCTGCCTTATCTTGCTCCGGTGCTCTGCACGTTCGGCATCGGGCAGCTGTGGGTCAGTGCCTATATGCTGTCGGCACGCGCTTGCTTTTACAGGGCGCTGCTTACGGAGAAGACGGTTTCCCGGGTTTGATCTTGTCTTGACAGACGTATAAAACACCCCCGTTTCCGGTTCTTCGCCGGAGGCGGGGGTGTTTCTCATTAATTGGTTTATTCTTCCGATGCGAACAGCGGCGTCGAAAGATATCTGTCACCGGAATCCGGAAGAAGTGCAACAATGGTCTTGCCTTCATTCTCCTTCCTCTTTGCCAGCTGGAGCGCAGCCCAGAGCGCCGCTCCGGAGGAAATGCCTACCAGGAAGCCTTCATGTACCGCGATCTCCTTGCCTACGCGGAACGCCTCTTCATTCGGTACTCTGACAATCTCATCATAAATCTTTGTGTCGAGCGTATCCGGAATGAATCCGGCACCAATTCCCTGAATCTTGTGCGGTCCGGGGTTCTCTCCGGAAAGAACCGCGCTGGTGTCAGGCTCAACCGCCACGATGCGGACAGCCGGATTCTTCTCCTTGAGATATTTGCCAACGCCCGAAAGTGTTCCGCCGGTGCCGACGCCCGCTACGAAAATGTCGACCTTTCCATCGGTATCCTCATAGATTTCAGGGCCGGTTGTCTTGTAGTGTGCTGCGGGGTTAGCAGGATTTTCGAACTGACCGAGGATGATGGAACCCGGAATGGAATCACGCAGCTCCTTCGCTTTCGCGATCGCTCCCTTCATACCCTTGGCACCCTCTGTCAGAACAAGCTCCGCGCCATACGCTTTCAGAAGGTTTCTTCTCTCAACAGACATAGTATCAGGGAGCGTCAGAATCGCCTTGTATCCCTTTGCCGCCGCTACCGAAGCAATGCCGATGCCCGTGTTGCCGGACGTAGGCTCGATAATCGTACCGCCGGCCTTGAGTTCGCCCTTCTGCTCCGCATCCTCGATCATCGCGATCGCGATACGGTCCTTAACGGAACCTGCCGGATTGAAATACTCGAGCTTCGCGAGAATCTTTGTATTCGTCAGTCCGTTTTCTCTCTCAAAGTTTGTTACCTCCAGAAGAGGTGTCTTACCGATCAGCTGCGTCGCGCTTGTGTAAATATGGCTCATATGCCGCTCCTTTCATGTTTTGCCGTGCCTTTTGATTAAATGCTATTCATTTCATACTATCTTTATAGGTTTAGGAGGTTTTCTTTATGTGTGTATAATACGACGCTGGATTTGTTTTGTCAACAGCAACTTTGTGGTATTATATTTCTGTATTTTGACTCAATTTCGGGAGGTCGTAAATGGAAGACAAAAAGCAGATGAAAGTAGTTGCAGCCCTTGGCCACAGCGCTCTTGGATATACCACTACAGAGCAGCGTGACGCCGTCCGCGTCACGGCGAAATCTCTGGCGGATCTTGTGGAAGCCGGCTGCCAGCTCACAATAACGCACAGCAACGGGCCTCAGGTTTCGATGATTCATAAGGCAATGACCGAGCTTCACCGGATTTACATTGATTATTCTCCGGCGCCGATGTGCGTATGTTCCGCCATGAGTCAGGGATATGCCGGATATGACATCCAGAATTCTCTGAAGGCAGAACTGCTCTCCCGCGGACTTTCAACACCGGTATCTACGATTCTGACACAGGTCAGCGTGGATCCGTATGATGAGGCATTTTACGCGCCTACGAAGAAAATCGGCCGGTACATGTCGAAAGAAGATGCAGACAATGAGATTAAAAAGGGTAATTTTGTTGTAGAGGAACCCGGAAAAGGTTATCTGCGTGTCGTCGCAACGCCCAAGCCGCTTGAAATCATGGAACTCGACTCCATCCGTCTTCTTGCGGATCACGGTCAGGTCGTTATCTGCTGCGGAGGCGGCGGAATTCCTGTTATTATTCAGGATGGTGCGCTGCAGGGGGCTTCTGCCGTGATCGAGAAGGATGACATTGCAGGCAAGCTTGCGTCCGATCTCAGCGCGGATGTGCTGCTGATTCTGACCAGCGTGCCTTATGTGTTTACGGATTTTGGAAAGGAATCGCAGAAGCCGATCCGGTCAATGAATATTCGGCAGGCTACGGAATACAGCGCGCAGGGACAGTTTGGTCAGACGGATATGCTTCCGAAGATCAATGCCGCGATTACGTATCTGAACAGCTGCAGAAACGGGCGCGTCATCATTACCATGGCGGATCAGGTCATGGCGGCCGTAGACGGAAAATCCGGCACGCAGATTACAGCGTGAAGCTGATCTTCTCTTTTTGCAGTAATCGAGTAGGAGGCGGTGACTAACCGCCGTCCTCTCACAACACTTATCCCGACTTTGTGATTATCCGGAATTCTGGCAGAATACACCGTTTTTCTGTGAAAATATATCAAAAAAGTCGGGATAATCTTTTACATCAAAC
>ONHF01000030.1 GCA_900317555.1 uncultured Lachnospiraceae bacterium | reverse complement strand
ACAGACAGAGCAAATACATACCCCCACTGGGTGAACTGATGCTGCCCGAAGAATCCGGAGATGGCAATCGGAAGTGTCCGTTTCAGTTCATCGTTGATCACCGTATTAGCCCAGGGGAACTCTTCCCACGCTGTCAGAAAATTGAAAATGGAAATCGAGGCAATCCCCGGTTTGGTCAATGGCAGAATGACATGAAGGTACACAGTAAAAACACTTCCGCCGTCCATATACGTCGCTTCATCAAGTTCGGTCGGCACGCCCTCCACAAATCCTTTGATCATGAAGGTCGAATAAGGAATGACCCAGGCGACATAGAAGGGGATTAATCCCATAATGCTGTTGATGGTTTTCAGTTTCACCGCCAGTTCGTACTGTGGCACGATCATCGTGGTGCCCGGAATAATCATCGTCAGAATAATAAAGGCGAAGAGCGCCTTACGGCCCGGAAAGCGGAATCTAGCGATGCAGAATGCGAGCGCTGAAGACACAACAGCGGAAATAACAACGGTGCTCACCGATACTACAATACTGTTTAAAAAGTTTCCGAGGAACTTTTTCTGGCTCAGAATGTATCTGTAATTCTGCAGCGTGATTTCCTTCCATTTCGGAAAGAACTTCGGTGGATATTCGTACAATGCTCCATTAGGTTTCAGCGAGGTGCTGACCATATATACCATCGGCAGTACAACGATGACCATTCCAAGGATAAGAAGCGCGTATACCCAGAATAATCTGCCGCTTTTTTTATTTTTCATGACTGCTCCTTGTTCTGCATCAGGCGGAATTCCAGAACCGCCAGAATCCCGAGAATGAAGGCGATAATGAATGACAGCGCCGCGGAATACCCGAATTTCCCGGTGCTGAATGCCTTATAGTACATCCACGTGAGTACAACTTCCGTAGCATGTCCGGGCTTCCCGTCGGTGATCAGTTTCGTCGATGTATATACGTTAAATCCGCCGATTGTCAGCATGACCAGTGCAAACAGAACGGTTCCCCTGATCCCCGGGAGGGTCACATACCGGAATTTCTGAAAAGCACCTGCTCCGTCCAGCGAAGCAGACTCGTACAGTTCCTGCGGTACCGCCTGCAGCGCGGCAAGAAAAACAACCATATTCCAGCCAATACCCTTCCAGATACCAAGCAGCATAGCTATGGTCATTCCGCCCCACCGGCTGTCGAGCCAGTGTATATTGGCTCCCGTCACGTGGATCACGCCTGTAAGGAAATAGTTCAGCAGTCCTTCCGTATTGAAAACATATTTAAATACCAGAGAAGCGATGACCCAGGATGTAATTACCGGAAGATAGTAGGCAACACGGAAGCCGATCTTGAATCTGGTGATCGAATTGATCAGAATGGCGACAAGAAGTCCCAGAATCATCTGCGCGGGCACAGTAACCAGCGTGTATACGATCGTATTGACAAAAGATGTCTGAAAATACGGATCAGTGAGAACGCTTCGATAATTGGAAAGTCCGATAAATTCCTGATTCAGGAATGACCCGAAGTCCCATTTGAAAAAGCTCATCCAAAACAGACGGATAATCGGATATACCGTAAAAATGCAAAAAATCAGAAGTCCCGGAAGCAGAAGCAGTCCGATCTGGATCCTGCTCTTTCCCTTTAGTTTCATTTCGGCTTGTCTCCTTTAAAACTTACAGGGACAGGGGAGAGGTCCTGTCCCTGCGTCAAATTTATCCGGCGGAAGAAAGATTATTCTGCAAGCAGTGCGTCAACCTTTTTCGCCAGATCGTCCATTGCCTCCTGTGCTGTCTTTTCTCCGTTCATAACTGCCGTAACAGATGCTGTAAGCTCGCTGTCGATTTCCGACCAGCTTGCGACGGTCGGGCGGGACTTTGCTGTTTTGAGCTGTTCGATATACGGAGCGAAATCCGCCTTCTTCACAGTATCGGATTCCAGTGCTTCCTTGTTGCAGGGGATCTGACCACATTTTGCCATTTCCTCCTGCGCGTACTCGCCGGTCATGAACTTCATGAACTTCCATGCCGCATCCTTATTGGCTGTATTGAACATCCCGATATCCTCGCCGCCGAGGACTGAAATGGAGCCGCCATCCCCTGCGGGAACCGGTGCGGTGGCATATTTAAATTCCGGATAAGCTCCTGCGAGTTCCGATACCTTCCACGGTCCTTCCAGAAGCATCATATAACGGCCGGTTCCGAATCCGTCGGTCATCGGAATATCTCCGCTGTTCCATCCGGTAATAGCCTGATCCTTGTAAAGATCCGCAAGCATCTGAATCGCGGCTACCGTTTCCTTGCTGTTAAGATAGCCAGTCGCCTTGGTCTGGTCTTCATTCGTCAGAGAGCCGCCCATGCTCCAGATAAACGGGCAGAGATTCCATCCCGCGAGTCCGGGCTCATCGTATCCCCAGACCTGCTGGCCAGCGTCATTTTTACCGGAAAGTTTTTTGCAATCCTCGGCAAATTCCTTCATGGTAGCCGGCGCTTTGAGTCCGGCCTTTTCAAATGCCCCGGTATTGTAGTACAGAATCTTCGTGTTGGTATTCAGGGCAAGGCCGTAACTGTCTCCGCCGATCTGTGCTGTCGTCATCGCGCTTTCCAGAAGTCCGTCTGACACATCCTGAAAATCGCTCATTTCCTGATTTAACGGTACCAGAATACCCATCTTCTGGTATTCCGGCACCCATGCGCTGTCGAGTCTTGCCACATCCGGCAGCGTATCGGACTTGGCGCTGATCAGAATCTTATCGTGCAGGTCTGCCCATTCATGCGATACCGCATTGACCTTGATTCCGGGATTCTCTTCTTCGAATTTGGGAATCAGAACCTTGGTTAAGGTTTCATTTTCCGGAGACTGTGCGCTATAATGATGCCAGAAATTGAGGGTAACCTCTCCGGCAGGTTCTTTCTCAGCAGTGGTTTCCGCTGCCTGCGTTTCCGCCTGCCCTGCTGCCTCCGCTGCTTCTTTCGTTGCACCGGAAGCGGCGGTTCCGGATGATGCCGGTGATTGACCACAGCCCGTTGCTGCCAGGCACATAGCTGCTGTTAGTACAATTGCCGGTATCTTTTTGAGTCGTTTCATTTTGTTTCCTCCTTCATTATTTTTACCTCATAAGGCTTTATCCTGATCATCAGGCTTCCCTGATAATGCACCTTGTCGCCAAGCCGGGCTTTTTCCCCCCATCCTTCTTCTGCTTCCGCCTGGAACACTTCGTCTGTCATCAGATCGCGGAAATCTGTCACATCCCGTACAGGGACAGCAACCGTCTGTTCCTCTTCCGAGGCATTAATCACGGTAAGAATGTTTTCCCGCGAATCGATTCTGGAAAAAGCATAAATCCGGTTCTCACAGACGTCCGCATAAAATGCCCCGCTTCGGATCGCCGGTTCCCCGTGCCTGATCCGGATCAGTTTCTTATACCAGTCCAGCAGATCCCGGTCCTGCCGGGCCGGTTCCCAGATCATGCACCTTCTGCAGTCAGGATCATTGCGGCCCTCCATTCCGATTTCGTCGCCGTAGTAAATTACGGGCGATCCGACAAACATCATGTATAGCGCAGCCGCAGCTTTCAGTTTTCTCTTGTCTCCTCCGCAGCATGAAAGGAACCGCTCCGTGTCGTGCGAATCCAGCGGCAGGTACATTGCTCTGTCCATTTCCGCCGGATAGTCCGAAAGCATCTTTTCCACCCTGCCGTCAAAAACCGCCGCATCGATGTTTTCCAGCGCAATGAAATCCTTCATCGCATCCCGGAACACGTAATTCATGATGGCATCCATCTGCGCGCCGTTCATCAGGCGAAGTCCGCTCCCCCAGGTCTCTCCAATCAGAATCGTCTCCGGGTACCTGTCTTTGAGCAGGAGTCTGGCTTCTTCCCAAAGGCCCTCATCAACCTCATCCGCGACGTCCAGCCGCCAGCCGTCGATGTGGAACTCCCGGATCCAGTAATCCATGACCTTCAGGAAGTAGCTCCTCACCGCAGGATTTCCGGTATTCAGCTTCGGCATGTACTTGTAAGCTCCAACGCATTCGTAATCATGGTGTGTGATGCCGATCGGGAACATCTCCGGGTAGAACCAGTCCCTGTAGAGGGACTTCTCACCGTTCTGCAAAACATCCCGGAACGGCTCAAAATGAACTCCACTGTGATTGAATACACCGTCCAGAATGATCTTCATTCCTCGTTCGTGTACCGCGTCAACCAGTTTTCGAAAATCCTCATTCGTCCCGAACGCCGGATCAATCTGATAGTAGTCCGTAGTCGCGTACTTGTGGTTGAAGTCGCCCCGGAAAACCGGATTCAGATAAATGCAGTCTGCGCCGACCTCCCGGATGTAATCCAGATGCTCCAGAATTCCCCGCAGATCGCCACCCATGTAGTTTTCGCGGTCAGGAGCAGTCCCCCAGGGCTTTACCCCTTCGGGATCATTGGAAGGGTCTCCGTTCGCGAACCGCTCCGGAAAAATCTGATAGAAAACCTGTCCTTGTGACCATGCCGGCAGATCCACAATACCTGTCCGGTTGGCATACAGGAATTCATAATAGCCGCCTTCCGGCTGACTGCTTTGCACCCCCTGTGCGGTCAGATAATAGATTTCTTCGCCTTCTGTCAGCTCAAAATAGTATTTCTGATACCGCGCCACCCGGTGAAAGCAGAGCGTCCCCTGATAGTAGTCATACAGGCTGTCCCGGTACATAAACTGCAATATCTGTGTTTTCTCTTTCTCCGGTGAGGTTCTTGCAAAGTAATGAATTCGGCATGCATCCACGTCCTTTTTAGCGGTTCGCAGCGTGACA
>ONHF01000031.1 GCA_900317555.1 uncultured Lachnospiraceae bacterium | reverse complement strand
ATTCCGCTGCCGCATGAAGGAGGAGACTATCAGGCCTATGAATGGCATTTCACAAGGACAGACCGCGCCTGAGTACGGCAGGCGGAAAATCAGAGCCAGAATACTCATGAGCATTCTGGGTGTATCCATTTCCGGTGTGGCGGTCGGCTTTTTCTCCTATTCGGAGCTGGGTCTCGATCCGTTTCAGTGTTTCGCGCACGGCATATGGAACAGGACTCCGCTCTCGTTCGGCACCTGGTATATGTTGTTAAACGCGGCATTGCTTGCTCTGGTGTTTTTCATAAACCGCAGCAAGATCGGCCTCGGCACACTGATCAATCTCTTTCTTCTGGGATATATAGCAGAAGCCAGCGAAAAGCTGCTTCTGTATCTTTTCCCGGATAAAACAATCCCACTGCGGGCTGCAATGCTCGCAGTGGGTATTGTTGTCATGTGTCTTTCTTCGGCACTGTATTATACAGCAGATCTGGGCGTTTCCACCTACGACGCCCTCGCGATCACCATGGCCGAGCACTCCGAAAAGATTCCGTTCCGGGTGTTCCGGATCACACTGGATTTGTGCTGTGTGCTGATCGGATGGTCGCAGGGCGCGGCGGTCGGCATCGGCACAATCGTAACAGCCTTTTTCATGGGGCCGCTGATTGATTTCTTCCGGCATACGGTCTCGGAGCCGCTGCTGAAAAGGGCAGCTTCCTGAAAAGTCCGGCATAGTGAAAAAACCACCTGTAAAAATCCGTTGTAAGGGGCAGTTCCTGAGGTCAGGCACATAATTCAGTCGTAAAGGTTCTCGTTTGCAATGTGCTCATAGTATTTTGCGATGGCGCTGTGGTCGCACTTTTCCATTCCGTTCGCTTTCAGATATTGCATCATTTCCATTGTCTGCGAGGTCAGAGGCAGCGGGGAGCCGACTTCATGCGCGGTATCAATCGCATTGTTCAGGTCCTTGATATGAAGATCGATGCGGAAACCGGGCTTTGTATTGTTTGACAGCATCATCGGTCCCTTGGCATCCATGACTGTGCTTCCCGCGAGTCCTCCGCGGATTGCCTCAAAGACGGTTTCCGGATTCACGCCTGCCTTTTTCGCAAGCATAAAGCCTTCCGCTACAGCCGCGATATTCGCCGCGACGATAATCTGATTGGCAAGCTTGGTCGTGTTGCCGGCGCCGAGATCTCCGCAGCGCACAACAGAGGAGCCCATCAGCTTCAGAACCGGAACAAAGCGGTCGAACACTTCCTGTCTGCCGCCAACCATAAACGAGAGTGTTCCGTCAATCGCCTTGGGTTCACCGCCGGATACAGGCGCGTCCAGCATTTCAATTCCGCGTTTTGCAAGCGCGGCGCCGATCTCCTTGCTCGCAAGCGGATTGATCGAGCTGCAGTCAATGAATACCTGTCCTGCGTGCATCTTCGCGCCAAGTCCTTCTTCGCCGAGCATGACTTCCTTTACCTGCGGAGAATTCGGCAGCATCGTGATCACAACTTCCGTTTCCGCTCCGATTTCCGCATAGTTCGACGCGTGTCCGCCGAAAGCCGCTACCGCGTCAATATGCTCCTGATGGTGATCCATAACATACAGGTCATGGCCTGCCTTTGCAAGATTGACCGCCATCGCCTTTCCCATAATTCCAAGTCCGATAAAGCCGATTTTCATAATTCTTCCGTCTCCTTTCCGGTTATCCGATAACGATTGCTTCATAATCCTTCAACTGATCCAAAACAATGCTGACCGCGCCGTCCTCCAAATAAGCAGACGCGTTTCCTCCGTTCAGCGCTGCAGCGCTGCACTGCGTCCCGGGAAACAGATACTCCCGTGGAATTCTGATCTGAATGTCCCTGACCGGAACCGGCGCGAAATAGCTGTTGCCGAAAACGCCGCTGGTATTCACGAGCTGCAGCAGAAGCTTTTCCTCCGCATAGTTCATGGTCAGCTCCACCATCGGCGTAACGTCCTGCACGAAGGACAATGTATTCTGATACCCTTCTTTATAATATACGGTTCCGCATTTCCATGGCAAATAGATGCCTTTGCCTTTCCCGTATGCCGTCACGAAAACGCCAGCGTCAGGTGTAACATCTTCCTGCGTGAAGAAGCATCTTTCGGGCGGTCCGAAGGGATGCTCTCCGACAAGCTTCATATATCCCTTGGAAGAAGCGCTTACCCCGGGCGTTACAATAACACTTCCCGGCATAATATAGGGCGTCTCCGCACACCTTGGAAATGCGTCTTTTTCGCTGTCCTGAATCTCGTACATCGAGGACATGCAGTCGTGGCGGATCTGTTTTACCGATGTAATGCCAAGGCACTGCAAAACAGGCCGCTCCAGAGGCTTCATCCCTGCGGAAATGAGTCCGGTCTCTCCATCCGCGATGACGGTTCCGCCGTTTTCCGCGAAAGCGTCGATCAGGGCAGCTGTTTTGTCGTCAAGGCGTCTGCTCTCTCCGAGAATCAGGACATCCTTGCCGGACAGTACCTGCGCCGAGAGCTCCTTCTGCTCGATTTCATCAAACGGGATATGGCTGTGCGTTAAAATCCGCACCCACCCCTGCGACTCCGGATCGGGATAATTCCGGGGGAGCGGGCGGGTCAGCAGAACCCTCGCGGCGGATTTCATGTGCGTGAACATGTCTTCATGCTTTTTATGAAATTCAAAGGCTTTCTTTGTCGGTCCGAAGCTCGACATATCCTTATGGTTGTCGAGGCGTCCCATGATGTAAAGGCTCACGCTTCCCGCGTTGGCTAGATTCTGCCACTGGCGGAGCGCGACAAGCTGTGGGGAAACCGAAATGTCACGATAGCGGAACCCGATAAAGTCAACACAGGCATTGTCGGCAGGGCGTTCCTTCATCGGACCGGACGTCATTCTCGAATTGGAGGACGCGCTGTACATCCACTGCGCTCTCCCGATTTCCGTGTTCGATTCCGAGCGGATGTAGTCAAAGCCGTTGACCGCGATATCCGGTCGGATTGCCTTGACAGTTTTGTAGATTCTCTGCTTGTGCTCTTTCGTGCAGCTGTTCTTGAATGCGGTGTAACGCATGTAAACAGGATTTCCCGGCTCATCTTTGTCCGGAATCTCGAGACCGAACTGCTCCCTGAACTTTTTCTGACAGTTCTCGCAGTGGCAGGGACCGTAATAGTTTCCGCTGTAGTCCAGAACAAGAAAACCGGACATGTTGCAGAAGACGCCGTCGAACGGGAAACGTCCGAGAACTTCCTTCAGGATTTCAAACATATACTTCTGCTGATAATCGCCGTTCGGGCAGACATGGACGTCGCCGTTATAGCTTACAATGTTTCCGTCCTTAGTGCGGTAAGCCCATTCCGGATGCTTTTTATAGAGTTCAGAGCGGACCTTTGAAAAATCAGTCCTCGCGATGACCCGGATGCCTCTTTTATGGCAGGCGTCAATGATCTGCGAGAGAGAATCCGCATGCAGATACGCGGATTTCGTCTGAAAATCCAGTTTGGTATCATAGCTTGCGATAATGCCGGCAGCATTGAGCAGCACCACTGTCGCGCCGAAATCCGCAAGATCCTTTGCGTATTCCTCCGCATTGATATCCTCCATATCGGTTTCCCGCAGATTTGTCTGTATCATTCTCCACGGATAATTTGTCCACCAGTTCATTTATGAAATTCGCCTTTCTATGTTGCCATATCATTCCGCACTCCGGTGGCGGTCACTTCTCCGCCGCCCGTATTTTACAAGTGTCAAACCATCCTTCAGAGCGGATTCTTCGTCTTATGTCTGCGTTTTCTGGCATGTCTGCGGGCGAGCTTGTCCAGATACTTCTTGTTCTCGGCCTCAAAATCAAGGCCCTTCTTCTCGCAGCGCGCCTTGAGCTCGGCAACGCGGTTGCGCTCCGCCTCCGCCTTCTGCTCTGCGACCTCGATTCGCTGCAGCTCTTCGGAAGGAATGTACTCAATCCCCTGTGCCGCACATTCCGCTTTCTTGCGGTCTTCGAGCTCTCTTGTAATCTTGGGCATAATCTTGTCGATGTCAAAGAAGAACACGAACAGTACAACAAACAGAAGACCTGTCAATGCAATGGCGCCCTGATAACTGAAGTTGATCCATGTGACTGCCACGGTATTCTGGTCTGCGAACTGCGCAACGCCGTTTTCCAGTACGCCGATTTTTTCCGGCGTTCTGTATTTGAAAAGCATAAGGCCGAGATTAAATATCCCCAGTCCAACGCCGTTGGAGAGTGAATGTACAAAACCAACCAGAGCGGCCGTCATACCTTCGCACCGTATTCCCTTGTTATATTCCACATGATCGATGACATCTCCAAGATAGCTCATCATCGTATAGACGTAAAACATGCCGCCGACGCCGGAAAACGCCGTGCCGAGATAAACGATCAATGTACTGTCTCCGGCACTGAAGAAAGCAGCCGTCGAGCCGACAAACGCTAAGATACCGCCCAGAATGATCATCTTCCTGCGTCCGAATTTCTTAATCATCGGCACGACAACAAAGAGCATCGGTCCCATCGGAGCCATCGCGACCATCGTGAATTTTGCCTGAATGGCCGCATAATTCCCATAGGAATTACCATGTACGACCCAGCCCGCATAATATACCTGTGATACGCTTTTTAACGCGTTGAGTATCTGATAGACCATGATCAGAAGGATGAACATGATCCAGTACTTATCTTTCAGGCAAGCGTGAAGCTGCCTGCCAAAGCCTTCTTCCTTTGTTTTGATTTTTGTCGGATCATCCTGGAACTGATTGCGCCGCTCCTCGGTGATACGCTCCCGCGTA